>JANMQV010000079.1:0-1706 GCA_031370645.1 Candidatus Eiseniibacteriota bacterium | reverse complement strand
GATGTTTCGAGCGTCGGATCTCGACGACTACGCCGCGTGCGTCGGCGACCCCGAAGTGATGAAGCACATCGGCGACGGGAAGCCGCTGAACCGCGAAGACGCATGGCGATCGCTGGCGGCCATGTCGGGGCATTGGAATCTCCGCGGCTACGGACTCTGGGCCGTCGAAGAGAAGGCGACCGGCCGCCTCGTGGGGCGCGTCGGCTACTTCTTCCCGGAAGGGTGGCCGCAGGAGGAGATCGGTTGGCTCCTCCGGCGGGACGTGTGGGGCCGGGGTTATGCCACCGAAGCCGCCACCGCGGTCTTGGCGCGCGGGCGTGCCCTCCTCGGGCTCGAACGCGTGATCGCCCTCATCCAACCCGAAAACGCGGCATCGATTCGCTTGGCGCTTCGCCTTGGCGGGTCGGTCGATCGCCGCATCGAACTGCGCGGACAACAGGCCGACGTTTACGTCGTGCCGCTTCCCGCCTCAACTGCCGGTGGACACTCTTCTCCCATCCCCAGCTCCGGAACACTCTCCGAGCGCCTCGTTGGAACCTGGCTCCTCCGCACGCGCGAGGATCGCGCGCGCGATGGAAGTCGTCGGGTCGACCCACATCTCGGCGCCGATCCCCTCGGAATCCTCGTCTACGACGCGGCGGGAAATTTCGCGGCGCAGTTCATGAGACGCGATCGCACGGTGGCTTCCGCCGCCGCGCCGACCGTGCCCGGCGTCGTTGGGGCGAACAACAGCAGCGCCGTGGGAGGGTACGACGCCTACTTCGGCGCCTATGGCGTGAACGACGCGACGGGAGACGTGACACAAACCCTGCTCGGATCGCTGTCGCCCGGCGACGTCGGCCGCGTGCTCACGCGCCGGTTGGTCGTAGAGGGAACTCGGCTCATCATCGAACTCGAAACAACGACTCCGGACGGGGAACCGATCGTTCGAATCTTGACTTGGGAAAGGGTGGCCCGCCATGACGACGAATGAAACGGAGGGAGGCGAAGCATCTCCCTCGATCGCGGTTCGCGAGGCGCTTCGCTCCCTTGAAGGGCGCTGGACGATTCGCGACCTGGAGGAGTCGTTCACCGAAGTCTGCGAGCTCTTCCCGGGAGGCCATCATTTGGTTTGCTACGCCACTTCCCAGGACGGCGAAGCGGTGTCGCGCCACATGAGCATCATCACCTGGTCGGCCGAGGAGCGCTGCTTCCTCTATTTCGGCATCGAGAGTTCGGGCACGGTGAAGCGCCAGCGAGGCGATTACGAAGGCGGTGTGTGGACATTCTCCGGTTCGGCGATGATCGACGGAGCGGCCGCTTCGATGCGGGACGTCATGACGCCCCACGAAGAGGGGTACCGCTTCCTCGAGCAACACTCCTTCGACGGCTCGACATGGATTACCGATTCCGAGTTCGACTATCTCAAGATTTCAGAATCCGAGTAGCGCCGGAAGCGGAGTAGCGCCCGGGCCGGAATAGCGCGGCGGGAGGGCCAGATGCCGAAATCCGAACCGAAGACAAAGCCGACCAAGAAGAGCGTTTCGGAGTTCCTTGCCGCGGTAACGGACGCAGGCCGCCGCCGCGATTGCCGGACCGTCTTGGCGATCATGAGGGCCGCCACAAAGGCCCCCGCGAAGATGTGGGGGACGAGCATCGTCGGCTTCGGTGCCTACCACTACGTCTACGCGAGTGGACGGGAAGGGGACTGGCCCCTGATCGCCTTT
>JANMQV010000069.1:0-4414 GCA_031370645.1 Candidatus Eiseniibacteriota bacterium | reverse complement strand
TGCCGCCCCCGCAAGTGATTGAGTATAGCGCGGTTGGCGGAGAGCGCAAACGCGGAAATCGCGCCTCCATGCCTCGCCCGCGACCGCTGAGGGCCACCCTCCGGCGGCTAGACTACTCACGGCCTTCGACCAGAGCGAGATAGTAGTCGTGCTGGATCTTCACGCGCCCGATGAACTCCTCGAAGGCAGAGTAGCCCCTGAGGCTGGTCAGATATGGATCGGTCGCGAAGAGAGTGTGATTCGGCATCCCATCGCGGGCCGTCCGCTCCAGCCAGGCGAGCGCCTCGGGCTTGCGGCCCAGGACCGTACAAGCGCGCGCGAGGTCATACTCAGGGTGATGGATGTGCCCTAGATTGGGCAGGTGCTTTGCCGCTCGTCGCAGCATCGTCTCGGCTTTGGCGACATCGCCGGCCTTTGCCAGCACCAGCGCGTACCGGGCCAGGTTGCCGCCATCGTCAGGTGCCGTGGCAAGCTCCGCCTCGATGCGTCGCCTAGCCTCATCGAGTCGACCCAGCAGAAGCAGCGCTTCATCTGGCCCAAAGGCGAGCTTGGGGTTGCGCTCGTAAGCCCGTAGTGCCAGCTCTGGTCGCCCGAGCTCGCAATCGATCCAGGCCAGGTAACCTGGCGCGAAGTTGTTCGTAGGATCCAGCCGCAGCACCACGCGGAACTCCGAGGCCGACCGCTCGTAGAGACCCAGGTGCAGCGTCACGATTCCTAACCAGTGGTGAGCGGACATGGATTGGGGCTCGAGCTCGATTGCATGCAATAGGTCGCGCATCGCGGCCTCGTGCTGGAAGCCCTTCGGCAGGCTCCACACCAGCTTCGCTCGCGCCACGTACGCCTGTGCCTGCCGCGGGTCCAGCGCCAGGGCCTTCTCGATCGAAACGAACGCCTGCTGCTCCCATTCTGCCCTGGGCTCGTCGTAGAAATACTGATGCGCGGCTATGAAGCCCAGGCGAGCGTGCGCCGCGGCAAATCCGGGATCGAGGGCAACGGCACGCAGAAGCAACTCGTGTGCTTCCTGCCGGCTATCTCGGGTGTCCCTACTACTGAGGTAGCCTGCCTTGAGGAAGAGGTCGTAGGCTTCGGAATTCTGTGTCGGCGGGCCCGCAGGGCGCCGCTCGGCCATCGAGGTCTCGGCTCGTGCCGGAAGGACCGACCGTAGGGCGGTCGCGACCCGTCCGGCGAATTCGTCTTGCAGAGCGAAAAGATCGTTCGTCTTCTGATCGACCTGGTCCGTCCAGAGCGACCGCGCTGTGCTGGTCTCGACGAGCCGGGCACTCACCCGCAGGTGGTCACCGGTGCGCTGGAAACTCCCGTCGAGCAGATACTGTGCGCCCAGCTCGCGACCGATTTGTTTCGGGTCGATCGGATGCCCCTGGTAGCCTGAGACGCTGTTGCGATCCAAGACGAGGAGACCGGGCGTCTTCGCCAAGGCAGCCATTAGGGATTCCGTGATTCCGTTGGCCGCGTAGTCCTGGCTAGGATCGCCGGAGAGGTTCCTGAGCGGCAGGACAACAAGGGCCACGATGTCGGCGCTTGGTTGCGTGGCCGTCTTCTTCGGACCACGCAGGCTGATCCCGCCCCAAACGAGGACCAGCGCAATCAAACCGAAGACCGCGATCACTCCTAGTCGGCGGAACAAGCGGCTGGAAAGCAATGAGGCCGCCCTCGTGGGCAGGTGAGCGGCGTCGGCCGCATGCGCTCCGACATCGCCTCCAGACTCGCCCCCGCCGTGAATCACTCTCTCGAGCTCGAGGCGCGCGTCGCCGATGTCACGCAATCGCTTCTTCGGGTTCTTGATCAAGCATTGGTGCAGCAGCGCTCGCACCGACGCCGGCGTTTTCTCCGGCAGCGCCTCCCACTCCGGCTCCCGCTCCAGAACCCGCGCCACCGTGGCCGAAAACCCCTGTCCCCCAAACGTCTGCCGCCCGGTCAGACACTCGTACAGCAGGCACCCGAACGACCAGATGTCGGTGCGCCGATCCACGACCTCTCCCAACGCCTGTTCCGGGCTCATGTATGGCGCCGTCCCCACGATCGCTCCCGGGGTCGTCCCCTCCGCGGTCAGTGCCCGGGTTCGGGTCGCATCTCCGGCGAATCCCGGAGGCACCGCGGCCTTTCCGATCCCGAAGTCCAACACCTTCACGTCGCCGCCCAAAGACAGCTTCACGTTCGAAGGCTTGAGGTCGCGGTGGATCACTCCGCTCTCGTGGGCCGCCTCCATCGCCGCCGCGACTTGCCGGCATACGTCGAGCGCCTCCTCGAGCGGCAGCGGCCCCTTTTCCAGCCGCTCCGCCAGCGTCGGCCCATCCACGCATTCGAGCACCAGGTAGCGCTGGCCGTCTATCTCCTCGAGGCCGTAGATGGTGTTGATGCCCGGATGACGGAGTGAGGCCAGCAGTCGGGCTTCGCGCTTGAGCCGAGCCAGAAGTTCGGGGTCGCGCGAGAGCTCGGTGGCGAGGGTCTTGATGGCGACATCGCGCCCGAGCCGGGAGTCGCGCGCGCGCCATACCTCGCCCATCCCGCCCGCACCAAGCAGACCGAGCACCTCGTAGGGGCCAATGCGGGTGCCTGGGGTTAGTGCCATGGGGCGCAACTCTAGCCGGGACGAGCCTCTCGCGTCACGAGGGAACGAGGGGGAAGGCTGTTTCAGGTCGAGTCGCTGGCTACGGTCGTGGCTACGGTCAGGTTGGCCATTCCTGGCAAGTGTTGGCCACCGTTAGCCACCCCAAAGAGGAAGCCCCAGGAGGGGCATCCGCCTGGGGCTTCTCGGATTACTTTGTCCCGACACTACTTCGAGGACCGGCCTCTTTCCCGCTAACGCCCGCGTGAGCGTTGCCATAACGTCACCCCGACCACGCCGTGGTCGATGACCTCGCGGGCATCGCTCGGCCCTCCGGACCTTCCCGGGACCCGCCGGGCTGGGTATATTGGATTCATAGTCCCATCGTCTCTCCAGGCAGGCGTCACCGCGAAAGGATCGAGAATGAGATTCCGTGGGTTCATCTGCATCGCTGTCGGCTTGTTTCTCACCGCGGCTGCGGTACGGGCCGCAGAGGTGGCCGTCGTGAGTGACGTGCTCGGGCCCGAAGGACCGCTGTTCGTGGACGGGAGTCTCTACTACGTGGCATGGATATCCGGCACGCTCTCGAAGTGGGACGGCAAGACCACCACCGTTCTGAACTCGCTGCCGGGCTGCAGCCACAATGGCCTCGCGTTCACCAAGCAGAAGACCTTCTTGCTCGCGTGCACCGACGAGCACGGCGCAATCCTCGAACTCGACATGAAGGGCAACCAGTTGCGCCGGTGGGACGCCGATGAAAAGGGCAGCAAGTTCGATGGCGGCATCAACGATATCGTGGTCACGGCGAGCGGGGGCGCGTATGCCACCGTGTTCGGACCCTATCAGAGCGTTCCGACCGCGGTGGCCGGCAGAATCCTTTACCTTGCGCCGGGCGGGCGGCAGTGGGCCGAGGTTGCGAACGACCTCAACTATGCCAACGGCATTGGCATCTCTCCGGACCAGAAGACGCTCTACGTCAGCGAGACCGTCGGGAACTGCATCCTGAAGTTTGCTGTCAATGGCGACGGCTCCCTGGGTCAGCGTGCGAATTTCGCCCTGCTGAATCTCCTAACGCCGAACAAGAACGACTCGTGGTGGCTGGGACCGGACAGCATGAAGATCGACGGCAGGGGCAACCTGTACGTCGCCCAGTGGTTCGGCGGGAAGGTCCTGAAGATCGCTCCCGACGGCACGTTGCTGCACGTATTCCCGATCGCCGCGGGCGACGGCACCACCAATGTGGAGTTCGGCCCCGGCGGGACGGACCTGTACGTCACTGTCGTGAAGGACCCGAATGACCCGCAGGCGAGGGGCAGCATCGTGAGGATCCCAAACGTCGAGTAGCGGCCGGCTACCCGAAGAAGGAAGCCCAGGAGGCTCATCCGCCTGGGGCTTCTCCTATTGCCTTACCTCCCCTACTTCACCCTCTTCGCCGGCATGGAGCCTCCGCCTTGGAAGAGCGTCAGCACCGAGGCGCGGCCGTCATCGCCTATCGCGAACTCGATCTGCGCGTCGACGACCTTGAAGAAGAACTTCGTCTCCGACTCGGCGAAAGCCTCGGCGAGACCCTGTCCCGTCGCCTGCATGAAGAGCTGCGTCCCATCACGTGTGATCGTGAACTGGAAGCCAGGCTCGAGCTCGTAGACGCCGAGCATCCTGTCGAGCTTCTCCTCGGCGAGCGTGATCTCGTTGCGTGTGGCGGGAGCATCCGCGACGCGCTTCCCCGTCTGCGTCGGCTCTCCGCGTGAGATGGCAACGACCGATTCGATCGCGCCCGACGACGCCATCCTGAACTTGAGCCGAGAGAACGCCTTGTCGTAGACGAACTCGTCCTTCGCAACGGGAATG
>JANMQV010000051.1:0-3138 GCA_031370645.1 Candidatus Eiseniibacteriota bacterium | reverse complement strand
GCGTGCCGCGGACCGATCTGAGGCTCTTCGGGAAACCGGAATCGTTCACGCGGCGGCGGATGGGCGTAGCACTCGCCTGGGGTGGTGACGTGGAGGACGCGCGGGTGCGCGCGAGGCGCGCCGCGGGGTTGGTGAAGACGGTGCAATCCTAGAACGAAGGCCGTGAAATGACGAAGCCCTCGACCGAAGTCGAGGGCTCGCCCTGAATCCTGCCGCTGCTCGGCCCGCTCAGCCCCCAGCCGCTTGCTGCCGCGCCTTCTCTTGAAGCGCTTCATTCGCGTAGATGGCGACTTCGACGCGGCGGTTCTTCCGGCGGCCGTCGTCGGAAGCGTTCGAGGTGACCGGCTCCCGCTCGCCGAGGCCCACGGTCCTGATCGTGCGCGTCACGCCATGCGAGGCGAGGTAGCGAGCAGCCGCGGAGGCGCGCCGCTCGGAGAGCGTCTGATTGTAGCTGTCGGTCCCGACGTCGTCCGTGTGTCCGGCGATCAGGAGATTCGAGTCGGAGTACTTGGAGAGACTGGAGGCCAACTGATTCAGGTTCGACTGCGCGGCTCCCTTGATGACATCCGAATCGAAGTCGAACAAGAGACCGGAATCGAACGTGACCTGGATTCCTTCGCCCACGCGTTCCACCGTGGCGCCCGGAATCGACTGCAGTTCCTGCGCCTGCTTGTCCATCTGGTGGCCGATAATCGCGCCGGCGGCACCGCCGATGACAGCGCCGATGATGGCGCCCTTTGCCGTCGAGCCGTTGTTGTTTCCGATGACGCCGCCGACCACGCCACCCGCCGCCGCTCCGATGACGGCGCCCTTTTCCGACTTGTTGAGCGAAGCGCAACCCGTCGTGGCGCCGGCCACGAGGAGAGCAATCGCCGTCAATCGGAACGCATGTCTTGAATTCCCTTTCATGTCTTCCTCCACGTTGGTGATCGTGCCGTTCTGTTTCGCCTGACCCAGCGAAGTCTACGCCGATCGAAGCATCAACGCCACGGCGGTGCAGGCACGATTCGACATCGTGCCCCCTCGCGGCCGATTCTGTGTCCTGCGGGTACACGCGGCACGTTTATTCCTGCGACACGGCCCCCCTATCGATCCGCGATGCGACGCTTCAACCTCCATGACCCCATCGTGTTCGCCCTTCGGGAAGGAATCGGCCGGCCTCCCTGGCACGCGGATTGATGGTTATCTCCCTTGGGCGCCGGCCGACCGTGCTTTAGAGTCCATCATCGAAACCACACATCGCGTGGTCGACAACCGGCGCCCGATATGACGCCACCTGTACCACACCGAATGGAGGTGCGAGATGCGAAATCCCCTGAACACGGAAGAAGTCCGACGGCGATCGAGACGACGAACGCTTCTGGGAGTGGCGGTCGCCTCCAGCATGGCGATGGCGGCCGCGCTGGCAATGCCGCCTTCCTCCCGGGCCGGCGAGATCGTGCCGTCGATCGGATTGAGCCGTTCGGTCGATAGCGACCAGACGAAATCGAACCTCGGGCTCGCACTCCGCGGAAATTTGGCGGGGCCGATGGTTCAGGCAGAGCTCGGAGCCAGTTATCGGAGCGAGAAACGGTTCAACGACGACCTGACGGTGAAGATGATTCCGATCACGGCCTCGATCCTCGTGCGTCCGATCCCGATGCTTCATGCTGACGCCGGCGCCGGCTGGTATCACACAAAGTACGAGTACGCGGCCCCGCTCCTATTGGCGGACGAGACGAAGCAGGAGTTCGGAGTCCACTTGGGAGGCGGGCTTCAGGTTCCGCTCATGCCGCGTGCGGCGCTCGACCTGACGGGTCGATACGTCTTCATGAGGGACCAGGAGAGCAAGCTCGTGCCGACGAAGTTCAATCCGGACTTCTGGACGATGTCGCTCGGGCTGGCCCTCAAGTTCTAGGGCCGGTATCCCCATTTGCAGCTCCCCGCGAGGCGCCGCGCCCGCCACAAACGTCGAGACCCCCGAATTGCTTCGGAGGTCTCTCGTGGCACCGGTTCCACGGGGCGGACATGAAGTCCATCCAGGTGGATGCGGCGGTACCAATTTCTTAGGCGCGCGACCGGTCTGATTCCGGCCGCGCGCCGTATTTTCGTTTCTCTAGTTTACTCCATTCCGCCCATGCCGCCCATACCACCCATGCCGCCCGACATCGGAGGATTCTTCTCCTCCTCGGGGCGATCGGTGATGAGCGCTTCGGTGGTCAGGAGGAGCGCCGCGATGCTGGCCGCGTGCTGCAGGGCCGAACGCGTCACCTTCGTCGGATCGACGATACCGGCCTGGACGAGATCGATGTACTCGCCCGTCGCCGCGTTGTAACCGACCGGCCCCTTCTGGGCCTTGATCTTCTCGACGACAACCGAGCCTTCCGCGCCCGCGTTCGCCGCGATGGTGCGGGCCGGCGCCTCGAGAGCCGCGGCGACCAGGTTAACACCGGAGAGCTCGTCCCCCTTGGCCTCGGTCTTCAACGCCGCCGCCTGCGCGCGTAGGAGCGCCACGCCGCCGCCCGGCACGATTCCCTCTTCCACCGCCGACTTCGTGGCGGCCAGAGCGTCCTCGACGCGGGCCTTCTTCTCCTTCAACTCGATCTCGGTCGCGGCGCCGACGTGGATGACCGCTACGCCGCCCGAAATCTTCGCCAGGCGCTCCTGGAGCTTTTCCTTATCGTAATCCGACGTGGAATCGTCGATCTCGCGACGGATCTGATCGACGCGCGCCTTGATGTCGGCCTTTTTCCCTGCGCCCTCGATGATCGTGGTCGTCTCCTTCTCGATGACGATCCGCTTCGCCTTCCCGAGGTCGCTCAGGACCGCGTTCTCGAGCTTGAGGCCCGCTTCCTCGGTGATGAGGCGGCCGCCGGTGATGATGGCGATGTCCTCCAGCATGGCGCGGCGGCGATCTCCGAAGCCCGGCGCCTTCACGGCGGCGACGTTCAGGATGCCGCGGAGCTTGTTCACGACCAGCGTCGCGAGCGCCTCGCCTTCCATGTCCTCGGAGATGAGGAGCAGCGGCTTACCGGTCTGCGCGACCTTCTCGAGCACCGGGAGGATGTCCTTGATGGCGGCGATCCGCTTGTCGTGGATCAGGATGAGCGCGTCTTCGATGACCACTTCCATGCGCTCGGGATCGGTGATGAAGTAGGG
>JANMQV010000018.1:0-18407 GCA_031370645.1 Candidatus Eiseniibacteriota bacterium | reverse complement strand
ATTCGATCAAGTCCGGTTGGAGGGATGTGAACGAGTGGCGCCGGGGTTGAGCGGCTTCACGCTCACGGCGCGGCTCTCGGAGAAGGCGGGAACGTGATGAAGGGGATGACCCGGGCGCCCTGGTTCGGCCACGCGCTCGTCTTGGCGTCGCTCGTCGTCGCGTGGGGCGTGGTTAACGTCGCCTGGATCGCCCCGCGCGAGAAAGAGCGGCACGTCTTGGTGGTCCAGGAGATCTCGCTTCGACGGGAACTCTCCGATCTCCAAGCCGGGTTGGGCGAGATGGAGGCGTGGCAGCGCGCGCATCCCTCGACCGACGGGATGCGAGAACGTCTCAAACTCGCGCGTCCCTCCGGAACGATGGTCGCGTCGCTCCTCGACGCACTGGCGTTGATCTCGGTGCGTTACGGAGTTCGGACCGAGTTGATCCGCCCCGCCGGGTTGCCGGTGGAGGAAGTGAAAGCCGACGCGTCGGGGGCGCCGGTCGCGTATCGAAAAGTGGTTCTGAGGCTGCGGCTCGAGGCGCCCTACCAGGCGATCGGGACCTACCTCGGCGATGTGGAGTCGCTCGACCAACTGGTGGTCGTTCGCTCGGTGGCGCTTCGTTCCGAAGCGTCGCTCGCGCCGCGCCTGGTGGCCGACGTGTCGCTCTGGATCTACGGGACGCCCTAGGAGCCCGCCATGCAATGGCTGCGGAAGCAGATTCGCGAGGGGATGAACACCCGGACGTACGCCCTCGTGGGGGTGCTTCTCGCGATGCTGCTCTGGATCTACTCGCTCGACGAAAAGACGCGCGCTCTCCGCGCCCGTTCCGCCGCGGGCGGGGGAGCGGCGCCGGCGCCGGCGATGCTGGCCGGGTCGAACGATCGGGCCTCGGCGCCGACCCCGACGCCTCCCGGGTGGGGGAGCGATCCGTTCGATCGCCGCTTTCGGCTGGGGACGGAACCGAACTCGGAGCAGGCCGTCAGCGGGCGAACGTCCGCGCGCGGCGCGGGAATCTATCTCCAAGGAGTCATGAACGGACCACGCGGACGGACCGCGCTGGTGAACGGTGAAGTCGTGCGCGAGGGCGATCGGATCGCCGGCAAGGAAGTGCTCCAGATCGGGGCGCGTTCCATTCTCGTGCTCGACCACGGGACGGTCATCACCGTCTCGTTGAAAGGAGAAGGCTCATGAGGCGGCTCGTCGCACTCTTCGCCCTCGTGGCGACGCTCACGACGGGGACTCCCGCCGGCGCCCGAGACGGCGCCACGGCCTCCTTCTCGTTCAAGGACACGCGCGCGCAAGACGCGTTGCGGCTCGTCGCGGCGCAATTCGGATACTCGTTCGTCATGGGCGCCCCCGTCTCGGGATCGTTCTCGGCCAACTTGAGCGACCTCACGTTCGAACAGGCGGTCTCCTACGTGGCCGAGGCGACGGGGTGCGAATATCGAATCGATGGCAAGGTGCTCGTCGTCAATTCCTCCGTGCTTCGCTCGGAGGTCTTCACGCTCCGCTATCTCGATCCGAAGGCCGCGGCGGACGCGGTGGCGAAGGTCGTGAGCGAGAAGGGCTTCGTGGCGCCGTTCTCGGGAGGGGGCGCCGGTTCGCCCGCTTCCTCCTCCACGCGAGAGAACGCCCTCATCGTGACCGACACGCCGGCACGACTCGAGGCCGTGGGGCGCGTGCTGGCGCAGCTCGACAAGCGCCCGCAACTGATCGCGATCGAAGCGAAACTCGTGGAAACCACGCTCGGCACGGACGAACGCCTGGGACTCGACTGGCAGGTGCGCGCGAGCGCGAAGGGGGCGGTGATGCCGCACACGTTCCCCTTCCCGAAGAGCGCGGGGAGCGGCGACTTCACGGCGGAGTCGAATCCGAACAATCAGATCGGCGGTGGCGGACCGGCCTTCCCGCCCGGGCAGTCGTTCCCGTACGCCTCGCCCGGCGACTTCACGTTCGGGAAACTCTCGTTTCAGGAATTCTCGGTCGCGCTCGAGCTTCTGAAGCAGCAGTCGAGCACGAACCTCGTCTCGGCGCCAAAGGTGACAACGCTCGACAATCAGCAGGCGGAGATCGTCGTCGGCACCGTGGTCCCCATCGCGCGCTACGAGCGGCAGCGCGAGACCGGCATCTTGGAAATCACGGGCTACGATGAGAAGAAGGTGGGCGTTCGTCTCCTGGTCACACCGCACATCGGTGCCGACAGCTCGATCGTACTCTCCGTCAGCCCGGAGATCAGCGAGATCCTCGAGTACCGCGGGCAGTTCAACGAGCGCCCCGTGACGGCGACCCGTTCCGCTTCGACCCAGGTGGTGATGAAGGGCGGGGAGACGGTCATGATCGGGGGACTCATCAAGGAAGTCGAAATGAAGACGACGCGCAAGGTGCCGTTCCTGGGAGACATTCCGATTCTCGGCGCGCTCTTCAAGCACACGTCGACGACGAAGCAGAAAGTCGACCTCATGATCTTCATTACGCCGCATCTGATCAGCCCCTAGGGAGGATGTCATGACCGAGGAGACGCCCCGCGCGCGCGTTCTGGTGGTGGACGACGAACCCGATCTGATCCGGATTCTCGAGTTCGGACTTCGGGCGGCCGGCTACCAGGTGGAAATCGCGGCGGACGGACAGGAGGGGCTGAAGAAGGCCCGGGAGATTCGCCCCGACATCATTCTGCTCGACCTCATGCTCCCGAAATTGGACGGTTACAAGGTTTGCCGCCTTCTCAAGTTCGACGAACGCTACCGGCAGATTCCGATCATCATCCTGTCGGCCCGGACCCAGGAAGGGGACCAGGCGCTGGCGAAGGAGATGGGGGCGAACCGCTTCATCACGAAGCCGTACGAGTTCAGCGAAATCTTGACCCATATCGAGGCCCTGCTTAAGGCTTCCTCCGTCTCGTCATAACGCGGTGCCCCGCCGTCGCGCGCCTCGAGCCGCGCGGGAAGTCCCATCTTGACCCGGCCCTGCCCGGGGCCGTAGCGTGGAAGGGAACGTCTACCCCTTTCCACCTCAACGGCGAGACCTACCGTGAACCGCACGACCGATACGTCGGCCCCCTCCGCGCACTCGCGGACCCCGGGCGGCCCTCCCGCTCCCATGATCTACAACAACATCCTCGAGACGATCGGCGACACGCCGCTCGTCCGGCTGAACCGTCTTACGCGCGACTGCAAGGCGACCGTGCTGGCAAAGGTCGAGTACTTCAATCCGGGCGGCTCGGTGAAGGATCGCATCGCGGTCGCCATCGTGGCCGAAGCCGAAGCGAAGGGACTCCTGAAGCCGGGCGGCACGATCATCGAGGCGACCTCCGGCAACACCGGAACGGGGCTCGCCATGGTCGCCGCCGTGAAGGGCTATCGCGCGATCCTCTGCATGCCCGACAAGGTGAGCGTGGAAAAGGGAAACCTCCTCAAGGCGTTCGGCGCCGAAGTGGTGATTACGCCGACCGCGGTGCCGCCCGATTCGCCGGAGTCGTACTACGAAGTGGCGAAGCGGCTGGCGCGCGAGATTCCCGGCGCCTACCTGGCGAACCAGTATCACAACCCGACGAATCCGGAAGCGCACCAGAAGAGCACCGGGCCGGAGATCTGGCGGCAGACCGGCGGCACGATCAACTACTTCGTGGCGGGAATGGGGACCGGCGGCACGATCACCGGAACGGCGCGATACTTGAAGTCGCAGAATCCGAACGTGAAGATCGTCGGCGCCGATCCGGTCGGCTCGATCTTGAAGGACTACTTCTACACGAAGAAGATGGTTCCGGCGAAGTCCTATAAGGTGGAAGGGATCGGAGAGGACTTCATCCCCTCCGTGTACGATTTCTCCGTGATCGATGAGATCATTCAGGTGACCGACGCGCAGTCGCTGAACCTGGCTCGTCGCCTGGCGCGCGAGGAGGGAATTCTCGCGGGCGGCTCGGCGGGGACCGCGCTTCACGCGGCGCTCGACGTCGCGCGCCGCGCGAAGGAAGGGGAGACGGTCGTCGTCCTCATTCCCGACACCGGCGAGCGCTACCTCTCCAAGGTCCACTCGGACGAATGGATGAGGGACAACCGGCTCCTGGAGTCGGCGGCCATCTCGGTGCACGCCGTCATTCGCGGGAAGGGAACTCGCGTGCCGTCGCTCGTCTCGGTCAATTTCGACGAGCCGGTGGCTCGCGCCCTCGCGCTCATTCGCGAATTCAACATTTCGCAGTTGCCGGTATTGAAGGACGGCTCGGTGGTCGGGTCGGTCTCCGAGGGAGCTCTCTTCCAGAAGATCTTGGGCGGCACGGTGGCGGAGGACGCTCGCGTGGAGTACCTGCTCGAGAAGCCGCTCCCCACCGTCTCGATGGACGCCACCCTGCCGCAAGTGTTCAAGCTCCTCGCGGGGAGCAACGCGGCCGTCGCGACCGACGCGCAAGGGAAGCCGGTCGGCATCTTGACGCGCTACGACCTCCTCGAATACGTGGCGCCATAGCCATGGGATTCGCGACCGACGCCATTCACGCCGGGCAGGAGCCCGATCCGAGCACCGGCGCCATCACGACGCCGATCTACCAGACCTCCACGTATGTGCAGGAGGAGCTGGGGAAACACCGCGGTTTCGAGTACGCCCGGACGCAGAATCCGACGCGTCTCGCGCTTGAACGCTGCCTCGCCACGCTGGAAAAGGGCGAGCGCGGATTCGCGTTCGGCTCCGGCATGGCCGCCACCACCACCGTCACGCAGCTCCTTCGCCCGCGGGACCACGTCGTGGCTTCGAACAACATGTACGGTGGGACCTTCCGACTCTTCGACCAGGTCGTGGCGCACAACGGGGTGGAATTCACCTACGTGAACACCGCCGACCTCCCCGCCGTCGAGGCCGCGTGGAAGCCGAATACGAAACTGCTCTTCGTCGAAACGCCGACGAACCCATCGATGATCATCTCCGACCTCCGGGCGCTCGCGAAATGGGCGCGCTCGAAGGGGGCTTGGCTTTGCGTCGACAACACCTTCATGACGCCCTATTTCCAGCGGCCGCTGGAGCTGGGGGCGCACCTGGTGGTCCACAGCACGACCAAGTATCTGAACGGCCACAGCGACATGGTGGGCGGAGCGCTCATCTCGAACGAGCCGGCGATCACGGAGCGGGTTCAGTTCCTCCAGAACGCCGTCGGCGCGGTGCCGGGGCCGTTCGACTGCTGGCTCGTGCTTCGGGGGCTGAAAACGCTTCCGGTCCGCATGGAACGCCACGACGCCAACGCTCGGGTCATCGCCGCCTGGCTGGCTAAGCACCCGAAGTTGAAGAAGGTCTATTACCCCGGACTTCCGACCCACCCCGGGCACGAACTCCATCAGCGCCAGGCCTCCGGATTCGGCGGGATGATCGCCTTCGACACCGGAAGTCTGGAGCGGGGCGCCCAGGTGCTCAAAGGAACCCGCCTCTTCGCCCTCGCCGAGAGCCTTGGAGGCGTCGAGAGCCTCATCAGCCATCCCGCCACGATGACCCACGCCTCGGTCCCCCGCGTGGAGCGCGAGAAGGCCGGCCTAACTGACGGTCTCGTAAGGATTTCCGTCGGTATCGAAGATCTCTCCGATTTGCAGGCGGATCTGGAGCGCGCCCTCTCCGTCCTCTAGTCAAAATCGACCTTGACACCCCGTTCGGCTAGAACGTACCGTCCAACGCGGTTTCGTTTTGGGGAGGCCGTTCAGGGCTTGTCCCAGGAAGGGATAAAACATCGATGCAGACCACGCCCGGCACCGCTGTTCGCAGTGGTGTTTTGCTTTATCGGGGGTGGGGCTCTGCGAACGCCGCTAGATAGATTTGGGAAAGTCAGAAATACAACTGGAGGGAGGTGATAGCAAGATGAAGAAGCTTCTTACCGTGACGCTCGTTCTCGTGTTTGCCCTCGCGCTGGTTTTCGCGTTGGGCTGTAACAAGAAGGAGGAGGCGGCCGAGACCAGCACGGAGCAGGGCATGGATAGTTCGATGCCGGCTACGGGCGACTCGATGTCGACGACCACGACGACGACCACGACGACGACGACGAGTCCCGATACGACGATGGGCGGGCACTAAGAATCAGCCGACCCGCCCGGCGACGGGCGGGCCACCGCTACTTGCAATGATCGGGATCTTGCCAATCGCATAGAGTAGCGTGCAGTACTGACGGGAAGCGGACGCCGAGCGGCGACGCTTCCCGTTTCTTTATCCCCGGGCCGAACGCGGCCCGGCGACCACTCACGCGAGGAGCGACGGCCATGGCCGCGGACAACTCGTTCGACGTCGTTTCCGAAGTCGATCTGATGGAGGTGTCGAACGCCGTCCAGCAGGCGATGAAGGAGATTCGCCAACGATTCGACTTCAAGGCGAGCGTCAGCGACATCACGCTCGAGAAGGAGATCCTGACCCTCACCTCGGACGACGAGACGAAGCTGAAGTCGGTGATCGACATCTTGCAGACGAAGCTCGCGAAGCGGGGCGTTTCGCTGAAGGCGCTCGACTACGGCGCGATTCAGCCGGCCGCCAAGGGATCCGTCCGCCAGGCCGTGACGATCAAGAAGGGAATCGCCTCCGAGAAGGCGAAGGAGATCGTGAAGTTCATCAAGGGGACGGGCGTGAAGGTCCAGGCGGCGATCCAGGAGGACCAGGTCCGCGTTTCCGGAAAGAAACGGGACGACCTTCAGGCGATCATGCACCAGTTGAAGACCCAGGATTTCGGCATTGATCTCCAATTCACGAATTTCCGATCCAGTTAGCGGTCGGGTGCGGGGCGGCAGCGCCGCCGGGCTCGCGCTCGCGACTCTTGTCTTCGCGACGCTTCTGTTCGCGGGCGCCGCCGCCGTGCTTCCGGCCAGAGCGAACGCCGCCTACCCCGCTCCGATCGGCTACCTGAGCGACTTCGCTCAAATCGTCGATGCGGCGTCGGCCGACTCGATCACCTCCCTGGCGAAGGAACTTCGGGAGAAGACGGGGGCGGAACTCGCCGTCGTCACGCTCCGGGACCTGGGCGGGGAAACGATCGATCCTGCCGCGACCGCCCTCTTCAAGCAGTGGGGAATCGGCGGCTCGGACAAGGACGACGGCGTCCTCATCCTCCTCGCGCTGGAGGAACGGAAAGTTCGGATCGAACCGGGCTACGGTGTCGAGGGGATCCTCCCCGACGGTCGTAGCGGGGGGATCATTCGGCGCGTCATGGGGCCCGATCTCTCCGCCGGAAATTACGGCCCGGGGCTCCTGGCCGGTGCGCGGGCTGTGGCGGGAGCGATCGCGGCGGACCGCGGCGTGACGATCATCGGTAGCATCGAGCCACCGGCGGTCGGTCGGAACGGCAAGGAAACGCCCGCGTGGGTCCTGCTCGTCATGTTCGTGTTCATGCTTTTCTTGTTCACGACCATCTCGCGCCTCACCTCTCGATTCGGCGGGCGCGGCCCTTACCGCGACTGGCAGACGGGGCGGCGCGGGCCTCGCGATCCCTGGGGAGGATTCGGCGGCGGCTGGGGAGGCATGGGAGGATTCGGAGGAGGTGGCGGTGGTGGAGGCGGCGGCGGTTTTGGAGGTTTCGGCGGCGGAAGTAGCGGCGGCGGCGGCGCGAGCGGAGGATTCTAGATGAGCTGGCGAAGATTCGACCCCCAGAGCGCGGTGCGCGACGCGGTGGAAGCCGCGCGGAGCGCCGTCGGCGAACGAATGGTGAGCGCGACGCTTTATGGAAGCGCCGCCACGGGGACATTCCATCCCAGTCGTTCCGATCTGAACGTGGCGTTCGTACTGACGACGCTCGACGCAGCACTCCTCCAGGCACTGGCGCCGGCGCATCGCATCTGGCGGAAGCGGCGGCTCGTTCGGCCACTCCTTCTCACGCCGGAGATCCTCGCGACATCGCTCGACACGTTTCCGCTCGAGTACGTGCTGATCCGAGCGCACCACGTGCCGCTTCACGGCCCCGATCCGTTCGCGGCGCTCGTCGTCGATCGCGCGGCGCTCCGACTGCAGGTCGAGCGGACACTCCGGACCCAGAGCCTCGCCTTGGCCTGGTCGTATCTCGACGCGGTCCGCACGCCGGGCGGCGCGCGACACTGGGCGATGCGCGCGGGGACCGCCATCGCGGCGTCCGCCTCGGGACTCCTCCACCTGGTGGGAGAGACGATTCCGACGACGCGAATCGACCTCGCGGCGAAGACCGCCCTCCGCTTCGGAATCTCAGCGGAGTCGCTACAACAGATCTTGTTGCCGCCTGGAGAGCGGCCTCCTCTCGAATCGGCCGCGCTCTTTGCGGGAGCGCGCGACGTGGTGCAACGATTGCTCGACGCGGCGGAGCGTTTCGACGCGACGCCGGAATCAAAATCCTGAGTAAGGGAGGGTTCAACACGATGGCATCGGGAAAGAGTCCCTGGTCGGTGGTTCTGATGATCCTCGGCGCGCTCCTTCTGGTCGCGCTCTTGGTGGGCGGCTATATTCGCGGCGTCTACAACGACCTGGTCGCGCAGCAGGAGGGGACAAAGACGGCGTGGTCGCAGGTGGAGAACCAACTGCAGCGGCGCTTCGACCTCATTCCGAACTACGTGGAGACGGTGAAGGGGTACGCGAAGCAGGAGACGACGATCTTCATCGCGATCGCCGACGCTCGCGCCCGAATCGGCAGCGCCACCACCGTGCCCGAGAAGATCGCGGCGAACAATGAACTCTCCGGAGCGCTCGCGCGACTGTTAGTGGTCGTCGAGAACTACCCGCAGTTGAAGTCGGGTGAGAACTTCATGCGCTTGCAGGACGAGCTGGCCGGCACCGAGAATCGCATCGCGACGGAACGGATGCGCTACAACGAGACCGTCCTGCGCTACAACGTTCGCCTGCGCCAGTTCCCGGCGAACCTGGTGGCCGGCATGTTCAACTTCGAGAAGGCGACGCTATTCGAGGTTCCGAACGAGGCGAAAGTCGCACCCAAGGTTCAGTTCTAGCGAGGGGAGTTCATGACAATCGCGAATTCGATGTACCAGGAATTGGAGCAGGAGGCGGCGACGACCCGCCGCCTCCTGGAGCGCGTGCCGGCGGACCAGCTGAATTGGCGGCCGCACGCGAAGAGCCGCACACTCGGCCAGCTCGCGATGCATGTCGCGACGGTTCCGGGCTCGCTGGCCGAGTTGTCGCACCACGACACCTTCCCGCTCGAAAACGGCCCGCAGGAGGTCGATCCGAAGAACCTCGCGGAAATTCTAGCGGCCCACGACGCCGGCCTGCTTCGCGCGAAGGAGCAGTTGGGCCGAATGGACGACACGAAGATCCAAGGCGCCTGGATCGGTACTTTCGGCGGTAAGCAGATTCTTTCCATGCCGCGCGTGGTCCTGCTGCGCTCGATCATGCTCAATCATTATTACCACCATCGCGGTCAGCTCTCCGTTTACCTCCGCGAGCGAGACGTGCCGCTGCCTTCGATCTACGGTCCTTCCGCCGACGAGAATCCCTTCCTCGCGGCGGCGCAAACGTAGAGGGACTAAACGCCGGCGGGGATGTGCGATCGCCCCGCCGGCTTTCGCTTTCGAAGGCGATGGCGTATGCTCCGCGCGCCGCGGACGGCTTCGAGCCGCCCCCGGCGCGATGGGGAAGACCTCGCATCTGCGAGGTTGGGAAGTCGGTGCGAATCCGACACGGCCCCGCCACTGTGAGCGGTGACGAAGGCGGCATGAAGCCACTGGGATGACCCGGGAAGGCGCCGCCGGAGAACGACCCGCGAGTCAGGAGACCGGCCCCTTCGCCATGTAGACCCTATCCTTCGAAAGGAAGGATCATGGGCGCCCACGCCTCACGCTTCCGGCTGCTTGGTACCATTTCTATTCTCGCCCCCCTAGCGATCGCACTTACCGCCGCCACCTCTCTCGCGCAACCGGCCGAGCCCGACACCGCCTCCGCCGTGCCGCGATATCGGCTCGATCCGATCGTCGTCACCGCTGAGCGCATGCCGCTCCCGCTCCGGAGCGTGCCGAGCGACGTCACCGTCATCGACGGCGGTCGCCTCGAACGCGAGCGCCCTCTCTTCATGGCCGACGCACTTCGGAGCGTCCCCGGAATCGACGTGCAACGCGCTGGCCGTCTCGGAAAAATTACGGACCTCCGGCTTCGTGGCGCCGATCCGCGGCACACCCTCGTCCTGTTCGACGGGATTCCGTTGAACGGTCCCTGGGTGGGATCGTTCGACTTTGCCGACCTCGGCGCCGGTGGGTTCCGTCAAGTGGAAGTGATGGGCGGCCCCGCCTCGGCACTCTACGGCTCGGGCGCCGTTGGAGGCGTGATCCAGTTCCTGAGCGGCGCTGCTCCAGGAGCGCCTACCGCGCGGGGTTTCGCTGAGATCGGAGGCGAGACGACGCTTCGACAAGGAGTTGTTTTCTCCGCGCGCGGCGAGGACCGGGACGCGACCCTTTCTCTCTCGAGGCTTACCTCGCAGGGGTCCGGAACTCGCGACGCCTATCGAGGCTGGAACGGCGTCATTCGCGGTGAAGGGGCCGTCAATCCCGTCACGCGAATGCGGCTGAGCGGACTCTACACGCAGGGCGCGAAGGAACTCCCCTACGATTACGTCTTCGACTTCTCCGACTTCCGCTCGCACCAGGTGACCGATCCCAATTACGAGGAGAAGGACCGCATCGCTGCGGGAGGAGTGCTCCTGACTCGCGAGCTCGGGCGGGCGCTCACGCTCGAGGCGGAAGGATCGGGTTTCACTGGGCGGATTGTGAACGACAACGCAGCCAATTCGATCGGCGGCGACTACCAGGACACAAGACTCGACAACACCCGCTGGACTGGCGCGGTTCGGACGCGCTACTCCAAAGGCGAGACCGGTGGGATCGTGATGGGCGCGGAATACCGCGGCGATCAGGTGAAGCGCGATGACAACGCGCAATTCGGCGGATACTCTACCGGGCCGTCCCACGTGGAAGAGTCGATCCACACGCGCGCGGATTACGCGCAGGCGCACGCCGACTTCGGAAAGGGAGTCGTGGCGGACGCGGGCCTCCGCGGGGAGGATCACTCCCTCTACGGCTCCTACGGTGTCCCCAGGCTCTCGGCCGCCTGGAAGCTTCCTGCCGGGGGACTTCGGCTACGGGCGGGCTATGGTCGGGGCTTCACGGCACCGACGCTGACCGACCTCTACTATCCCGGCTACGGCTCACCTGCGCTTCGCCCCGAGCGATCGAGCACCGTCGAGGGAGGCGTGGACGGGCGCTGGCTCGCGGGCCATGTCGAGGCGCGCGCGACGTGGTATCGGACGCGCTTTATCGATCTGATCTCGTCGAATTCCTTCTTTGTCGCCGATAACGTCGGCCGCGCCCGTATCGAGGGGGCGGAAGCCATGGCGCGGATTCACGTGACGCCGCGCCTGGCGTTCGGCGCCAGGGCCGCGAGTCTCCCGGTCGCGAAGGACCTCACCACGGGGAATCGGCTGGCGAAGCGCCCCCGTTGGCGCACCGGCCTCGATTTCGATTGGAACGCGGCGCGGCCGCTTCGACTGTTCGGTGCCTGGAGATGGAACGACTCTTTCCGCGATCCGTTCGATTTCGTCGACGTGAACGGGCGATTTCTCGACGGGGACACACCCGGCTACGCCGCGCTCGATATCGGCGCCGTCGTCACGCCGTCGCGGTGGCCAGTGGCACTCCACCTTCGCATCGACAACGTCCTCGACCGCGATATCATTGAGGTGAAAGGCTTGCCGTCCCGCGGGCGAATCCTAGCCCTGGGAGTCGACTTCTCACGCTGAGGTCGTAAATGCGGTTTCGGGGACGGGCGGCACTGTTCGTCACGGCTGGATTCCTTGTTGCGACAGCGTTCCGGGTCGCGCCGATCGTCCCCCGCGCCGACCGCGAAATTCCCGTTTGGGCAAAGGGCGGTTATGACGTCCCGACGCAAGCGTTCCTGCTCGGGTGGGGCTGGAAGGCGCTCTGGCGGGATCCGGCCTCCGTCTTCGACGTGCCCATATTCCATCCGGAGCGTCGGACACTGACCTACATGGACTCGATGATCGGAGAGGTCGCGGCGGCCTCCCCGATCATCGCGGCAACCGGGAGTATTGCCGCCGGATACAATTTCTTGCTGGCGATGGCGACATTCTTGTCGGCTTGGTTCACCTACCGACTGGCGCGAAGCACCGGAGCCGAACGCCGGGGTGCCTTCCTTGCCGGCCTCCTCTTCGCGTTCAGCACCTACACGCTCAGCAACGCGGACTTCCTGAATCAACTGCAAATAGAATTCATTCCGCTCGGGCTCTATTTCGGGATTCGCTTCCATGAGGGTGGACATACGCGCCACGCGATAGGCCTTGGCGCGACCCTCGCGGTGCAGGCCTATTTCGGTTGGTATTACACCTGCATGCTGGTCTTCGCGCTGCTGCTTCTCGCGATTTACGCCACGTTGCGTCGGGTTCCGCTCGTTCCTCGTCGAGGTCGAGTGGGGCTGGCTCTTCTCGTGCCCGCGGTTGCCCTCCTGATCGCACCCGTTCTGGTGCCGATGTTGGAACAACGCCACGCCATGCCGGCATTTCGCCGGACCCTCGGGCAAGCGGCACTCTATTCCGCCGACCTTCTCGACTACGTGCGCGCGAGCGACCGCGCGATCGATCCCTTCCGCCTCGGTCTCCCCGCCGGAATCAACGCGCTCTTTCCCGGAATCGTCATGATTGCGCTCGGAGCGCTCGGCGTGCGGACGATTCGGCGATCCGGTCAAGGCGTGCCGGGGTACTTTCCGTTCCTCGCCGTTAGCTCGTTCATCTTGTCACTCGGACCGCTGCTCCATGTGGCGGGGCAGCGGTATTGGATTCCACTCCCCTACATCGCGGCCTATTACCTCGTTCCGTTCCTCTCGGTGATCCGCGCGCCGTTTCGCATGGCAGTCCTCGTCTTCGCGGCGGGTGCCGTGCTCGCCTCCTTGGGATATCGCGCGCTCGATCGGTATCTCTGTTCGCGCGCCCCAATGTGGCGGGGGCCGGTGTTCGCGGCGACCGTAGCCGTTGCTCTGTTGAGCGCATGGCCCGCGCCTTACGGGTTTGTTCGTCTCCCCACGGCAGAGTCCCTCGAGCCCGCCTACCGGTGGCTAAAGGGCCAAAACCCCCGGGAACCACTCCTCGAGTTGCCGACGCCCGCCACGGATGGTGGAGAGACGACCACTCAAGGACTGCGGCAGTACCGCGTGCTTTTACACGGCGTCCCGAGGCTCGATGGGTGCAGCGGATTCGTTTCTCCCCGCTACCGCGAATTTCGTCGGGACATCCAGGCATTTCCCGACTCGGCGGCACTTTCGCTCGCCGGAGCCACTGGTGCACGATTCGTACTCATACATTACGCGGACTATCCGCCGAAGGTGCGCGAGCATCTCCGGACCAGGGTCGGGGAAGAAACACGGCTAACTCTCAAAGCCGTATTCGGATCGGACGCGGTCTACCGTCTCGCTGGAACTCCGTGATCGCCCCCCAGGGCAGCGAATGGTACTTTCAGACGCTTGACCGGGAGCGGCTGGGGATGATTTCCTAGTCGCGGCAATCGGGCGATCGGAGCCCTTCCGAGCGCCTTCGAAATTTTCTCCAACCCCTAATAAAAAAATGACCTACGAGAATTTGACCGTCGAGATGAAGGGTCGGATCGCGCACGTCACGGTGAACCGGCCGAAGGTGCTGAACGCGCTCAACGAAGCGACGATCCGCGAAATCCACGCCGTCTTCTCCGGCTTCAAGGCGAATCCCGAAGTCGGGGCGGTGATCTTGACCGGCTCCGGCGAGAAGGCGTTCGTGGCCGGGGCCGACATCAACGAGCTCGCCGTCATGACCCCGCTCGGAGGCGAAGCCTCGTCCCGCCTGGGGCAAGTCGCGTTCGCGGAGATCGAAAATCTCGGGAAGCCCGTCATCGCGGCCGTGAACGGCTTCGCGCTCGGCGGCGGATGCGAACTAGCGCTCGCCTGTCACATGCGCTTCGCCTCGGCGAACGCGAAACTGGGACTACCGGAAGTGGGGCTCGGCATCATCCCGGGCTACGGCGGCACGCAGCGGCTCCCCCGATTGATCGGGCTCGGCCGCGCGCTCGAAATGATCTGCAGCGGGCGGATGATCGACGCGGCGGAGGCGCTTCGCATCGGACTCGTGAATGCCGTTCTGCCGCAGGCCGATCTCCTCGCCCATTGCGAGAAGGTTGCGGGGGAAATAGTGGCCAAGGGGCCGATCGCCATCCGCTTTGCCATGGACGCGGCCATTCGCGGTCTCGAAACCGACCTCGAGCACGGGCTGACGCAGGAGTCGGTCTCGTTCGGACTCCTTTCCGCGACGGAGGACATGCGAGAGGGCCTTCGCGCATTCCTCGAGAAGCGGAAGCCCTCCTTCACGGGGAAGTAACCGACTGCCCATGGAACGCGTTGCCCTCGTTGCCTCGGTTCGCAGCCCGATCGGGAAGTACCTCGGCTCCTTCGCGGAGACGACCGCCGTGCAACTCGGCGCGCACGTGGTGCGAGTCCTGTTGGAACGCTCGCGCGTCAGCGGGGCGGATGTCGATGAGCTGATCTTCGGCTGCGCGCGGCAGGCGGGCGTCGGCCCGAACATGGCGCGGCAGGTCCTCATGGCTGCCGGCATTCCGCAAGAGCGTCCCGCGTACACCCTGAATCAAGCGTGCGGCTCGGGCCTCCAGGCGATCTTCCTTGCTGCGGCGAAGATTCGAAGCGGCGACGCGAAGATGATCGTAGCGGGCGGATCGGAGAACATGACGCGCGTCCCCTACATGCTCGATCGCGCCCGGCTCGGCTATCGACTCGGGCACGCGAAGGTGATCGACGGGATGTTTCAGGACGGCTTCCTCGACCCAATCTGCGGCATGCTGATGGGAGAGACGGCGGAGAAATTGGCGGAGATCCACTCGATCTCGCGCGAGGAGCAGGACGCCTTCGCGCTCGAGAGCCAGCGGCGGGCCGGTATCGCGATCGCGGAGAAGCGCTTCGACCGCGAGGTGGCACCGATCGCGGTGGCGGGCCGGAAGGGCGACGTGACGATCGTCGCGGACGAACACCCGCGTCCCGAGACGACGCCCGCCGAACTCGCGAAATTGGCGCCGGTGTTTCGGAAGGACGGCACCGTCACGGCGGGGAACGCCTGCGGCATCACCGACGGCGCCTCGGCGCTCCTTCTTGCGTCCGAATCGGAAGTCCGCGCACGCGGGCTTTCGGTCCAGGCGTGGGTGGGTCCCGGGATCACGGCTGGAGTCGATCCCTCCATCATGGGCGTTGGTCCCGTGCCGGCAGTGCGGCAATTGTTGGAGCGGACGAAGCGGAAGCTGGACGACTACGACCTGGTCGAATTGAACGAAGCCTTTGCGGCGCAGGTGATCGCCTGCGATCGCGAACTCACGTTCGACCGGTCGCGACTGAACGTGAACGGCGGCGCGATCGCCCTCGGGCATCCGATCGGATGCACCGGGGCGCGAATCGTCACGACGCTCCTCCACGAGATGGAGCGGCGCGACGCGCGCCTCGGCCTCGCCACCCTCTGCGTGAGCGGAGGGCTCGGGCTGGCCATGGAAGTCACGCGGGACGGCAAGGGCGCGTAGGCGCCCGGTCCGCGGCACCCTCAACGGAAGGACGGTCGGAAATGGCAGGCGTGAAGACGGTCGGCGTCGTCGGCTGCGGGCTGATGGGAGCCGGCATCGTGCAGGTGAGCGCCCAATCGGGGCTGAAGACGATCGTGCGTGAAGCGGACCAGGCGTTCCTCGACAAGGGCCTCGGCCGCATCAAGAAGTTCCTCGACGACGGCGTGACGAAGGGGAAGGTGACGGCGGAGGATCGCGACAAGACGCTCGCGAACATCAGCGGCACCGTGAAGCTCGAGGATCTGGCCGGCTGCGATCTCGTCATCGAAGCCGTGACCGAGAACATCGAAGTGAAGAAGCAGGTCTTCTCGACGCTCGACGCCGTCTGCGCTCCCGACGCCGTTCTCGCCACAAATACCTCCTCGCTCTCGGTGACCGAGATCGCGGCGTTCGCGAAGAAGCCGGAGCGGGTCTTGGGCCTTCACTTCTTCAATCCCGTTCCACTCATGAAGCTGGTCGAGATCATCCGCGCGCTCCCGACGAACGACGCCGCGTTCGATCGTGCCAAGGTGTATGTCGAGACGATCGGGAAGACACCCGTCATCGCGAAGGATGCGCCCGGGTTCGTCGTGAACCGGCTCCTCGTTCCCTATATCCTCGACGCCATTCGCGTCTACGAGTCGGGGCTCGCGTCGAAGGAAGATATCGACAACGGGATGAAGCTCGGCTGCGGCCACCCGATGGGACCGCTCCAGCTACTCGACTTCGTCGGGCTCGACACGACGTACTACATCGCGAATATCATGTTCGAGGAATTCCGCGAGACCCGTTTCGCGCCCCCGCCGCTCCTGAAGCGCATGGTCCTCGCCGGCTATCTCGGCCGGAAGTCGGGCCGCGGCTTCTACGACTACACCGCCAAGTAGGACGGACCCGACATGACCAAGGAATCGATCGTCATTCTGAACGGAGCACGCACCCCCATGACGGAGTGGGTGGGCGGCCGCGCCGGCAACGGCAAGCCGGGCGGCGCCATGAAGGACCTCTCCGCCATCGATCTCGGCGCGATCGCCGCCAAGGCGGCGCTCGAACGAAGCAAGGTGCCGGCGGAGATCCTCGACCACGTCGTGATGGGGAACGCCATGCAGACGAGCGGCGACGCGCTCTACGGCGCGAGGCACGTGGGGCTGAAGGCGGGCGTCCCGATTCCGGTGCCGGCGCTGACGGTGAACCGGCTCTGCGGCTCGGGAATTCAGGCCATCATCAGCGGCGCGCAACTTTGCCTGTTGGGGGAGGCGAGTTTCGTCCTCGCCGGCGGCATGGAGAGCATGAGCCAGGCGCCCTTCGTCATTCGCGGCGCCCGCTCGGGGCTTCGCCTGGGGCAGACGAACGCGTTCGAGGATTCGCTGATGGTCGGGCTTCGCGACTCCTTCTGCGGGCTCTACATGGCGGAGACTTCCGACAATCTCGCTCGTCGGTACAACATTTCACGCGAGGAGCAGGACGCCTTCGCCGTCCGTTCCATCACCGAGGGACGGCGCGCCATCGATACCGGCGTACTCGCCGAGGAGATCGTGCCCGTGACGATTCCCGGCCGCGACGCGAAGGTCGTGGAGAAGGACGACCACTGCTTCGACGGCGCCACGCCCGAGGGGCTTGCGAAACTCCAGCCCGCCTTCGGGAAGAACTCGTTCGTGACCGCCGGCAATGCGAGCGGGATCGTGGATGGCGCCGCGGCGCTCGTTCTCACCACCGAGCGCCATGCCGAGAAGCGGGATCTCTCGCCGATCGGGCGGATCGCCTCTTGGGGCGTCGTCGGAGTCGATCCCGACACGATGGGAATCGGACCGGTGCCTGCCGTTCGCGGTGCGCTGAAGCAAGCGGGACTTTCGGTGGACGACGTCGACCTCTTCGAGATCAACGAGGCCTTCTCGGGGCAGTATCTCGCCGTGGAGAAGGAACTCGGGAATCCCCGCGAAAAAACGAACGTGAACGGCGGCGCCATCGCCCTCGGGCATCCGCTCGGCGCCACCGGCACGCGCCTCACGCTCACGCTCCTCTACGAACTCCGGCGCCGGAAGAAACGCTGGGGCGTGGCGTCGGCATGCATCGGCGGTGGGCAGGGCATCGCGATCGTCGTGGAGTCGCTCGCTTCATGAGCGAAGTGCGCGAGCAGGATCTCATCTACGACTGGAACGTCGGGGACGACCCGCCGGTGAAACCGCCGCGGCGGGTTCAGGTCGTGGACGAGACGCTTCGCGACGGGCTTCAGTCGCCCACGGTCACGGATCCATCCATCGAGGACAAACTCCGCGCGCTCCATCTGCAGGCGAAAATCGGCATCCATGGGAACGACATCGGGCTCCCGGGCGCCGGGCCCCGGGCCAAGGAGGCGGCGCTCGCGCTCGCGCGCGAGATCGTCTCCGCGAAACTCCCCATCGAGCCCTACTGCGCGGCGCGCACGCACAAGAACGACATCACGCCGGTGGCGGAGATATCGCAGAAGACGGGCATCGCCATCGAGTGTGCGACGTTCATCGGGTCGAGTCCGATACGGCGCTACACCGAAGACTGGTCGGACGACTTCCTGCAGAAGACCACCGCCGACGCGGTGACTTACGCGCGTTCGCTCGGCCTTGATGTGATGTACGTGACCGAAGACACCTCGCGTTGCGATCCCGAGACGGTGAAGCGGCTCTACACCACGGCGATCGAGTGTGGCGCGCGCGCGATCGTGGTCTGCGATACCTGCGGGCACGTGACACCCAGCGGCGTGGCTGCGCTGGTCCGATTTGTGATCGAGAAGGTCGTGCAGCCAAGCGGCGAGAAGATACGCGTGGATTGGCACGGGCATTGCGACCGTGGGCTCGCGCTAGCCAATTCACTTGCCGCATTGGCGGCGGGTGCGGACTGTGTCCA
>JANMQV010000165.1:0-3867 GCA_031370645.1 Candidatus Eiseniibacteriota bacterium | reverse complement strand
CGGTGCTGCGGAACTGGCGCTCGACACCGCCGAGGGGGCGGCCCACCTTATCGCCTGGTACGAGCGGTGCGGCTTCCGCTTCGTGGAATATGTGCAGTGGCAGGTCACGAACTACCGGAGCGTGGTCATGTCGAAGGGGCTGCTTCGTTGACGGGGGCCCACAGGGCTGGGAGAATCTCGCCGCCATGCCAAGCATGAGAGTTGTGTGACGCAAGCCAAGCCCTCCGGTCGCTTCTACTCCCTGGACGTCCTTCGCGGCTTGGCCGCGCTCAGCGTCGTCTTCTGGCACTGGCAGCACTTCTTCCTGCCGTTCAACACGCGAGGCGCTGCCTTCGTGATGGAAGAGTTGCCCCTCTTCCCGGTACTCGCCTTCTTCTACCGGCACGGCAGCGAGGCAGTCCTCCTTTTCTTCTGCCTTTCAGGGTTCATCTTCTTCTGGCTCTATTCTCAGCGTGTCGCCGAACGGGCAGTCACGGTAAGTGCCTTCACGGTGTTGCGACTATCGCGCCTCTATCCGCTTCACTTCGCGACGCTACTATTCGTTGCCGTGGGCCAGTGGATGTACCAACGGACGACGGGCTCCTACTTCGTTTACCCCTTCAACGATCTCTATCACTTCGTGCTGAACTTCCTCTTCGCGTCGTCGTGGGGATTCGAGCGAGGGCTCTCCTTCAACGCTCCCGTCTGGTCCGTATCCGTCGAGATTTTCCTCTATGCGGCGTTCTTCGTGTTTTGTCGGCTGATCCCCCGGAATTTGCTCACGCTGGCCGCGGTCGTCCTCGTAGGGCACTTCATCGTCATTCGGGTGAATCAGCCGATTGCTAGTGGAGTGGAGGGATTCTTTCTCGGGGGGCTAGCTTATCTAACCTATGGACGCCTCCTTCAATCGGGAGACCGATGGAAGGTCGCGCGGTGGTTGCCGGCGGTCGTCGCGCTGGCCTGGTTAGTGACGTTTTGGTTCGGGAGTCAGGCGCACGGCCTGTCGTTCAAGGGAGAGCCATGGGTGCTTAGGAAGCTGGTAGCGGTCTGGGCGGTGTTCTTGTTGTTTCCAACAACGATCCTCGCTCTCGCGCTACTCGAATCCAGGAGAGGAACGCTGGGCAGGCGGTTGGCGTTCGTCGGTGATATCTCCTACTCCTCCTACCTCCTCCATTTCCCGCTCCAACTGGCCGTGGTCTCGATCGTGAACCGCCTCGGTGCCGGCCCGGCCCTGTATTCCGCGCCGTGGTTCTTGGCCGCGTTCTTCGTGACGCTCATTTTGGTCGCGCTGGCGGTGCACCATACCTTCGAAAGGCCGATGCAACGATTGCTGAGACGACTACTTTGAGACCATAGCGGGGCCCCACCTTCGGTGTTAAACTCTTAGTCTAGGAAATTGCGTGTAACCTGCAGCAATTCAAGCACCTTCAGCCGGTCTTGCGGGGAGGCAACCGTGCGGAATCGATGGAGCTGGACCGCTGCCCTCGTGTTGTTCCTTGCCGTAATCTCCATTCCCCAAGTAGCTGAGGCGGCGTCCCATTCGTCGGGGGCGGTACTTTCCTCGGAAGCGGCGCTCCGCGCCACCCTCGTCAGCGGCCCCGCCATCAGCGCGTCGCCCGGGAGTCTCAGTTTCGGGAGCGTCACCATCGGGCAGACCGCTACCCGCACCCTCACCGTGATGAATACCGGCGATCAGAACGTCACGCTCACGAACGCGTTGATCTCGGATTCCCACTTCACGAGTTCCTTGAGCAGTCCCAGGACCATCCTGGTGGGCGGCTCCACGACGTTTTCCATCCTCTACGCTCCTACGGTCGCTCATCTCGACACGGGTACGCTGACGCTGGTCAGCAATTCGATTTCTGGACCGTTGGCCGTCCCGCTTAGCGGGACGGGCGAGCCGCTGGCCGGGCCCAATCTCGGCGCCGGGCGGATCGTGGTCGCTCCCACCGGCGAATCCGAGGGTGATCAATTTGGCATTTCGGTGGCATCGGCCGGCAACGTGAACGGAGACGCCTACAGCGATGTGATCGTCGGTGCCTGGACGAATAACAACGGCGGAGCGGACGCAGGGCGCGCCTACATCTACTTTGGCGGCACCTCTCCGAGCGACGTTCCAGCTCGCATCCTTCAGGGTGCGGCGTCCGGAGACAACTTCGGTACGGCAGTCGCATCGGCGGGCGATGTGAATGGTGACGGATTTTCCGATGTCATCGTCGGAGCCTATGGAAATGGCGCGGGCGGCAACGACGCCGGCAGAGCCTACGTCTATTACGGCGGACCCGGAATGGACGCAGTTGCCGACCTGACCCTTACCGGCCAGGCGGCGGGTGATCGATTCGGCGTCTCGGTATCGTCCGCCGGCGACGTGAATCATGACGGCTACGCCGACGTAGTCGTCGGCGCGTTTCTCAATGACGCCGGTGGAACGGACGCCGGCCGAGCCTATGTCTATTTCGGCGGTCCGTCTGCGGATGGAATCGCCGACTGCGTGTTTACGGGGGCCGCCGCGAGCGATGACTTCGGTTGGTCGGTCGCAAGCGCCGGAGACGTGAACCGCGACGGCTTCGACGACGTGCTCGTAGGAGCCTTGCAGAACGACGTAGCGGGGACCGATGCCGGCCGCGTCTACGTATATTTCGGGGGCATCGCGCCCGACAACGTTCCGGACTGGATTCTCACGGGCGAACATGCGGGAGACCGCTTCGGCGTCCGGGTCGCCCCGGCCGGCGATGTGAACGGTGACGGATCACCGGACATCATCGTCGGCGCGGACTTCAATTCGGCGGGCGGGATACAGGCTGGCCGCGCCTACGTCTACTACGGCGGCCCTGGCCCAGATGCTGTGGCAGATCTCACGCTCACAGGCGACCTCGAGTACGCAGGCTACGGCGCGGCGGTCTCCTCGGCGGGCGACGCGAATGGCGACGGTTTCGACGACCTCCTTGTCGGCGCCTGGCTGAACAGCGCCGGAGGCGCGCAAGCGGGACGTGCGTATCTCTACCTCGGCGGCCCCGGTGCGGACCCAATTCCAGACGCGATCTTCACCGGGCAGGCTCCCGGCGACAATCTCGGCGACATGGTGGCACCGGCTGGAGACGTCGATGGGGACGGGCGGGATGACGTCATCCTGGGGGCGTACTTCAACGACGCCTTCGCGGAAGACGCCGGCCGCGCCTACGTCGTTTCGCTCACCTCAACGCGCCCTCCGGTCGTCGCTTCACCTACTTCGATTTCGGGTGCGATCGGAACAGCGATCACCTTTCAGGTCGCGGCGACGGACCCGGACGGTGGGGCCATCCTCTCGCTGATCGCCGCGCCGCTACCGTCGGGCGCCACATTCGCTCCGAACGGCACCAACACCGCGGGAGCCTTCGCGTGGACTCCCGGTGCGCTTCAGGCCGGCGCGTACACGGTGACCTTCACCGCCTCGAACGGCGTGATGGGCAGTTCGACGACGACGATCACTGTAGTTGGCGGCAATCATCCGCCGGTCGTCACGGCGCCCGCGGGTGTCTTCGGGGCCGAGGGAACTCCCATCTCCTTCGACGTTCAAGCCACCGACGCCGACGGCAATTCGATAACACTCGGCGTTCTCAATCGACCGGTTGGGTCACTCTTCGTCGACAACGGTAACGGCACGGGTGTGTTCAACTGGACTCCCGGTTTTGTGCAGTCAGGCTCCTATGTCGTTTCGTTTACCGCCAAGGACAATCTCGGCGCCGACGCGGTGCCGAAAGCTGTGCCGATCGTGGTCGACAACGTGAACCGCGGCCCGACATCGGTGCCCGGTGGCCCTTACTCGGGGGTCGTGAACGTTTCCATCACCTTGGGCCTGGAGAAGCTCTTGCCGCAGTCTGTCGACTTGACGACGTCGACGGCGTCACC
>JANMQV010000164.1:0-4889 GCA_031370645.1 Candidatus Eiseniibacteriota bacterium | reverse complement strand
CGGTGCTGCGGAACTGGCGCTCGACACCGCCGAGGGGGCGGCCCACCTTATCGCCTGGTACGAGCGGTGCGGCTTCCGCTTCGTGGAATATGTGCAGTGGCAGGTCACGAACTACCGGAGCGTGGTCATGTCGAAGGGGCTTGGGCCGGTCTCGGGACCACAATCGTAGCGCCGTACGCCCTGCGTGGGTGGGCCGGCAGTTCTTCCAGGTACCTATGGACCGTTGTGCCGACCATGCCAGACGCGTAGAATTACGGTAGCTAGCCACAATTCCTTCGCCGGTGTGCGCAAATCTGGCCTCAGCGAACGCCCCCGTTCACTGAATTGGGATCGTTCCGCCCCCGCGGAGCCCGTCCCCGCCCGACCTGCGGCTCGTCACGCGAATGAGGGATTGATCCACCGGGAGGGCATCCATGAAGACCCCGTCACGTCGCCTCGGCGCGCTTGTCGTATTCCTCGCCCTCTCCTTCGTCCCCGGGAGCAGCATGGCGGCGGGCCAGGCTCAGGATGCCGCGCTGTCGTCGGCGGAAGCGACCCGCGCGACAGTGACAAGCGGCGCCGTGATCGAGGTGGCGCCGGCGGCAATTAGCTTCGGGAACATCACGATCGGTCAAACGTCTACGCGAAGTCTAACGGTCAGCAACAGCGGGAGTCAGAATCTCTCGCTCACGAATTTCCTCATCTCGGACTCCCATTTCACGACGTCGTTCAGCGGCACGGTCACGATCCCCACGGGCGGTGCGGCCACCTTCCTCGTAGCGTATGCGCCCAACGTAGCCAGCCTCAACACCGCCACCCTTACGATCGTTAGCAACGCCACGAACGGAAGCGTGACCGTCCCTTTGAGCGGGACCGGTGTTCCACTCGGCGGCCCGGATCTCGGTGCGGGGCGAATCCTCTTCGCGCCGACCGGCGAATCCGCCGGGGATCAGTTCGGAATCTCTGTCGGGTCAGCCGGCGATCTCAACGGCGACGGATTGAACGACGTCATCGTCGGCGCCTGGTCGAACGATGCGGGCGGCGGCGATGCGGGGCGCGCGTACATCTACTTTGGATCCGCGGTACCAAGCGACATTCCTTCGCTCATCCTTCAAGGCGCAGCCGGAGGAGACAATTTCGGGACTTCGGTCGGTACCGCCGGCGACGTGAACGGGGATGGATATCCGGACGTGATCGTCGGTGCCTGGGGTAGCAACGCGGGAGGGCTCAACAGCGGCCGTGCCTACGTCTACTTCGGCGGCCCGGGCATGGACGCCGTGGCGGATCGCACCTTCACAGGCGCCGATGCCAACAACCGGTTCGGCTCCTCGGTCGGAACGGTGGGAGACGTGAACAACGACGGCTACGCAGACGTCATCGTGGGAGCGTACGGGAACAGCGCCGGCGGTACGGAGGCGGGGCGCGCCTACGTCTTCTTCGGGGGGCCCACGGCCGACAATGTCGCCGATTGGACGCTCACGGGCGCGGCGGCCTTCGACCACTTTGGCTGGTCCTGTGCCGGCGCGGGCGACGTGAATGCCGATGGGTTCGACGACGTCATCGTGGGCGCCTACCAGAACGCGGCTGGTGGAACCGACGCCGGGCGAGCCTATGTCTATTTCGGGGGAATCGCGCCGAATAGCGTCCCCGACTGGACTCTCACGGGCGGACCGGGAGGGGAATACTTCGGGGTCGCTGTCGCTCCTGCGGGCGATGTAAATGGCGATGGGTTTCCCGACGTCATCGTCGGCGCCGACCTCAACTCGGCGAACGGGTTCCACGCGGGCCGCGCGTATGTCTTCTACGGCGGGCCCGGCGCGGACGCGGTCGCGGACAAGACGCTGACCGGCCCGATCGCGGGCGGGATTTTCGGAGCGGACGTCGGTTCGGCGGGAGATGTGAACGGCGACGGCTTCGCGGACCTCGTCGTCGGCGCGTGGGGAGACGGCAGCGCGGGCTCGCTCTCCGGCACCGCGTACCTGTTTTTCGGTGGACCCGCCATGGACGGGATTCCGGATCAGGTCTACGCCGGCGAAATGCCCGGCGACCGCTTCGGGAACTCCGCCGCATCCGCAGGCGACGTGAATGGGGATGGTGCCCTCGACCTCATTTTCGGGGCGTACTTTAACGGTGACCTTGCGGACGACGCCGGACGGGCGTACATCGTCTCGCCGACGACGGCGCGGGCGCCGGCCGTGACGGCCCCGGGTTCGGTAGTGGGAAGTAGCGGTGCGCCGATCTCCTTCCAGGTTACTGCGACCGACCCAGACGGCGGAACGATCGTGTCGCTCACAGCCGCTCCACTGCCGTCGGGCGCGACATTCAACGCGAACGCGTCGAACACATCGGGCACATTCGCCTGGACGCCGGGCGCGCTGCAGACCGGCAGCTACATGGTGACCTTTACTGCCTCGAACGGCTTGAGCGGGTTCGCGACGACGACGATTGTCGTCAGCGGCGGCAACCGCCCGCCAATGCTCTCCGCTCCCGCGGGGATCTTTGGCGCGGAGGGTGTGCTCATTGCGTTCGCGGTGCAGGCTACCGATCCCGACGGCGATCACGTGACCCTTGGCGTCTTGAATCGACCCGTAGGCTCGCTCTTCGTCGATCTCGGGAGCAATACCGGGAACTTCAGCTGGACCCCGAGCTTTGCTCAGCAGGGGAGCTACACCGTTTCCTTCACGGGACGGGATGATCTCGGCGCCGAGGCGGCTCCAAAGAATGTCGCGATGACCGTCGACAACGTCAATCGTGGTCCCGTCGCCTCGGCCGGCGGCCCCTATGCCGGGGTAGTCAACGTCGCGGTCGTGTTTGATGGGACCGGCGCATCGGATCCGGACGGTGACGCACTCACGTACGAGTGGAGCTTCGGCGACCTCGCGAGCGGCTCCGGTCCGAATCCGCTCCACTCCTATGCGACGGGGGGTGTCTTCACCGTTAGCCTCACCGTTCATGACGCATCGCTTGCGGCCTCAGCATTGACGACCGCGACAATCCAGGCTGTCTTTCCGGCCTCCGCATTCCTCGAGGGGGGCAACAAGACAACGCGGCTCAACTCCGGCAAGGCCGAAACTTGCGTCCAGATCGAGCCCGTCAACCGTTCGTATCTCAACTCAGGCGTCCTGACCTCCTCCCTCGTGATGATTTCTCCCGGCACGGGCGCCGTCGACCGCATCTCCGCGATCGGAGGGAAGACGACGATCGGGGCGGACCGCGACCGAAATGGAGTCGACGAGCTCACCGCCTGCTTCGCCAAGACTGATCTTCGGAGTCTTTTCGGAAATCTCTCGGGCGGACACCACACCGTGGCCGTCACGCTGGAAGGAACACTGACGACCGGAGGCGTCTTCCGAACGACGCTGGAGATGGATGTGGTGGCGTCAGGGAACTCGCTCACCGCGTCGGTCTCACCGAATCCGTTGAATCCAGCGGGCGTGCTCTCATTCAAGACATCGCTGCCAGGAGCGGTGACCATCGCGATGTTCGATCCAGCGGGCCGGCTTGTCCGGACGATCCTCACCGAGCCGTTCCTGGCGGCGGGATACCACGACGCCGCGATCGACGGTCGAAGGTCGGACGGGGCAAGGCTCCCCTCCGGGGTCTATTTCTATCGAATCGATACGGCTGAGGGTGCGGCAATAGGGCGAATCGTCATTTTGAAGTAGGGCGAGTCATCGTCCGATTCGGCGGGTATCCCGCGGGGTGTCGCGGCATGCTTGGGCTGATTCATTGACCGAGGCGGTCGAGCCTGGGAGAATGCCGCGACCATGGGGAACTTGATCGAGAAGTTCTATCGCGGACTCCCGATTGTGCGGGAGTTGTTTCAGATTCGCGATTCCCTCCGCCACGGGCTCTCCACGCTTCACGCCACGCAATTGATGCGCGACTGGGAACTCGAGTTGACGCGAAATCCTCGCTACGCGGAGCCGGGCCGGCTTCTGCGCCACTCCTTCCAAGTGAACTCCCAGAGCGGCGAGGACGGAATCCTCCACGAGATCTTCCGGCGAATCGGAGCGGGCGACCGCGTGTTCGTCGAGATCGGCCTCGAGAGCGGGCTCGAGAGCAACACGACCTTCCTGCTGGCCCAGAATTGGCGCGGCTACTGGATCGATAGCGGGACCGCCTTTCAGCGAACCCTCGATCAGTACCGCATCGGCCCCGACCGCGTGAAGTCCGCCGTTTCGTTTGTGACACGGGAAAACATCGCCTCTCTATTCCAATCGCTCGGCGTCCCCCGGGAGTTCGATCTCCTCTCGATCGATATCGATCAGAACACCTACTACGCGTGGGAGGCGCTTCAGGAATACCGACCCCGCGTGGTCGTGATCGAATACAACGCGGCGCTTCCGCCCGATGTCGACTGGAAGGTCGTCTACGATCCCCGGCGCGTCTGGGATGGGAGTCAGAACTTCGGCGCTAGCCTGAAGGCTCTCGAACTCCTGGGTCGGCGAATGGGATACGCACTGGTCGGCTGCGATGTGGCGGGCACCAATGCGTTCTTCGTGCGGGAGGAACTTACGGGCGAGAAATTCGCTCAGCCCTTCACGTCGGAGACTCATTACGAGCCGGTGCGCTATTCGTTGCTCCACCGACGGGGGCACCGTGCCGCGATTCTTGACGCCGGGACGGCGACGAGCGGCGCGGCCCCCGCACCTTAGCGGGCTCTCAACGGGGGCGGCGGGCGACGAGCGCGATGTTGTTCGCGAAGTCGCAGCCGAGAATCTTTCGCTTCACATAGGCCACGATCCCCTGTCTCGCCCCGCGGATCACGCCTCTTTTTCGCTCGTCGAGGACGACGCGATACCCGTTCACCTCGAATCGTTCGCAGGCCAGGTAGGCGTAGAGGTCCGGCAGGTTGTAGAGATGAACGTGCGTCATGTCCCAGGAGCGGCCGTCGGGGATGTAAGCGG
>JANMQV010000234.1:0-1568 GCA_031370645.1 Candidatus Eiseniibacteriota bacterium | reverse complement strand
GGTGATCGAAACGCTGATCTCCTGGGCCGCGGCCGGTTAGATCAAGCCCGAGCCGGGACGCGTCATGGCGCTCGAGGATGTCGGCATCGCGCATCGGTTGCTCGAGGCACGGAGCAACATCGGGAAGATCGTGCTGCGGGTGGGGGGCTAGGGGGCTAGACGGGGAGCGGTGCCACGTAGCGGCGGAGGTCGGCCACGACCCTCGGCCACGCGGCCGCGTACTCACGCCGCGCGATCGCCGCCTTCTCCGGCGCGATCTTGTCGAACCCGGAGTGAAGCAGCAGCAGCGCCGATCCCGAGGGATCGGGTTCCAGCGATAGTTCCACCTTCGTCCTCGCCCCCCACGACTCGCCCGCCCACTCCCACGCCAGCACCACGCGATTCTCGTGCGAGATCAGTTCGATCGAACCTTCCTCGTGCCGTTGTAGCGAGTGGTAGCGCGTGCTAAAGCGGAATTGCCCATCGGGAACTCCGTCGAAGCGCTCGACGTGCGCGAGCCACTTTTCGAGCCCATCGGCCGTGGAGAGGAGCGGCCAGATGTCGGCGGCGCTCCGTGCGAGTGGCGCTCGGACGGCGATCGGAAGCGACGCTCCCCATTGGTGCGCGTCATGCTCGTCGTGGAGCGCGGCGCGGAGCGCGCCGAGCACTTCGCGCCAGAGCCGGCGCGCCTGGCGACGCTCCGGCTCGCTCGAGAGTCCTTCGTGACGGACCGTGATACGCGTGCCGGGGCCGTCTCCCTGCAGGCGAATGGCGACGCGGCTCTCGGTGCCTGTGCCGTGCGGTTTCCAGGTGAACGCGAGCGCGGAGGGCGGGTCGGCCTGCAGCACGTGCCCGCGCACGATGTCGCCGTTCCAGGCGTGGAGCGCGAATTCGCCGCCGATCGTGAGTTCGAGATCGACCTCGCCGAGCCAGAGGCGGAGGAGTTCGGGGCGCGAGAGATAGCGCCAGACGTCGAGCGGTGGAGGGCGAAGGCCGCGATGACAGCGCGCCGCGTCGGGAGGGCGCTGCGGCTGGCGCGAGATGTGTTGTGGTGGCGGCGGCGCGGCCGCAACCGGTTCGGCTTTGGGTTCGGGCGCGGGCAGAATCGCGGCGGGCTCGGGTTCGGGCGCTGCTTCTGGCGCGGTTTCTGGTGATGCTTCTGGTGCGGCTTGGCCTTCGGATGCGATTTCGAGCGGGGCTCCGACTTCGGATACGACCTCGGGCGGGGCCTCCGCCGCGAAGACTTCGGTCGGCGGAACGCTCTCCGGCGTTACCGCGTCGTCCTCGGGCATGACCTCATCGGGCGGAGGCTCCAACGGCGAAGAAGCGTCGTCAGGCGGCGGCCACGAAAGCGGTTCGTCGTTCATTGAATTCAGCATAGAGAAGCGGACGATCCGACGCCAGGAGAACCACCCGGCGGCAGGTGATCAGAGCTCCTGGTGCCAGAGGCCGAGCTGCGCGAGGAGCGCCATCCCGTCCCATTCGCCCCAACGTTCCACGATGCGGCCTTCGGCGATGCGGATGATCTCGATGCCTTCGAACTCGGTTTTGCGACCCGACGGCGCGACGGCGAGATAACTACCGCGATG
>JANMQV010000202.1:0-2419 GCA_031370645.1 Candidatus Eiseniibacteriota bacterium | reverse complement strand
CGTGATCGGCGGGGCCATGCTCGCCCACAAGGCGGAAGAAGAGGGAATCGCCTGCGTGGAGCGGATCGCCACCGGCTACGGCCACGTGAACTACGACGCCATTCCCGGCGTCGTCTACACGCATCCGGAGATCGCGTCGGTCGGCCGCACGGAGGACGAGTTGAAGACGGCGGGGGTCGCTTATAAGAAGGGGATCTTCTTCTTCCGCGCGAACGGCCGCGCCAAGGCGCTCGGCGACACCGAAGGGCGCGTGAAAATTCTGGCCGATGAAACGACCGATCGCATTCTCGGCGTCCACATTCTCGGACCGCGCGCCGGCGACCTCATCGCCGAAGCGGCGGTGGCGATCGAATTCGGCGCGAGCGCGGAAGATCTGGCGCGCGCCTGCCACGCCCACCCGACCCTGGCCGAAGCGGTGAAGGAAGCCGCGCTCGCCGCCGGCGGCCGGGTGATTCACTCCTAGCCACCACCCCACCGACGCGCCAAACGCGCGTAACTACTCCGAGGTGATCGGTCCCCCGAGGCCTTCGTCACGCGGCGTCAGCAGGTCGGGGTGGCGCTCCAGCAATCGAGCGCACGCATTCCAACGGAGAATGGAATCGTCGTCGCCTGGGCGGCGCACTCCCTCGGCGATCTCGTACAACTTCATCGCCTCGGTCAACCAGTGGTGGACGATGGCGCCGGACCCGAGCGCATTCCGATGGAAAATCGCCTTGGCCCACCGCTCGCAGATGATCCCGCCGTAGTAGGCGCGATGGTAGGGATCGGGCAACGCATCCAAGACCGCGCGGGCGCGCGTCAAGTCGCCCCCGACGACTCCCCCGAACTGATCCGTGAGCGAAAGAAGCAGCGCCACGCGAGCCTCGGTGTTCCCGGGGTCCGCCAGGAGCACATCGTGACAGATGCTCTCGGCTTCGGAGGGTTCGTTGAGCAAACGGTAGCGTTCGGCCTTCTGGAGCGCCGCCACCACCGCTTCCTTCGACAGCCGCTTCATTTCGAACTTCACGAGCCCGCCTCGGTGTCCTCGCGGAACCGCTTCCCGATCCAGCGCACGGCAAGCCGCAGCGGATCGTAGGCGTCGTCGGCCACGCGCTCCTTGAGCGGAATGAGCGCGTTGTCGGTGATCTTGATTCCCTCGGGGCAGACCCGAGTGCAGCACTTGGTGATGTTGCAGTAGCCCAGCCCGTGCTGGGACCGGAGTTCCTCGCGGCGGTCCTCGACGTCGAGCGGATGCATCTCGAGCGCGGCGGCATGGACGAGGACGCGAGGTCCGATGAAGCCGTCGAATTTCTTGTGGTCGCGGAGGACGTGGCAGACGTCCTGGCAGAGGAAGCATTCGATGCAGGTGCGAAATTCCATCGCCCGATCGACGTCGCGCTGATCCATTCGCCACGTTCCGTCGGGGGCGTCGGGCTTCCGGGGACGGAACGGCTTCACGCGCTTCTTGGCCTCATAGTTCCACGACACGTCGGTGACGAGATCCTTCACGAGCGGAAACGTCCGAATCGGCTCGACCTGCACCGGTCGATCGAGGGGGAGTTCGCTCAGCCTCGTCATGCACATGAGCTTCGGCATCCCGTTGATCTCGGCCGAGCAGGAGCCGCAGCGCCCCGCCTTGCAATTCCATCGTACGCCCAGGTCGTTCGCTTGCCGCGCCTGCACCTCCAGCACCGCGTCCAACACGACCATGCCCTCGGAGACGGGGATGGTGTATTCGGAGAAGGAGCCCTGAACGGTGCCGCGCCAGATGCGAAAGGTCGCTTCCCGCGTCATTTCATCTCCTCGATGATGGCTGCGAGCTCCGCCGGAATTTCGCGAAGCGGCTCCTCCTCGATGCGCATGGCTCCGTCCGGCCCCCGCCGGACGACGATCGTCTTCATCCCCGCCGCCGGGTCCTGCGCGGGATAATCGTCTCGGAAGTGGGCGCCCCGGCTTTCGCGCCGGCGAATCGCGGCATGCGCGACCGCCTGCGAGACCGTGAGCATGCTCTGCAGATCGAGGGCGGTGTGCCAGCCCGGATTGTAGTCTCGGCTCCCGCCGACGGCGACGCGCTCGGCGCGCGCCTTCAGCGTGGCGATCGTTTCGAGCGCGAGCCCCATTTCCTCCTCGCGACGAACGATGCCGACCTTGTCCTGCATGCAATCTTGGAGTTCGGATTGGATCTGGTACGGGGAAACCTCGGGCGCCTGCGGACGCTCGAACGGCTCGAGCGTCTTCCGTGCCGACGCCTCCACTTGGGCGTCGTTCACGGCGCCCGCGTCGTGGCCCCGGGCCCAGCGGGCCGCGTATTCCCCCGCGCGCTTCCCGAAGACCAGGAGATCGGACAGGGAGTTGCCTCCCAGGCGGTTCGCTCCGTGAAGCCCGGCGGCGCACTCGCCCGCCGCGAAGAGCCCGGGAAGCGTGGACATCTGCGAGTCCG
>JANMQV010000166.1:0-22277 GCA_031370645.1 Candidatus Eiseniibacteriota bacterium | reverse complement strand
TTTCACCATCGTGGCGAGCGCCCCGTCGTGCGGTCTCGCGTTGATCGAGGATTACCCGCGAATTCTTGGCGACGAAGCGTCGCGCCGCGTCTCCGATGCGACGCTCGACGTCCACCAATACCTCTGGAAACTCCACGAGCGAGGGGAACTTCGCACCGACTTCCGTCCGACGCCGATGTCGGTCGTCTATCATCAAGCGTGTCACTCGGTCGCGCAGGGGATCGGCGAGGATCCGGTTCGGCTCTTGAGGCTCATCCCCGGGGTCGAAGTCCGCCCGATCGAAGACTCCTGCTGCGGCATCGCGGGGACCTACGGGATGCGCGCCGAAAATTACGATCGCGCGCAGGCGATCGGCGATCCGCTATTCGCCGAGATCCGCCGCGCCGCGCCCGAATACGTGCTCACGGGCTGCGGTACGTGCAATATTCAGATCGCGAACGGGCTGAAACGGCCCGTCGTCCACCCCATGGCCATCTTGAGGCGGGCGTACGGGCTCTAGCGGCAAAGGGGAGCCAGAAGGAGGAAGATGTTCGGACTCGAGCTTCACCCGGCACTGGTTCATTTTCCGATTGCGCTCGGCGTCGTTGGCGCGCTGTTCGCCGTCGTCTACCTGACCTTCCGCAAGGAATGGCTCCGGTGGTTCGCGCCGATGCTCCTGACTATCGCGCTACTCGGCGCCGTGGCCGCCTATTTCAGCGGACAGAGCGCCGGGGACCGGGCCGAGAAGGCGCACGTTCCCGAGGCCGCGGTTGATGAGCACGAAGAGTCGAGCCTCTGGGTTCTCGGCCTCCTCGGTCTCTCCTCGCTCCTCGCGTGGGCGACGCACGCCAAACGGCGCGGTGAATGGCTCGCCGCGCTCATCGCCGTCATGGCGGCCGCCGCAGTTGTCCGGACGGGGCATCTGGGCGGGAAGCTGGTCTTCATCCACGGCGCCGGACACGTCAGCGCCCCCGCCGCGGCGGGGAAGACGCCGGGCGGAGGCGAATCACCCGCCACGGTAGATTCATCGGGCGACAAAGACGGAGATCACGACTAGCGCCCCGATGAATCCACGCCACGTCGTCGTCGTCGGGTCAGGAGTCGTTGGCCTTTCGTGCGCCCAGGCGCTTCAAGAACGGGGCTGCCGCGTCACCGTTCTGGAACGAGGCGGCCCCGATCGCGACTCCTGCTCGCTTGGAAACGCCGGCTATGTTTCGCCGAGTCATGTCTTCCCGCTCGCTTCTCCCGGAATCGTCCAGAAGGCATTTGGCTGGCTCGGCGATCCCGAGAGCCCCTTCTACGTTCATCCCCGCCTCGATCCCCATTTCCTCTCGTGGGCCTGGCGCTTCTGGCGCGCGGCCACTCCCTCGCGCGCCCGCGCCGCGGGGCCGGTGATACAGGAACTGACGATGCGGAGCCGGGAACTCTTCATCCGCATGGCGGAGCGGGCCGGAAACGATTTCGAGCTCGTGACGGAGGGGTCGCTCAATCTCGTTCGAACCGAACGGGGTTTGGAGGAGGAGTCGAGGGTCGCGGAGCGCGCGAAGGAACTCGGCCAGCCGGTCGAAGTGCTCGACGCGAAGGGTGTTTCGGCGCTCGAGCCCGACCTCACGCTCGATATCGTCGGTGGTGTTTACTATCCGCTCGACGCCCACGTGACGCCGCAGCGGTTTGTGAACACGCTGGAGCGCTGGGTCACGGAATCGGGCGCTCGGTTCGTCTGGAACGCCGAATTGACCGGCTGGCGGACGGAGGGGCACGCGGTTCGCGCGGCGCGCACGGCGCAGGGAGAGATCGAAGCGGACGCGTTCGTGATCGCCGCCGGCTCCTGGTCGGGGCTCCTGGCGCGGCAACTCGGCGTCCGCTTGCCGATGGAGCCGGGGAAGGGCTACAGCATGACGATGCCCCGCCCGCGCGAGCGAATCCGCCGCTCGGTGCTCCTCCACGAGGCTCGCGTGGCGCTCACGCCGATGGGGAGCACGCTTCGAGTGGGCGGAACGATGGAACTGACCGGCCACGATCTTTCGATCAATCCCGCCCGGCTGCGTGGAATTCAGAAATCGCTCCGCCAATTTCTGCCGGCGTTCGGCGACGCGGACTTCGTGGGCGTGAAGGCGTGGTGCGGGCTTCGTCCCTGCTCGCCCGACGGCCTCCCCTATGTGGGGAAGGCCCGGCGCTACGAGAATCTCGGCGTGGCCGCGGGGCACGCGATGATGGGACTCAGCATGGCGCCCGCCACGGGTCAGTTGCTTGCGCAACTCTTGCTCGGGGAACCGCCATCGTTCGACCCCGCGCTCCTTCGCCCCGACCGCTACGCGTGACCCTTGCCGCGCGGGCGATGTCCCTGGGGCGGGTTGCGCGACCTCCATTTCTCCTCTATACTTTCGGGCTTCCACGAAGACGCTAACCGAGGAGATTCTGGTCGTGATTCCTGCCACGCAAATGAAAGTCGGAATGGTCATCCTGCACAACGGCAACCCGTGCCGGGTGGTGAACGTCATCCACGTCACGCCGGGAAACTGGCGCGGCATGGTGCAGACCAAGATGGTGAATCTCGTCACGGGCTCGCAGGCGGAGCACCGGTTCCGGTCGGAAGACAAGGTGGACCGCGCCGACCTGGAGCACCACCCGCTTCAGTATCTCTACCGGAGCGGCGAAGACTTCACCTTCATGAACACGGAGAACTACGAGATGGTGAATCTCACCGCCGAGGAGATCGGCGAGGCCGTCTCGTTCATGGTGGAGGGGATGACGGTCGAGATGTCGTACTATGAGGGTCGGCCCGTCGCGGTCGATCTCCCGATGTTCGTGGAACTCGAGATCATCGAGACCGATCCGGTCATGAAGGGCGCCACCGTCTCCTCGTCGCCGAAGCCGGCGAAACTGAATACCGGGCACATGGTGAAAGTCCCGCAGCACATGTCCGTCGGCGATCGGGTCAAGATCGATACGCGCGATGGATCGTTCGTCGAGCGCGTCTAGACCGGCGGCATCGGTTTCCCGCATCCGGGCGGCGCGCGGAGGGATCATGCGCGTCGCCCGTTTTGTTTTTCCGGTTCTGCTCCTTCTTCTCGCGTCGGCCGCCACGGCCGGCGATCACGACTCCACGCGCGTCGGCCGATTCTTCTGGCGCGGCCGCCCGCTCCCCGAATGCCGGTCGTTCCTCATCACGGAGTTCGGCGCGCATTACCTGCTGAATCGCGACGCGCAGCCGTATCGCCAACGAGGTCTCTTCCTGACCGTCGATCTGGGATACATGAAGAACCGTAACGAGCGCTCGGCCATCGGCGGATTGGTCCACCTCGGCGCCGGTGGAGATTGGGTCGGATTCGGCCCCGGTGTCCGCTACCGGCGTTGGCTCGCCCAGGACATCGCCTCCGATCTCACGGTGGGCGTCGACGTTCTGGGATCGGTCGATCCGGGCGGCGGGTTCGGAGCGGCCGCGCCATGGGCTGAAATCGGCATCTCGACGGCGGACATCTTCACGTTCACGCTCCGGGGCCAGCATTGGACCGGCACGATCGAACCGATGCGCCTAGACGGGACGCTCGCCCCCAAGGGCGTCACGACGTGGCATCTCGGCGTGAAGGGCGGCTCCTATCTCGGCGCCGCGGGAGGTGTGGGATTCGTCGTTCTCATTGCGGTCGTGATCGTCGCGCTTTCGGCGACGGGGTACGATTAACGCGATGGATTCCGCTCTCGCTATGCTGATCGCCGTCTCCGGCGCTTCCATCTGGGCCGAGTCCGCCGGCACCGGCCCCGCGATCGTGTTCCTGCACGCGGGCGTCGCCGACTCGCGCATGTGGGACGCCGAGTTCACGGCGTTTCAGAAAACGAATCGCGTCGTTCGGATCGACCTGCGCGGATTCGGGCGCACTCAGCTCGTGGCGGAGAAGTTTTCGTATCACGGCGACGTTCTGGCGGTGATGGAGTCGCTCCACGTCGAGCGGGCGACACTGGTCGGCTGCTCGTTTGGTTCGAACGTCGCGCTCGACGTGGCGCTGGCGCATCCGGAGCGGGTGGAGTGCCTCGTGTTGATCTCGCCGAGCATCGGGGACGGCGGCGAGTCGCCGGAGATCCGTGCCTTCGGCGAGCGGGAGGAAGCGGCCTTGGGGCGTGGCGACTTGGACGGGGCCACGGAGGAAAATCTCCGCATGTGGGTGGACGGGCCGCATCGTACGCCGGACCAGGTGAATCCCGAGGTACGGCGGCTTGTCGGCGTCATGCAGCATCTCGCATTCGAAAACCCCACGCCCGACGGGGTGAAACTCGACCGCCTCGTGCCGCCGACGCGGGCGAGGCTCGGTGAGATCAAGGTTCCGACGCTCATCGTCGCGGGGTCAATCGACGTGCCGCACGTGCTCGGCGTCGCGCGAAGGGTTCACGCTGAAATCCCGGGTTCGCGGCTCGAAATCATCGAGGGAACCGCGCACCTGCCGACCCTGGAGCAGCCTGCCCGGTGGCAGGTCCTCCTTAGGGAGTATCTGAACGCGAAGTAGTGGCGCCCGTCGTTGGTGGTGCTAGGATTTAGCGGCTGGATGGCTGACCCGTCCAGCGCATCTCGCGCCGCCCCGAGAATCACCCCCGCCTCGCCCCGGCGCCCGGAGGTCCGATGCGCCGCTCTCGCACCATCTTCTGCCTAGGGGTTCTCCTCGCCTTTCTCATTCCCCTGCGATCGACGCTCGCTTCCGCGGCCGCCGAACCGTTCACTACAGATTCCACGGCCCCGCCCGAATCGACGCTGACCATCTATCTCGTGAAAGGCCCCGGGTTCGAGGCCGTCTATGTCTCCTACTGGAGCATGGACTCGTTCCGGTATCGCACACCGTCCGGTGAGACGGGATACCTCACGGCCAATAAGATCCGATCGATCAAAGATGCGGAAGGGATTGATCGACTCGACTCGATGCTTCGAAGGCGGTCGTCGTTCGGAGTTCCAAGTCCCGAAGAGAATCGTTCTTTTGCTTCCTGGGTGATGCGGCCGTTTCACTCGACGCCTGAGCGGCGACGCCGGAGTTACCTCGTTCTCGAATTCGGGATTGGCTCCCGCGCTGGCGGGACGACCAACACGGGGAGAAGCTCCACGTTGCTGACGACGGGGATTGGGGGAATGAAGAACCTTTCCCCCCGATGGGGATTGGGAGGAGTCGTACAGTTCATGGAATCGTCCGAGGAGTATCGAACGCTATCCGCAGGGGTTCGCGTTCGGCGATATCTGAGCGACTGGATTGCCATCGAGACCACTCAAGGTCTCTATCAGAACATTGACACCGCCACGCGAAAGGAACGGGGCGTTCCGTACTTCGGAGAAGTGGCGATTTCGGCCGCGGGTGCGGCTTCGTTTTTCACGCGCCTCGAACGGCACCAGTACACGGTCAGCCGGTATACCGTTAGCTTTTACCCCGATAATTACACTGTTTCGGAGACGACGCTCCACTTCGGGATTCGATTGGGGCCGAATCCGGGATACCTAACGGGCCCCTTGGTCGCTCTCGGCACCCTGGCGGTGCTGGCACCGAGGGGGCGGAACATCTACTAGGCCGCCGCCGCCGCTACCCCCGAACGCGCCCCAACCGCCGCGCGATCTCCCAGGCGACGGCCGCGCCTTGCCCGACCGCGTTCGCGATCGAGGGACAGCGTGGCGCGCAGACGTCGCCGGCCGCGAAGACCCACGGCGCGCTCGTGGCGCCGGCCGCGCCCGCGCGGATGAAACCGCCGCGGTCGCAGCGAATTTGCTTCCGCACTAGTTCCGTTCGCGGTTCCCACCCAATCCGGACGAAGACGCCGGCGCAGGGAATGCGTACGTCCGCGCGCGAGCCGCGCAGGCGATAGGTGACCGACTCCACCGCGTCAGTTCCATCGATGCCCGTCACGGCCGCATCCGTCGTGAATCGTATCCGAGAATTCGCGCGCGCGCGCTCCAGGAAGTCGGCCCGCGCGCGGAACGTCGCGGAACGATGGAGAAGTGTGACGTCGGAGCCGCGCTCCGCGCAAAGGAGCGCGTCCTCGACGGCGGCCGTGCCCCCGCCAACGACGACAACCGGCTTCCCGGCGAATCGATCCCGGTCACGATTCGCCGAGTGGGAAATGCCGCGATCGCGAAACTCGGTCTCCCCGGAAACGCCGAGTGTGCGACGTCGCAACCCTGTCGCGAGTACCACCGCCCGAGCCGGAACTCGGACCGCGCCACCGGCGTCGTCCGCGGCGCGTTCCACCCAACGTCCACTTGTGGAGATGCGCGTGACGCGCGCCCCCACGAGAATCGAGAGCCCCGCCGTGCGTGCGTCCGACAGCGCCGCGCCAGCCAGACGGGCGCCGTCCCAGCCGAACGTGGCGAGGTAATTGGGAATGGCGGCGTGGATCTCGTGAACCTGTCCGCCGGGGCACGAAGTCTCCTCGATCAGCAGCGCGTCGAGCCCGAAATCGCGAAGCCAGAGGGCCGTGGAGAGTCCCGCCACCCCGGCGCCGACCACCACGACGTCGAGACGCGCGGGCTTGGGGGAAGCACGCTTCACCGCCGGGGAAGTGCGCGAAGCCCGAGACATGCCTAAGTCGCGATCTCCCAGAACGTCTTCGGTTCGATCGGCCCGAGACCGTGACGCTCGGACATCAGCGCCAGGCAGCGGCGCCGTTCGGCCAGCCGCTCCGGCGAAAGGGCCGAGAGCCCCCCGGGATGAATTCGAATCGTCACCGTCTCGCCTCGTACGCGCTTCAACTTTCCGCCGCCGCGGTGAACGCGGATCAGCCACTCCCAGTCCTCGGAGTAGGTGAACTCGGAATCAAAGCGCCCGAAGCGCTCGAACACACCGCGCCTCGCGGCCATGCTGCTCGGGGGGATGAAGCCGTCCCGCGTGAAGTGCCCGCCGTCGAAGTCTCGCGCGATGCGCCGCACCTGGCCCGTCTCCTCCTTCACCACGCGGGCGTCGGAATAGAGAACGTCGGCGGCGGGGTCGACGTCGAACGCTTGCGCCAGGGCGGCGGTGTGGCGCGGCTCCCAGAGGTCATCGTCGTCGAGAAACGCGATCGCGTCGCCGCGCGCGCGTTCCACGCCGTGATTTCGGCTCCGCGCCGCCCCCTCGGCTTCGCTATCGTGCTCCACGAGCGTCACGGGGAACTCGAATCCGTCGAGCACGGCGCGCACGGCGTCTGAGAGCGCCGCCCCACCGTCTCGAATGAGGATCAATTCCAATTCGGGATGCGTCTGCTGCCGGGCCGATTGGAGCGCCTCGAGGAGGAACTCGGGGCGGTCGCGGGTCGGGAGGAGAATCGAGATCGAGGCCACGCCGCTACCGGCGCCGCCGTGCCGCTCCGCTCTCGCCGGACGCGATGATCGGGTCGCCCCGACGCGCTTCCGTCACGAGTCGCGCCCGTCCCTCGGCTCCTCGGAGCTCCATGCAGAGATGGCGCGCCGCGGCGTGGACGTAGACTCCTCGCGGCTCAAGCGAGCGCTCCACGAGATCGGCGATTTCCTGCGTCAGGTCTTCCTGGAGCCGCGGCACCGTCGCGAGCGCGCGGACCGCGCGAACGAGCGCCCCTGCGCCGCAGAGGCGCTGGCGCGGCACGTAGCGGACCGAGACTTCGCCGAAGTAGGGAACGAGGTGATGAGGGCAGAGGCCGTAGAAGTACATCGCCTCGATCGCCACGGTCTCGCCCGGCCGTCCGCGGTAGGGAAGGGGGCGAAGCATCGGCGGCTCCTCGCGCAATCCGGCTGTCCGTTCGAATAGCAGCTCCGCCAGGAGCGGTGCGGTAAGCGAGTACTCGTCGTCGTGCTCGGTATCGACTCCGATCGAATGGAGAAACCGCGTGAGCGCGGCGACGTCGGGCGTTCCGGGACGGAGTTGGCGGCGGCTCGCCCGCTTCGCCGACTTGTGCTTCGCTGGCTTCTTCTTCGCGGGGCTCATAGTCCGAGGCGCTCGGCGGCGCCCTGCATGGCGGTGAGAACGAAAGTCACGTGTTCCTCCAAGGGGACGCCGAGGTCGGCGGCGCCCTGTTCGATTTCATCGCGATTCACGGACCGGGCGAAACCCTTGGTCCGCATCTTTCTCACGACCGACTCCGGCGTCACGTCGGCGAGGCGTTTGCTCGGCATGACGAGCGCTGTGGCTGTGATCAGGCCGCAGAGTTCGTCCACCGCGAAGAGCGTCTTGGCCATCGGCGTCACGCGCGGGACGCCGCTGTAGGCGGCGTGGCCCCAGATCGCCTCGATCAAATCGGCCGGGTAGCCCCGCTCCTCCAGAATGCCGCAGCCGACGCGCGGGTGTTCCTCGGGCGTCGGGTGCTTCTCGTAGTCCATGTCGTGAAGAAGTCCCGTCGCGCCCCAGAGCGCCTCGTCGTGACCACCCCGAAGGGCGTACGCCCGCATGGCGGCCTCTACCGCGACTGCGTGCTTGCGGAGGCCGGGTCCCTCGGTGTACTCGTGAAGGAGCGCCAGCACCCGCTCGCGGTCGAGAAGTCCGGTTGCCGCGTTTGCGGAAGGCGTGTTTAGGACGTCACTCATCGACTCCTGATCCTAGGGGAGTCTCGAAGGAACCGCAACGCGGGAGGTTTCGTGCGTCGTTCGTGGATGACCCCAGTGTGGGGCATGGTGGCAGCCCTCACGCTGATCGTTGGCGCCTGTTCACGCGGCCCGGCGTCGACCAAGGAATTGGCGACGGAGCGCGCCCTGGCGGACTCGCTCGTCCGCGGCTTTACGCCGAGCGACCCCGAATCGCTGACTCGGCTCGTCGTGGCGGCACGAGGGAGGACGGCCGCGTTCCTCACGAAACACAAGGACGACGTCCCCGCGGTCCTGATCTTCGTGAAGCTTCGGCTCGCGGAGGAGGCGCTTTCGCCTCAGCAAGCGCCGGTCGATTCAGCGGGAATGCCGCTCGACCACTTCGCGCGCGCGGCCGACTCCAAGAAGAAGGTGGCCGACTGTCTGGCGCGTCTCGAGGAGGCGACCAAGCGGGAGCCGAAAAACGCCGAGGTCTACTACTGGAAGTCGCTCGTCTACGGACTCTTCGAGCCGATCTACGACAAACTGGCGATCGATCCGAAGCGCTCCCAGTTGCCGCAGGCGCTCGAGGCGGCGGGGAAGGCGGTGGAACTCGCCCCCGACTCCAATGCCTACCGCACGGCGCTCGCGACCTACCAGATGCTGAGCGGAGACGATGCCGGAGCACTTCGCACGCTTCGGGCGGGGAAGAAGAAGGACAGCCCGCTGCTCCGCCTCCTCTCGGAGTGGGAGACATTCCCGGTGCCCCCGAAGGCAGTCTTGTCGATGCGGGAATCGGCCGGGATCGCCGAGTGGATGACGGCGGGCGGTCTCGACGACGCGAACGCCCGGGTGCGCGCCTATTGGGTGCCGGGGACGCAGGACTCCCTCCGGGCCTTCTACGCCCGGACCTGGAAGAATCTCTTCTGGATGACCCAAAAACAGCGCCAGCCGAACGGGGAAGAGTGGGCGTTCGGGTCGGCCGCCATTCTCTTCACGGCAGCGGGATATCACGGGGTGAGCGAGAAGGAGATCAAGGATCCGGGGATGGCGCGAGCGGAAGGGATCTCGATTCAGATCCGCGAGGTGAGGAACGCGCAGGCGAAATCGCGCGAGGTGATTCCCTTCGACCCGGGGCCCGTCGTCTGCGAGATGCTCCTGACGAATCATCGCCGCGTCCGCTAGCGGCGCGGCGCCCGGCTAGAGCTGCTTCTTCGTCACCACGGTGGCGAGGAGCTGCGTGATCGTCTCGGTCCCCGAGACCGTCTGGAGGAGCGGCGTGGCCGAGGTGTCGAGCGAGATTCGGATTCCGATCCGCGCGCGATCGCTCACCAGGGCCGCCGCCAGCGCGTCGGAGGAGACGCGCGTGCTCACGTTCGAGATCGTTCCGGGCGTGAGCACGATCGGGATCGAAGCGATCGGCGCGGAGGCGAAGGGCGAGGCGGAGTCGCTCGGCACGGCGTAGAGGAGGAGCGTTCCGCTCGCCGTCCCAGTCACATTGTCGAAGGTCGCGGCGATGTCGAGGGTGGCCGACGCGATGTCGGTCACGTCCTCCACGCCCTGGAGCAGATTCACCGTCTGGTCGGCCACGTCCACGGTCGCCGACGGGAGGCCTCCCGGCACGGAGTAGTTGGCGGAGACATCGGAAGGATCGAGGAATGAGAGCACGTTGACCGTCAGGATGAGGCTCCGGTCGCCGCAGCCGGCCGTCAGGAGCGCTAGCGCGAACAGGGTCGGGACGAGGCGTCGCATCGGGATCTCCTAGTAGAGCGTCAGGGAAGCGGCCATCTCGACCGCGCGCTTCTCTTCGACGTAGCGCTGGTGGGAGGCGATCGCCAGGTCGAGCCCGATGCCGCCGAGTTTGACGCCGCCGCCGATGGCCATCTGCCACTGGTCGTTCGCGTCGCGATAGGTCCCCGCCCGCACCGCCACCAGGGGCCCCAGCCACATCTCCGCCCCGAGGTGAATCGAGGTCGCAATCGGTCCGTCCACGATGTCGGCCGCGATCGTCGTTTCGCCGAACCGCTTTGCGACGTTGATCGTGGTCGTAACCGGGATCCGGCTTGTGAAGTCACGGTCGGAGGCGACTTCGGTCGTCGTGAACTCGTTGAGCGAGTCGTTGTAGACGTGCCGCCGTTCGGTCACCTTCCACGATATCTCGCTCGAGAGATCGTTCATGCCGATTCCGAGTTCGAAATTCCGGTGGTAGAGAACGACCCCGACGTCGGCGCCTTTGCCGTGTCCGGAGCCGCCGTCGCCGCCCACGATGGCATGGCGGGTCCGCGCCGCGACGTCGAGCGACACCGGGTCGCCGCTCCCGAGGAGCGTATCGCCGGTCGTCGCGCCGCCGACCGCGCGCACGTCGCCGTAGGCGATGCCGTAGAGATATTTCGGCCCCGCGCCGACGTAGAGCGACGTCGACCCGTTTCGGCGCGGATCCTCGTCCCCTTCGTCCTCTTCCTCGCCCACGCCGGGCGCCGTACGGTGAAACGCGCGATACGCGAGCCCCACCTGGAACGAGAGCGCGCCTTGCGCCACGCCGACGTCGGTGAGGCCGTAGCGGGTCCGGGTCGTGAACGGCTCGGCGTCTCTTAGAACGCCACGCAGCGCGTTGTCCAATTCCAGCTCGTTCTGCACATGGACGACCGGGACGAACTGCGCGAACGCATTACGAAATCCGAAGCCCAACCCCGGCAAGTGCGTCACGCCGCCGTTCTGGAGGGAAGACTCGGGGATGATGCGGCGTAGATCCTCGAGATCGATGCTCAGCGAGTCCTGCGCGATATAGACCTTGATGTCGCTCGATACCGGATCGGGGCGGCTGAGCGAAAGGGTCAGCGGAGGGTTCGTGATGAGATCGGCGATTTCGAAGACGTTGAAGTCGGGCGAACTGGAATCGAACTCCGGTGGATCCGACGCCAACTGAATCAGTCCGAGCGGAAGCGGGATCGATCCGTGGCTGTGTCCCTTCGGCACGGCGCGGAAGGCGAGGTTCGCCCCGCGGGCCGCGGCCATGTCGCTCGTGACGACCCCGCCCATGCCGAGCCGGCGGGCATCGAGCGACTGCGCGTCGGCGCGCTCGCCGGACACGCCGACCGCAACTACCGCGGCGAGAAGCACGCCCATCGCGCGGCGACTGAACCTAATTCCAGAGCACGTTGAAATCACGTCGATTACCTCGTGGAGGTTGCCGCGACAGGAGGGGCGCCCCGGCGCTCTCCTGGACCTAGCGATGAATCGGCGTGTGGCGCCGCCAGCTTTAGCCCCTCCTTCGGCGTTCCATGCGGCCCCCTCTGGGCGGGAATGCCGGTCCCCCAGTTTGACCCCTCGAAACCCCTATGCTACATTTCCTCATTCTCTTGGAATGGTGGAAGTTAGCGCCGACGTGCGGGATGGCCCGCGCACGACCCCCCAGTCCGCTTCGAGGGACGATGAGCCGCACCGAACTACCCAAGAATTACGATCCGAAAGAGGTGGAGGGCCGCTGGTACGCCCACTGGCAGCAGCGCGGCTACTTCGCGCCCAAGGACGGGGCGGGCACGCCCTTCGTCATCCTGATTCCGCCCCCGAACGTGACGGGGAGCCTCCACTTCGGACACACCTTCGACCATACCATCCAGGACCTCCTGACGCGCTGGCATCGGATGATGGGTGAGCCGACGCTCTGGCTACCCGGCACCGACCACGCGGGGATCGCGACGCAGAACGTGGTGGAGAAGCGTCTGGCGGAACGCGGGCAGTCGCGTCACGACGTGGGGCGCGAGGCGTTCGTGGAGGAAGTGTGGCGCTGGAAGGCGACCTACCACGAGCGCATCACCGAACAGATGAAGCGGCTCGGCGATTCGGTCGACTGGTCGCGCGAGCGCTTCACGATGGACGAAGGGCTTTCGCTCGCCGTGCGCGAAGTGTTCGTCCGCCTCTACCGAAAGGGCCTGATCTATCGCGGGAACCGGATCATCAACTGGTGTCCCCGCTGCCGCACCGCGCTCTCCGACGAGGAAGTGAATCACGTCGAGACGGATGGCAAGCTCTACCACATCCAGTATCCGATCAAGGATTCCAAGAAGAGCGTGACGGTCGCCACGACGCGCCCCGAGACGATGCTCGGCGACGTGGCGGTGGCCGTTCACCCGGGCGACAAACGCTACGCGCCGCTCCACGGGAAGACACTCGTCCTTCCGTTTCTGGGACGCGAGATCCCGATCGTCCTCGACGAGTCGGTCGATCCGAAGTTCGGGACGGGCGCCGTGAAGATCACGCCGTCGCACGACCCGAACGACTTCGAGATGGCGAAGCGTCACGACCTCCCGTTCATCACGATCATGGACGAAGGGGCGGTCATGAACGAGAACGCCGGCGGCTTCCAGGGTCTCTCCCGCGAGGAAGCGCGGCAGCGGATCGTGGAGGCGCTGAAGGATCGCGGCCTCCTCGCGCGCGTGGAGCCGCACCGCCACTCGGTGGGGCACTGCGACCGTTGTGACACGGTGGTCGAGCCCTACCTCTCGCTTCAGTGGTTCGTGAAAATGAAGCCGCTCGCCGAGCCGGCCTACGCGGCGATCGAGAATGGCGAGCTGACGATTCTGCCGCGCCGCTGGGAGAAGGTCTATCTCCGCTGGCTCGAGGGAATTCGCGATTGGTGCATCTCTCGCCAGTTGTGGTGGGGTCACCGCGTGCCGGTCTGGACCTGCGAGGCGTGCAAGACCGAGATCGTGGAAGTGGAGACTCCGCGCGCCTGTCCCAAGTGCGGCGGAACCAAGCTGGAGCAGGATCCCGACGTGCTCGACACCTGGTTCTCCTCCTGGCTCTGGCCCTTCTCCACGCTCGGCTGGCCGGAGCAGACGGAGGACTTGAAGCGCTTTTACCCCTCGAGCGTCATGGTGACGGGGCCCGACATCATCTTCTTCTGGGTCGCGCGCATGGTGATGGCGGGGTACGAATTCATGGGGAGTTGCCCCTTCCCGGTGGTGTTTCTTCACGGAATCGTGCGGGACGCCCAGGGGCGGAAGCTCTCGAAGTCGCTCGGCAATTCGAGCGATCCGATCGAGCTGATGGACCGCTTCGGCGCCGATTCGCTTCGCTACACGCTGATTTTGCTATCGCCGCAGGGGAACGACATCCACGGTTTCTCCGACGAGAAGGTGGATCTCGGGCGCCACTTCACGAACAAACTCTGGAACGCGTTCCGGCTCGTGCATCCGCACCTGGAGGGGTTCACACCCGACGAGGCGGCGGCGAAGGCGCACTACACGGACGCCGATCTCTGGATCCTGAGCACGTTGGCCGCGACCGTCCGCTCCACGACGAAGAATCTTCGCGCGTTCCGGATCGGCGACGCGGCGAAGGATCTCTACGACTTCACCTGGCGCGAATTCTGCGACTGGTACCTCGAAATGGCGAAGCCGCGCCTCTACGCCGCGGCCGATACGCCGGACGCGCTCGCGGTGCGGACGACGATTCAAACCGTCTTCAGCCACGTCGTGAGAATGCTTCACCCCTTCATGCCCTTCTTGACCGAGGAACTCTGGCACGCGCTCCCCGGGACGAACGGCGACGTGGAAGTGGCGGAGTGGCCGGTCCCCGCGCGCGGCTCGTCGCATCCGGAGGCGGAAGCGAGCATGGTGCTCCTGAAGGAGATTGTCGGGGCGGTGCGAAACCTTCGCTCGGAGATGAACATTCCGCCGGCCCGGAAGGCGCCGATCCTCATCCGCGCCTCGGGCCCCGACGCCGACACGCTCCGGCGCCAGCGCGACCTGATCCTCCTCCTCGCGAAGGGGGAGACGCTCGAAGTCGGTCCCGAGGTGGCGAAGCCGAAGATCGTCGCCTCGGCGGTGGTCCGCCAGCACGAGGTCTTTCTCCCGTTGGAGGGATTGATCGACGTGGGCCTCGAACGTCAGCGGCTTCAGAAGGAATACGAGCGCGTGCTCCGGGAATTTGATTCCACGCGCCGGAAGTTGCAGAACGACGACTTCCTCGCGAAGGCGAAGAAGGAGGTCGTGGAGCGGGAGCGGGAGAAATTCGTCATGCTGGGCGACACGAAAGAGAAACTCGAAAAGAACTTGGAGGTCTTGGGATGAAACGGACACGCCAGGGAGGGCGGCAAGGGATGCGGCGGGCGACGGCCATGGTGGCGCTCTCGGCCTTGCTTACGACGGGAGTCGGGTCGGCGACGAGGGCCCACGCGCAGCCGCGCGGGAAGAAGGATTCCGGCGCGCCGGGTGCGGCCGCGGCTACCGGAAAGCAGGCGGCGCGCGACGTCGCCGTGACGGTCTACAACGACAACCTCGGCGTCGTAAAGGACAAGCGTCCCTTCACGCTCGCTTCGGGCGTGTCGGATATCCGCTTCACCGACGTCGCCTCGTCCATCGATCCGACCTCGGTCCATCTTCGCGCCCTGGGCCGCTCGGCGATCGAGATCCTCTGGCAGGACTACCGCTTCGATCTCGTGAACACCGAGAAGTTGCTCGACCGCTACATCGATCTGCCGATCGACGTCGCCACGAAGGACGACCAGATCCGCCACGGCACGCTCCTCTCGCACGACGGCACTTCGCTCGTGCTCCAGGACCCCGCTGGCGGCTTGACGCTCCTCAACCGAGCCGAAGTCCGTCAGGTGGGGCTCAAGGAAGTTCCGAAGGGACTCATCACCCGCCCGACGCTCGTCTGGCGGCTCCGCGCGGACGCCGCCGGAGAGCAGCCGCTCGAGGTCTCCTACATGACGGGCGGGCTCTCGTGGCACGCGGAATACGTCGCGGTCCTCGACGCCGCCGAAACGAGCCTCGATCTCCAAGGCTGGGCCTCGGTCGACAACCGCTCGGGCGCCACCTACGACGACGCGAAGATCAAGCTCGTGGCGGGGAGCATTCACCGGGCGCAGACGCCGGTGCCGATGTACGACGGCGGCATCTCCCGCGCGTATGAAATGAAGGCGGCATCGATCCAGGAGCGCGCCTTCTTCGAATACCACCTCTACGAAGTCCCCATCCGCGCGACCATTTCGAACAACGAGGTGAAACAACTGGGGCTTCTGAGCGCCGAGGGCGTGAAGACCTCCAAGCGCTATACCTACGACGCCGCGCGCGACAACGACAACGCCATGGTCACGATCGAGTTCGAGAACTCTCAGGCGGCGGGGCTCGGCATGCCGCTTCCGGAGGGCGTGGCGCGCATCTTCAAGCGCGACCAGGACGGGTCGCTGGAACTGGCGGGCGAGGACCGGATCAAGCACACGCCGAAGAACGAGAAGGTTCGTCTCAGCGTTGGGAACGCCTTCGACATCGGCGTGGAGCGGAAGCAGGCCGACTTCCGCCAGGTGACGCCGCGTCTCACGGAGCAGTCGTTCGAGATCACGCTTCGGAATCACAAGACCGAGGCGGTGGACGTGACGATCTCCGAGCATGCCGGCGGCGACTGGTCGCTGATCAACCAGAGCCATCCGTCGGTGAAGAAGGACGCCACGACCTTCGAATTCACGGTCCGCTGCGCGCCCGAGAAGCCGGTCACCGTGACGTACACGCTTCGGACGAGGTCGTGATCTCGAGCACCGGCGACAGCGGTTCGGCGCCGGGGCCCGAAGCGACCCCCAAGCCGGCGGGGGAGCCTGTCCGGCCGCGCGCGCTCTTGATCCGGGACGAGCCGGGCGCGGTACCCGCCGCGTTCCGGCTCCAGGCGCCCTACGAGCCGCAGGGCGACCAGCCGCAGGCGATCACGGAACTGATCGAGGGGCTGGAGCGCGGCGACAAGTATCAGACGCTCCTCGGCGTCACCGGCTCGGGGAAGACGTTCACCATGGCGAATGTCATCGCCGCGGTGAAGCGTCCTACGCTCGTCATCTCGCACAACAAGACGCTCGCGGCGCAGCTCTACGGCGAGTTCAAGCAGTTCTTCCCGGACAACGCGGTCGGTTACTTCGTCTCCTATTACGACTACTACCAGCCGGAGGCGTACGTCCCGCAGACGAACACGTATATCGAAAAGGACGCCTCCATCAACGACGATATCGATCGCCTGCGCCTGGCGGCCACGAGCGCGCTCCTGGAGCGTCGGGACGTCATCATCGTCTCGTCGGTTTCCTGCATCTACGGTCTCGGCGCGCCGGAGGATTTCCGACGCGAGATGATCCTGATCCAGGTGGGGGAGACGCACTCGCGCGAGTCGATCTTGCAGCGCTTGGTTCACAGCCAGTACTCGCGGAACGACGTCGAGTTGAAGCGCGGCACGTTCCGCGCCCGGGGCGACGTGATCGAGGTTCATCCGGCGTACGAGGAAACAGCGCTCCGGATCGAACTCTTCGGCGACGAGGTGGAGCGGATCGCCATCATCGATTCGCTGACGGGGAAGACGCAGCAGCTGGTCCGGATCGCGGCCATCTACCCGGCGAAGCACTTCATGACCCATCCGACGCGGCTCCAGGAGGGCGTGAAGGCGATCCGAGAGGAGTTGAGCGAGCGGCTCGAACAATTCGAGCGAGAAGGAAAATTGCTCGAAGCCCAGCGCCTCAAGATGCGAACCGAATACGATCTCGAAATGCTGCGGGAGATCGGCTACTGCCCCGGCGTCGAGAACTACTCCCGCCCCCTGTCGGGTCGAAAGCAGGGGGAGCGCCCCCAGTGCCTCATCGACTACTTCCCGGACGACTTCCTCCTGATCGTGGACGAATCGCACGTCACGATCCCTCAGATCGGGGGCATGTACGAAGGCGACCGCTCGCGGAAGCAGACGCTGGTGGATCACGGCTTCCGCCTTCCGTCGGCGCTCGACAATCGGCCGCTTCGCTTCGATGAGTTCAGCCAGTTGATGGGCCAGACGATCTACGTCTCCGCGACCCCCGGCGATTTCGAACTGAAGCAGTCCGGGGGCGTCATCGTGGAGCAGATCATCCGCCCGACCGGCCTCATCGATCCGAGCCTCACGGTCCGGCCGACGAAGGGACAGATCGACGATCTCTTGGAGGAGATCAAGAAGCGTGTGGAGGTCGGCGAGCGAGTTCTCGTGACGACGCTGACGAAGCGGATGGCGGAGGACTTGACCGACTATCTCTTCCAGGCCGGTGTGAAAGTCCGCTATATCCACTCCGACATCGACACGATCGAGCGGATGGAGATCCTTCGCTCGCTCCGGCTCCAGAAGGTGGACGTCCTCGTGGGAATCAATCTCCTGCGCGAAGGGCTCGATCTCCCCGAAGTGTCGCTCGTCGCGATTCTCGACGCCGACAAGGAGGGCTTCCTCCGCTCGGAGACGTCGCTCATCCAGACGGCCGGTCGCGCCGCGCGGCACGTTCGAGGGCAGGTCATTCTCTACGCCGACCGGATGACCGGCGGCATGCAGCGGGCCATCAGCGAGATGAACCGGCGTCGCGTCGTGCAGGAACGTTACAACCAAGAGCACGGAATCACGCCGATGACGATCGTGAAGTCGGTGGAGGAGGTGATGCTCTCCACCTCCGTTGCCGATGCCAGCGCGCCGATGGGCGTGGATGAGCTTCTGCCGGCGTCGGTGGCGAACCTTACTCCCGACGCGATGATCGACTATCTGGAACGCGAGATGCTGGAGGCCGCGGCGCGCGAGGAGTTCGAAGTCGCCGCCGTCTTCCGCGACCGATTGGATGAACTCCGCCTGATGGCGAGAAAGGAGATTCCTGGTGCGCCTCGAAGCGATCGCGCTCCCGCTCGTCCGACTCGCTCTGACCGAGGACCTCGGGGGCGGGGACGTAACGACGGAAGCCATCGTCGATCCTGAACTCCCCGCGCTCGCGCACATCGAGGCCCGCGCGGAGGGCGTGCTGGCCGGAGGACCGGTCGCGGGGCTGGCGTTCAAGGAACTCGACCCCGCGGCGAAGATCCACTGGCACCTGGAGGACGGCGCCCCGTTCACGAAGGGGATGTGCCTCTGCGTCATCAGGGCGAAGGCCCGAGCGATTCTGAGCGCGGAACGCGTGGCGCTCAATTTCCTCCAGCGCCTTTCGGGCGTCGCCACGCAAGCGCGGGCGTACGTCCGCGCGGTGGAGGGAACCGGCGTCACGATCCTCGACACGAGGAAGACGACGCCGGGCCACCGCCTGCTCGAGAAATTCGCGGTGATCGCGGGCGGCGCCATGAATCACCGCTATGGCCTCTTCGATACCGTGATGATCAAGGAGAACCACATTCGCGTCGCGGGGAGTCTCACGGAGGCCGTGAGGCGAGCCCGCGCCGCGGAGAGCGGACTCCCGATCGTCGTCGAGGCCCGCACCGAAGAAGAGGCGGAGGAGGCCGCGGCGCTCGACGTCGACCGGATCCTCCTCGACAATTTCAACCCGCCGGGGCTCGCCCGGGCGCTGAAGCGGCTCGCCGCGTCCCGGAAGGGGAAGAAACCGCTCGTGATCGAGGTCTCGGGCGGGCTGAAACTATCGAATATCCGCGAGTTCGCCCTTCCGGGCGTCTCGTTTCTCTCGGTCGGCGCGCTGACGCATTCGGCGCCGGCCATCGACCTCTCTCTCATGATGGACGCCGTCGGCGCGGAGGTAGTGAAGGGTGACTAGGGCGGAGGTGAAGCTCCCGATCACGTTCTTGGGTATTCCGGTGGAGCGGCATGAGTCGCTCCCATCGACCAACGACGAGGCCTTTCGTCGCGCCGCCGAAGGCGCGCCCGAAGGGCTGCTCGTCATCACGCGTCATCAGAGCGCGGGGCGCGGCCGCCAGGGTCGCACCTGGTGGGACGCGCCGGGCGATTCGCTTCTCGCCTCGCTTCTCCTCCGGCCCGCGGTCCCGCTCGCTCGGTATCCGCAACTCGGGATGGCCATGGCGTGCGCCGTGGCGGAAGCGGCCGAGCGGCTCGTCCCCGGGGAACGCTTCGACGTGAAGTGGCCGAACGACGTGCTACACCGCGGGCGAAAGGTCTGCGGCATCTTAGCGGAGACGCGCGTGGGCCATGCCACGCCGGCCGGAACGCCGCTCGTGATCGGTTTCGGGGTGAACGTGAATCAAACCGTCGAGGCGTGGCCCGAGGAGATTCAGCGGATCGCCACGTCGCTACGGATCGCGGCCGACGGACGCGCGCTCGATCCCGATCAACTGTTGCGCGAAATTCTCTCTCGCTTTGAAAGCTACCTCGCTCGCGCGAGGGCGGGCGATCTCTCCGGACTTTGGAGCGCCGTGAAGGCGCGGCTGCCGCGCCCCGGCTCGGCCGTCGTGGTCACTTCGGGTGGCCATCGCGTGGAAGGGACCGTGGAAGGCTACACCGAGAGCGGCGCCATCTCGGTCCGCGACGCCGAGGGGATCGTCCTCACGCTCGTCGCCGGCGAGATTCCCGTCGAACCGGAAGGCCGCTAGCCGATGAAGTGTCCGTCGTGCGGGCATCTCGAGGACAAGGTGATCGACTCCCGCTCCACGAAGGAGGGGCAGGCGATCCGCCGTCGCCGCGAGTGCCTCAAGTGCCAGCGGCGGTTCACGACGTACGAGACCGTTGAAATGACGCCGCTCCTCGTGATCAAGAAGGACGGCCGGCGGGAGCCATTCAGTCGCGAGAAGATCTTGAACGGGCTCCTTCGCGCCTGCGAGAAGCGGCCGATTCCCGCGGAGAAACTCCACGCGATCGTCGATCAGTTGGAGGCCGATCTTCTCCGGCAGGGAAACGAGGAGGTGGCGACGAGCGAGGTCGGGGAGCGGGTCATGTCCGCGCTCCACCAACTGGACGAAGTCGCCTACGTCCGCTTCGCGTCCGTATACCGGCACTTCAAGGACCTGAATCAATTCCTGGAGGAGCTACGAGCGCTCCTGAAATAGATCCGGGACCGGTCATCGCTGCCGCCGCCACGTCTGCCAAGGAGCGGGCGATGTCGTTCCTCGATCACCTGGACGAACTTCGCCGGTCGCTCGGCCGTGCGGCCGTCGTGGCGGTGATCTTGATCGCGGTGGCGTGGGCATTCTCCGACCGCCTGCTCGACGCGCTCATCTCCTATCTGCTTCATGGCGAGCGCGCGCTCGCGCTGACGCCGGGCGAAGCGTTCTCGGCGCGGATGCAGGTGGCGCTCTGGACCGGCGGGCTCGTCGCCATTCCCTATGTCTTTCTCGAAGCGTGGTGGTTCGTGGCGCCGGGCCTCAAGAAGACGGAGCGGCACTTCGCCATTCCCTGGATGGTCGCCTCGGCGTTCCTCCTCTACAGCGGCGTCCTCTTCGCGCTCGAACTCCTTCTCCCCGCCATGGTAACGATGCTTCGTTCCTTCGCCACGCCGCAGATGGAGGCGCGCGTCTCCGTCACGTCGCTCCTCGACTTCACGGTGAAGCTGGCGGCCGGGTGCGGGCTCCTGTTTCAGATGCCGCTCATCATCTGTCTCGCCGCGTGGTTCGGCATGGTTTCGCCGCGACTTCTGGCGCGCGGATGGCGGCATGCGATCTTCTTCATCGCGGTCGGTGCCGCGGTGGTCACGCCGGGGGACGGCCCTTCGATGCTCATTCTCGCCGCGCCCCTGATCATTCTCTATTTCATCTCCGTCTTCATGGCGTGGGTCCTCTGGCGCGTGCGCGGTCGCCGCGCCGACGAACCCACCGTCTGGGGCTAGCCCCGGGAGGCTGCACATGCTTCTCGCGATCGACATCGGCAACACCGACGTCACCCTCGGTCTCTTCAACGGAAAGCGGCTCGTTCGTTCCTTCCGCGTGAGCAGCGAGACGCGCCGCACGCCCGACGAAGTGGCCCTCCTCCTGAAGCAGGTCTTCCCGGAGGCGAAGGGGAAGCGGTTCCAGGGTGTCGTGCTCGCCTCGGTGGTTCCGCCGCAGACGCCGCTCTACGTCGAGGCGGCACGCGCGGTGACGGGGAAGGCGCCGCTCGAAGTCGGCGCTCGAAGCGCCCACGGACTCGCGATCGAGTACCTCGACCCGACCGCCGTCGGCGCCGACCGGATCGCGAACGCCGTCGCCGCGTTCGAACGTTACAAGGCGCCGGCCATCGTGGTCGACTTCGGCACCGCGACGACCTTCGACGTGCTGTTGACCGGGCGGCGCTATCGGGGAGGCGTCATCGTGCCCGGTGTGGTGACCGGCGCGGAGCAGTTGATCCGCCGCGCCGCGCGCCTCGGAGCCTTCGAGCTGAAGCCCCCCGCGCGCGTCGTCGGCCGAACGACGGAGGAGAGTCTTCAGTCCGGTGTCTTCTACGGCGCCGTCGGGCAGGTCGATTCGATCGTCCGCTTGATCGCGCGCGAAGAGCGGATCCGCCCCACCGTCATCGCCACCGGGGGCCTCGCCTCCGCGATCGCGCCCCACTCCGAGACGATCGATCACGTCGATCTCGATTTGACGCTCCACGGGCTCCTGGCGCTCCATCTGCGTGACAAGGCCAGGCGCGGTAGCCGAGCCGGTAAGTCCAAGCAAAAGAAGCGGTAAGGAGCGCCCTTGGGCGCCCCACTTCGGGGTTGCGCCCCGAGACCTGTTTCGATAGGCTACGTTCGTTAGCACTCTCACCCAATTAGTGCCAACGCGGGCCCGAAGCGGCGCCGCGCGAATCCCCTGAAGGAGGTAGACGCACCGATGGCCAAGCAGCTTCTATTCGACGCGGCCGCGCGCGAGGCGCTTCAGCGCGGCGTGGACAAGCTCGCGAATACCGTCAAGATCACGCTCGGACCCAAGGGCCGAAATGTCGTCCTCGACAAGAAGTTCGGCGCGCCGACCGTCACGAACGACGGCGTGACGATCGCGAAGGAGATCGAACTCGAGAATCCGTACGAGAACATGGGCGCGCAACTGGTGAAGGAAGTCGCCACGAAGACGCAGGACATCTCGGGCGACGGCACCACCACCGCGACCGTTCTCACGCAGGCGATCGTTCGCGAAGGGCTCCGCCACGTGGCCTCCGG
>JANMQV010000105.1:0-34378 GCA_031370645.1 Candidatus Eiseniibacteriota bacterium | reverse complement strand
CCCGCCGCCGCGTTTGATGGAGCGGTCCGGCCGCTGTCGCACTTCTCCCCCTACGCGGCTGTAACGGCGGGGTGGGCGCCCGTGTGGCTTCCACTGCCGTACCCGCGGGGCCGGCGCGCCCCCTTCGCGCCGGCGCCGCGGGTACGGAAGTGGAAGCCTCTTGGGCTACCACCCCGCCTTTCCAGCCGCATAGCGGGAGAAGTGCGACAGCGGCAGGACAGCTCCTTCAATCGCGTCGGCGGTCTGCAGTTCATCGAGCAGTACACGCTCGAGGTTTGTCGATTTCTGACAGCCCATGGCCTTCCATGAACGCGCATCGGGGTCCCACCAGTAGATTTCGAGCGAGTCGAGGTCGGTGGTCGTGCCCGTCGTATGAAGCGCGAGATCGATCGGTTTGAGGAAGCCGTTCAATTCGACCGGTTCCACGTTGAGGTCGCAGAGCATGATCGTCGAGTCGGGCATCGACATCGTGATCGTTCCGACGCCATCGAAGGCACCGGCGGGAACGCTCGCGACGAAGCGTCCGCAAACCAGGCGACCGCCCACGCTGCCGTCGATCCGCTTCGAAACCGTAAGAGCCCGCGCCGGGTCAAACGTCGCGTCACCGTACTGTATCGGCGTCGGCGCGAGATAAGCGTCCGGCATGGCGACCCAGTGAGCGTTTCTGTCCGCTCCCACCTGGAGGACCATGGGGCCACCGGATGGGTTCTGAACTTCGCTTCCACCCGCCGACTCCGGAGCCGTCGTCATTTCGCCGCATCCGGCCAACGCGAAAATCAGGAGGAATGAAGTTGCGGCGAACAGGATCGAGGCGCTGCGGGCCGAACGGGTCATCGGAGGACGCTCCCTTTTCGAGGGGACGCGGAGGTCGCCGGGCGGCTGATCGTATCGGCCGTGTAGCGAACGTAGGCGTCGCGAATGAAGTAGGTAAGGAACACCGCCACGAAGGCGCTCATGTAACCCCACGTGCAGAAGAGCGCCGCGAAAATGAATCCGAGAATGTGAAGCACGCCGACACCCACGAGTTCGTAGGCGAAGGCGAAGCTCTCGCGCCAGACGGTCCAGACCGGGTGATCGCGGTGAAGCGCGATGACGCCCGCGACGAGCCACGTGTTGACCAGGAAGTAGACGGCGGTCGCGGCGGCGAGCGGAACCGCGTTGAGCGGCGACGTGAGCGCGTCGAGCGATCCGCTCGTGCCGCCCAACCGGTGGAAGACATCTGAAGTGACGTAAACCGTCACCGCGCACATGCCGGCGTTGAAGAGCGCGCGATACCAGACGCGGCGGCGGAAGATGAGGTCCGCGAAGAAGCCGGCGGCGGCCGTCACCGGGACCGCCAGGGCCAGCGGGAGAATGAGGAGCGTCGCGAAGTTCGCGGCGTTCGCCATGCTCAGATAGCCGCGCCCCTTCGGCGCCGGCAGCCAGAGGACTTCGCCGAGTAGATTCGCGAGGAGCCAGAAGAGAATCGGGAGCGCACCCACGGAAAGGTCCGGAGCACCCGCCGACACGACCGAAGCCGCACCCGCGAGCACCACCAGAGTGACGTAGAGCGCCACCACCATCGCGTTCAACGTGCCCCCTCGGCGCCTTGCTGGCGCCCTTCGAGACGATCCGCCGGGTTCTCTCGGCGGTACCGGCGGGGTAGCCCTACTGGCCACCGCGGCGATCCGGTGCTTCTGTCCGACTGTAAGAGAAAGCATGGGCCATGCCGTTAGAGGCTTTAAGGCTATGATGTTATTGTGCAGTGACTTATGGGATTGCCATGGCCCTGCATGAAATGCCGAATGGGTCCGTTCGAGCAAATCGGTGGCTCGATCGAGCCACGTGGATGGGCCGGGCCCCGGACTAGCGAAGGAGTCCGGAGTGGGGTATAGTGGCCCGGCTCTGGTGGGAAACTTCGCCGAGCCCCACGATTCATACAGGTCCCCATCGTCTAGCCTGGCCTAGGACACCGCCCTTTCACGGCGGCGACACGGGTTCGAATCCCGTTGGGGACACCAATTTCTCCGCACCACGGGGGCACCGCGACCTTGCCGCCCGGCAGAACCGAGCGTAGGCTGAGTGGCAGCATCCTCCGGCTCAAGGATCCGGTACGGCGGCGAGATCTACCGCTCGACCTACGGGAAACTGAAGCCCTTCTACCTGAGAATCGAGACGACCGACCCGAGTCAGTCTCGCCTCATCCTCGTTCAGTAAGGATCCTCACCACATGCCCACGATCGCGATGCGCCGCCCCATGCTCGCACTCCTGATTTTGCTGTTCGCGGCTTCGGTTCCCTCCGCCGGGCTTGCCAAGGACGACACCTCCTCCGTCATCCGAAGATTCAAGGAGAAGGACCCCGGGTTCGAGAAGGTCTTTGCCGACGCTTACGGGTACGCGATCTTTCCGACGGTGGGAAAGGGAGCGATCGGAATCGGCGCCGCCCGCGGCAAGGGAGAGGTCTTCGAGCGGGGCGCCCTCATCGGCAGATCGACCCTGACTCAGCTGACTGTCGGCTTTCAACTCGGAGGGCAGGCGTACAGCGAGGTGATCTTCTTCAAGGACAAAACCTCCCTCGACGATTTCCGGCGCGGGAATTTCGAATTCAACGCCCAGGCGTCGGCTATCGCGGTGACGGCGCGCGCGTCGCGCGATATCGCGTACAATCGCGGAGTCGCCATCGTCACGATGGGGAAAGGGGGCCTCATGTACGAGGCTTCCGTGGGTGGCCAAAAATTCTCGTTCAAGCCGTTGAAGTCAAACTAGCGCCCGAGGCGGGACCGGGTCCCGGCCGCGGCGAACCAGAGAGGATCCATCGATGATCATCAGTCAGAAGATGAACGACGCGCTGAACGTGCAGATCGGAAACGAATTCGGAGCGTCGATGCAGTACGTCCAGATCGGCTGCCACTTCGGCGTCGAGGGCCTGCCCGAACTCTCCGCGCATTTCCTCAAGCAGGCGAGCGAAGAGCGGATGCACGCCATGAAACTGGTTCAGTACGTCGTCGATGCGGGCGGGCACGTCGTCATTCCGCAGATCCCGGCGCCGAAGCCGACGTTCAAGACGGCCGAGGAAGCGGTGCAACTCTCGGTGACCTGGGAAGTGACCGTGACGAAACAGATCAACGGCCTCGTCGACCTGGCGATCGCCGAGTCGGACCATATCTCGCGCAATTTCCTCCAGTGGTTCGTGAACGAGCAGCTCGAGGAAGTGTCGAGCATGGAGCAGCTGCTGAGCATCGTCCGGCGCGCGAGCGAGGGCGGGCTCCTGTTCGTGGAGGACTACCTGGTACGGCGGGGCGCCCCGAAGGTCGCGTCGGCGATGGGCGGGGAAGCCGAGTAACGCGATCGTTCGCGCGCCTTGGTGCGAAGCAACGAAGAGGGCCGCCCCGGCAATCGTCGGAGCGGCCCTTCGTCTGTTCCTCGCCTTCGATCCGGCGCCTTGGGCGCCGTTCTCGGCTAGTTGCTGGCTGCGGTCACCTCGTTGCCGTCGGCGTCGCGAATCGCCATGGCGCCGAGGTTCAGCTTCTGGAGCTGTGGCTCGATCGACTTCCGATCGCCAACCGCCACGACCACCATCCGCTCCGGCGTGAGGTACTTCTTCGCCACGGCCGCCACGTCGGCGGTCGTGATCGCGTTCACGCGAGCGGGGAGCGTCTCGTAGTAATCGAGCGGAAGGTCGAAGAGGTAGATTCCGGCCATGGTGCCCGCCGTGCTCGCCGTCGTTTCGAAATTGGCCGGTAGCGGGCGCGTGATCGAATCCTTCGCGAGCACCAGCTCCTCAGCCGTCACCCCGGCGTCGCGAATTTTCGTCACTTCCTTCAGGAGTTCCTCGGCCGATGGGCCCGTCACGTCGCCGCGCACCTGGGCGCCCGCCATGAACGGTCCGACGCCTCGATTCTGGCCGATGAAGGAGAAGGCGCCGTAGGAGTAGCCCTTGTCCTCGCGGAGATTCAGGTTGATGCGGCTCGAGAAGAGCCCGCCGAGAACCGTGTTCATCACGTCGAGCTTCTCGTAGTCGGGGTTCGCGCGATTGACGCCGAACTGGCCGACGAGGAGCGCGGTCGAGTTCGAGCCGGCCTTGTCGACGATCACGACGCGGGCGTTTGTCATCGCGCCCTCGGCAGGCATCGTCGACGCGGTGGCATCACCCTTCCAGGAGCCGAAACTGTCCTGCGCCAGCTTCTTCGCCTCGGCTTCCGTCAGGTTGCCGACCAGGATGAGGGCGGCGTTCTTGGGGCTGTAGGAACTCTTGTAGAACGACTCCATGTCCGAGCGCGAGATTTTTTGGATCGCGGCTTCGGTGCCCAGTGACGTATGCCCGTACGGGTGCGTCGGTCCGAAGAGGCAGGCGTTCATGACGCGCATGGCCGTCGGGAACGGAGCATCGCGCTGCTGCATGAGCGCCGTGAGCCGCTCCTTCCGAACACGTTCGATCTCGTTCGCCGGGAAGGCGGGCGAGGTCACGACGTCGGAGAGAATCGACAGAGCCGGAAGGGCGTTCCCCTTCAACGCGCGAGTCGAAGCGTTGCTTCCGTCCACCTGGGAACTCGTTCCGAGGGTGGCGCCGAGGGAATGAACCTCTTCCGCGATCTTCATCGCGTCCCGCTTCGCTGTTCCCTCGTCGAGCATCGACGCCGTGAAGCCGGCGAGGCCCGACATGCCCTGCGGGTCCCGCGCGCTCCCCGAACGGAAGACCACGTTCGCCGACACGATTGGGAGGTTGTTCGCTTCCACGAGGTAGACGGTCAGGCCATTCGACAGGCCGAACTTCTTGGCGCGGGGGAGTTTCGCGGTCGGCGCCGGGCCGGGCGTGGGCTGCGTGTTCCGCCATGGCTCGGCAGAGACGATCGGCTTCTCGTCGATCGCCGGCTTCGGCGGCGCTGTCGGATCCGACGGGAGCTGCTTGTCGCCCGGATTGGCGTGCGCGACCACCCGCTGATTCTTGCCGAGCTGCTCCTGGGCGAACTTCTTCACGCTCTCCGGTGTGACGGCCGCGTAGCGAGCGAGGTCCTGGTTCAGGTAGCCCGGATCCTTGAAGAACTGGTTGTACTTGTTCATCCGGTCTGCGACGCCTTCGAACCCGCCGTAGTTCTCGAGGCTCGTGACGATGTCGGAGTAGATCGAATTCTGTGCCGCCGCGACCTCGGCCGCGGTCGGGCCCTCGGAAGTGAATTTCGCGAGTTCCGCGTCGACCGCCGCCTCGACTTCGTCGACCGTGTGTCCCGGCTTCACCGTGACGGTGATCTGGAATTGCGAGCCGAGGAGGTAGGAGTTCTGCGCGACGGTCGCGTCCTGGGCGATCTGCTTCGTGTAGACGAGGGACTTGTAGAGACGGCTCGCCTTCCCGCCGCCGAGGATATCGGCCGCGATGACGGCATCGGCGTCGCCCGGTTTGAAGATCGGCGACGTGAGATAGAGCATGTAGACGCGGGGGAGGGTGACCTTGTCGGTCATCACCACGCGGCGCTCCGAAGTGATCGGCGGCGTCGTCGCCGTGATCGGCGGAACCGCTTCGCCGCGCGGAATCGAGCCGAAGTACTTCTCGATGAGGGCCTTGGTCTTCACCTTGTCGATGTCGCCGACGATGACGAGGCTCGCGTTGTTCGGGCAGTAGTAGTGCTTGAAGAAGTCCTTGATGTCGTCGAGCTTCGCGGCCTGGATGTCCTCGTGCGAGCCGATGATGTACGCGTAGTACGGGTGCTCCTTCGGCAGCGCGGCGTGGAGCATCGCCTCCTCCACCAGCTGGTAGGGCGCGCTCTCGACGCTCTGGCGACGCTCGTTTCGAACGACGTCCTGCTGGTTGGCGAGAGAGGCGGCCGTGATTTTGTCGAGCAGGAAGCCCATCCGGTCGCTCTCGAGCCAGAGCGCCGTCTCCAACTGGTTCGACGGGACATCGTTCAGATAGTTCGTCCGGTCGGCGTCGGTCGTTCCGTTGATGAACGAGGCGCCCGCGCCTTCCATGTACTTCCAGAACTGGTCCTCGCCGACGTGGCCGGAGGACTGAAACATCATATGCTCGAAGAGGTGGGCGAAGCCGGTGCGGCCGGGAAGCTCGTTGGCCGGACCGACGTGATACCAGATGTTCGTGGCGACGATCGGAAGCCGGTGGTCCTCGCGGAGGATGACGTCCAGGCCGTTGGGGAGCGTGTACTTCTCGAAGTCGAGCTGGATCTGGGGCGGCTTCGCTCCGCCCTCCTTCGAGGGGGCGGCCACGGCGGCCGACGCGGTAAGGACCATGGCGAGCGCCAGTCCGCTAACCGCAAGTCGAACGCTCAAATCGCGTTGCAGCGAGAACCTCATCCGTTTTCTCCTTGGTGGGTGGATGCTAGCCGGGGGGTCGTGCCGACGTTTGTGCCTGCGACACCTACGACATCGAATCGCCGGATGTTCCGTGAATCCGGGGGGCCTTGTCAAGGCGGCCCGGGGAGCTTCTCGGGGGTTGGATGCGTCCCGGGCGACTAAGGTTGAAGGACGGTGCCGCGGTAGCGGGCCAGAGCGAAATCGACGATTTCCTGGATGAGGGCGCCGTGGTCTCGGCCGGCGTTCTTGGCGGCCATGGCGAACTCGGCCGTCGTGTGGAGCCAGGGGTTCGGATTCACTTCCAGCACATAGAAAGTGCCGTCGTCGCGGAGGCGGAGATCGACGCGCGCGTAGTCGCGCACTTCGAGCGCGCGGCAGGCACGGACCGCGGTCTCTTGGATGGCTAGGGCGAGCGCCTCGGGAAGTTGCGCGGGGACGCTCAGTTTGGTTTTTTGATACGCCTCGGTTCCACGCTCCCACTTCACCTCGGTCCCGGCGATGCGCGGCGATCCCTCAGGGACGCCGGCGAGGTCGAGTTCCACCAGGGGGAGCGCCGTCATCGGATCGTTCCCGAGGACCGCCGCGTAGATCTCCCGCCCCTCGATGTACTCCTCGATCAGGACCGGACTGTCGAGGTCGGCGTGGAGCGCGTCGATCCGTTCCATCAGTTCCTTGATGGAGCCGACGACGGCGCTGAATTCGATGCCGATCGAACCGTCCTCCCGTTTCGGCTTCACGATCACGGGGAACTGGAGATCGTCCGCCCACTGGAGGCGCCCCTGATAAACGGTCGCGAAGTGGGGCGTCTTAATGCCGTGGAAGGCGAAGAGTCGTTTGGCGACCGCTTTGTCCTGCGCGAGGTGGAGCCCCGAGGGGCCGGAGCCGGGGTAGGGAAGGCCGAGCAGTTCGAGATAGGCCGCGAGGTGGACGTCCTTCGTGTCGTCGCCGGCGTACGACTCGGTGAGATTGAAGATGAGATCGACGTCGGCGCCGGCGAGCGACTTCAGAGTTTTCGCTCTGCCGTCGACGCAGAGGTAGCTGCAGGCGTGGCCGCGCTTCACCAGTGCGTCGTGAATCTCCTCGCGATCGGACTTCTCGCGCCGGCGCTTTCGCTTCGGCGCGGCTCCGTTCGACGCTTCGGCTTTGGCCTCAGCGTCGGCGGCCTCGCGATCCACGTGCCACTCGTCGTACAGAATGCCGATGCGATGCGGGGTGTCGCTCATGTCGCCGAACCGTACCACGCGATTCGCGGCCGGGGTAGGGGGAACGGAGCCTCTTGCGCGATGCGACCCCGCGGCCCCACAGTTCCGGCATGACCACGCCCGACGCTCCGCTCTACTCGAGTCCCGAGATCTACGAGGTCGCGTTCGGATGGGACTTGAGCCGTGAACTCGATTTCTACGAGCGCTGTTTCCGCGAGCACGCCCGCGGCCCCGTTCGGCGCCTGCTCGAGCCCTGCTGCGGGACGGGGCGCCTGCTTGAGGCGCTCGCCCGTCGCGGGTATGAAGCGGTCGGGTACGATATCAGCGAAGAGATGGCGGCATTTGCCGACGCTCGTCTCCGCCCGCACGGTGGAGCCGCCTACGCCGGCGACATGACGACCTTTCGCGCGCTGGGCGTTTTTGACGCCGCGCTCCATCCGGTCAACTCGATCGGCTATCTCCTCGAGGACGCGCCGTTCGCGTCACATCTCGAGCGGATGGGGGAGATGCTGCGCGCGGGCGGGATCTACATCGTTCAGATTTCCTACGGCGGAGAACCTCCCGAACTCGCGCGCTTCGGTCCCTGGGGGAATCATGGGAACGGACTCTCTACGACACTCACCTGGGCGGTGGAACGGGAGGACGCGGAAGCGAAGCGAAGCCACCAGCGCTGCATCGTGACCGCGCGACGTGGGAAGTGGAAGCGTCGGATCGAAGAGGAACATCTCCTCCGCTATTGGACGCAGGAGGATTTCGATCGTCTCGTGGAGGCGAGCCCGTTTCGGATCGCCTCCATCTACTGGGATCGCTTCGAGCCGTTTCCGCTCGAGTGGAAACGATACGGAGAGCACGGGAACCTCTATCACGTGCTCGAGCGGCGCTGAGGAATGACGAAGCGCGCGCCCCGGCTCAGCGCTTCGGTAGTCTGTCCGCGATTTGCAGCAAGAGCGTGACGAGAGTGTCGGGGCGATCGCGCATCATGAGGTGCCCCGTCTCCGGAATGCGGTAACCCTCCACGGGCCCCGCCGTCTGATAGCCGAAGTGATTTCGGGCCCGCTCCCACGGCTGCGTCACCGGCCACGACCCTTCCGTCACGATCAGGTGGATCGGCGTCTTGAGATCTCGGATTCGGTCCCGCATGTCGGTTCGCCACGCGTCGTGAAGGTAGGCCACCATGACGTCTCGCGGCAGGCGGAGCGCCTGGACGACCGCCGAATCGGATTCGGCGGGCCGTTGCGACAGAACCTCGAAGATCGCTTGGACGAGTGAGGTGTAACGCTCTTGCATGTAACGCTCCAGGGCGGCGGTACGCGCCGTGTCCTGCGGCGTGTAGGAACCCATGTCGATCACCGCCACCGCGGCCACCCGCTTCGGCTTCGCCACGGCCTCCTCCAGCGCGACCCACGCACCGTAGGAATGCCCGACCAGGAGCGCGTGTTCCACGTGCTGCTTTTCGAGCGCCTGATCGATGGCGCGCGCGACTGCCGTGACCGTGATCTCCCCGAGCATGGGCGAGGCGCCGTGGCCCGGTAGCTCCACGCGGATGACGCGGTGCGACGCGGAAAGGGCCGGGAGCACCAGGTCCCAGAGAGTCCGATCGCTGCCGGCGCCGTGGAGCAGGACGATGGTCGGCTCTCCCTTCCCGGTGGAGTCGCTCCAGGGCGGGAGATCGCCGGCGAAAAGGAGCGCGCCGACGAGAAGTAGGAGCACCGTGACCGCGAAGGAAAGGAGACGTCGCATGGGTTCTACGGTTTCCTCCGATGAAGCGCGTGTGCCGAAGCCTGATCGGTCGGCATGAGCATGATCTGCTGCACGTTTACGTGCGACGGCCGGGTCACCGCCCAGGCCACGGCATCGGCCACATCCTCGGCCGCGAGCGGCCGCACTCCCTGGTACACCGATTTCGCTCGATCGGCGTCGCCTTTGAAACGAACCAGGCTGAATTCGGTCTCGGCGAGTCCCGGCTCCACGTTGATGACCCGCACCCCGGTCCCGAGGACATCGTAGCGGAGCGCGTCGGAGATCGCCCGCACCGCGAACTTCGTGGCGGAATAGACCGCACCGCCGGCATAAACCTGGTGCCCGGCCACCGACCCGATGTTGACGACGTCGCCCCCGCGCCGGCGAATGAGGCCGGGGAGGCAGGTGCGCGTCACGTGGAGGAGCCCTTTCACGTTCGTATCGATCATCTGGTCCCAGTCGGCGGGATCGCCCCCCTGGATGGGATCGAGGGCAAGGGCCAAGCCGGCGTTGTTCACCACGATGTCGAGGCGGTCGAGTAGGTCGGCGGCGGCGCCGAGCGTCCGCTCGACCGAGCCGCGATCGCGCACGTCGAACGCCAGGATCTCGGTCTCGACGCCGTGCGTGGTTCGGAGTTCCTCCGCCAATTGCTCGAGACGTTCGGCGCGACGTGCGTTGATCGCCACGTGGCAGCCATCGGTCGCGAGTCGCCGCGCGATCGCCTCCCCGAATCCGCTCGAGGCGCCCGTGACGAGCGCCCATTTGCCTCTCAGCGGTAGCGTCATGGCGCGAGAATACCACGGCGAGACGCCGCGTCGCGGGCGGCCCGACGCCGCGGCGGGTTGACGCCGTTCCCTGGTCGACTAGACTCGGCCCGCCACCGCGAACAGGGAAGCGCGCGGGACGATTGCTCCAGGGAGGGAGTCATACTCGATCTGCTGGTCGTGGGCGGGGGAATTCACGGGGTCGCCGTGGCGCGTGACGCGGCACTCCGGGGCCTCTCCGTGCTTCTGTCCGAACGGGGCGACCTCGCGGGCGCGACGAGCAGCCGCACCTCCAAACTGATTCATGGCGGCATTCGATATTTGGAACGAGGCGAAGTCCCGCTCGTCCACGAGGCGCTCCGGGAACGCGCCACCCTCCTCCGCATCGCGCCCGACTTCGTCCATCCCCTCACGTTTTTGCTTCCGGTCTATCGCGGGGAGGGGCGGCCGCGCTGGATGCTTCGCGCCGGCCTCTGGCTCTATGGCGCCTTGGCAGGGCGCGATCCGCTTTCGGGTCACCGCCAGTTCGACGCCGGGCCGCTCCTCCGATTCGAGCCCGCGCTTCGTCCTGAAGGACTGACGGGTGGATTCCTGTTCCGCGACGCGCAAATGGACGACGCGCTCCTCTGTGTGGCAACGGCTCTCTCCGCCGAGCGCGCCGGCGCGGACATCCGCACGTACAGCGAAGTCCGGGCCTTGGAGCGGACGACCGCCGGGTGGCGCGCGCGGCTCTCCGATCGGGAGCGTGGACTCGAGGAGGCGGTGGAGGCCCGCTGGGTCGTGAATGCCGCCGGCCCGTGGGCCGACCGCGTCCGCGCGATGGGCCACGCCGAAGCGCGACCGATTGTCCGCCGCACGCGCGGGACGCACATCGTCCTCGAGGGATCGTTCGTGTCGAGCGCCGTTCTTCTCACGGCGAAGCGCGACGGCCGCGTCTTCTTCGTCATTCCCTGGGAGACGCACACGGTGATCGGCACGACCGACGTGGACGACGATCGCGAACCCGACGACGTCGGTCCCGATTCGCGCGACGTCCGATACCTCCTGGAAGAAGCGGCGCGCGCGATACCGGCGATTCGCGACGGGGTGAAGCCCGTGAGGGCGTTCGCCGGAGTCCGGCCGCTCGCCGGAGGAGCTTCACGAAACGGCGCGCCTTCGGCGAACAAGCGGGAGCACCGCGTCCTCGAAGAGGAGCGGATCGTGAGCATCGTCGGCGGGAAATACACGACGCACCGTTCTCTCGCCGCGCACGTGGTCGACCTCATCCTCGCCCGGGACGGCAGGAAGGGGCCGCCCTCCACGACCGCCGATTCGCTCCTTGGCGCCGGCCGCGCGGAGGGGATCGACCGGATGGGGCTCCAACATCCTCGCGTGCTGAACCTTTCCGGAGGACTTCGCCTCCGCGAGGCGGAGGTCGCCTTCGCCGTGCGGTTCGAAAAGGCGAAACAGTTGGAAGACGTGCTGTTGCGCCGTACGAGACTCTGGCTCGACGCGCGGGCGCTTCGAGAGGCCTCGGGCCCGGCGTCGGAGTGGATGGCGGTGTTGCGAGGATGGAGCGAGGAGACGAGGCGAGAAATGCTCGATCGGTTCCGGCGTTCGCTCGACGAGGAGGCGCGGGTGGTGAAGGAGGGGACGGCGTGAGGATTCTCGCCATCGACCAGGGGACCACCGGAACGACCGTGCTTCTCTTCGACGGGCGGGGCCGCGTGGTGGGACGCGGGTACGCGGAGCTGCCGCAGCACTTTCCGAAGCCGGGCTGGGTGGAGCACGACGGCCGCGAAATCTGGGCCACCACCCTCCGCGCGATCCGGGCGGCGCTCGCCGCGTCGGGAGGAGCCGGGCGTGGGTCGAACAGGATCACGGCGATCGGAATCACGAATCAGCGCGAGACGACGCTCCTCTGGGATCGGAAGAGCGGGCGTCCGCTCGCTCGGGCAATCGTCTGGCAGGACCGCCGCACGTCGGACCGGTGCGCGGCGCTTCGTAAGGCGGGAGCGGAGCCGGCGATCGCGCGCGCGACGGGCCTTCGGCTCGACCCCTATTTCTCGGCCACGAAACTCGAGTGGCTCCTTCGAAACGTGCCGGGCGCCGCTCGCCGGGCGGCGGCGGGTTCCGTGGCGTTCGGCACGGTCGATTCATGGCTCCTCTGGAATCTGACCGGGGGCGAAGTCCACGCGACCGATCCGACCAACGCGAGCCGAACCCTTCTCTTTCATCTCCGGCGGCTTCGGTGGGACGACGCGCTGCTCGATCGCTTCGGCGTGCCTCGCTCCGTCCTCCCTGAAGTTCGCCCCTCGACAGGCGACTTCGGCGTGACGCGCGGCGTGCCGGGACTTCCGGATGGGATTCCGATTCGGGGGATCGCGGGCGATCAGCAGGCGGCGCTCTTCGGTCAAGGATGCGTCACGGCGGGGGGAATGAAGAACACCTATGGGACCGGGTGCTTCCTCATGCTCCACACGGGGCGACGCGCCGTGCCGTCGCGGGCGGGGCTCTTGACCACCGTGGCGTGCGGACCGCGCGGGGAATCGACATACGCGCTCGAGGGGAGCGTCTTCGTGGCGGGCGCCGCCGTTCAGTGGCTCCGGGACGGTCTGGGCGTGATCCGGGACGCGAAGGAGAGCGAGCGCATCGCGCGTTCGGTTCCCGACACGGCGGGGACCTACCTCGTACCCGCGTTCGCCGGACTCGGGGCGCCGCACTGGCGCCCTGACGCGCGCGGCATCTGGTGCGGACTCACGCGCGGCACCACGCGCGCCCACTTGGTGCGCGCCGCGCTCGAGTCGATCGCCTTTCAGTCGCGAGATGTGGTGGAGGTAATGCGACGAGAGAGCGGCTCGAAGATCCGTTCGCTTCGGGTCGATGGCGGCGCCACGCGAAACGACTTCCTCATGCAGTTCCAGGCGGATCTGCTCGGAGTCCCGCTTGAGCGCCCCGCCATGGTGGAATCGACCGCGCTCGGGGCGGCGATTCTCGCGGGGATCGGCGCCGGTGTCTGGGAGCGGAGAGAAGCGGCGCCGGCGGCCGTGGGGCGATCGACCCGGTTCCGTCCCCAGATGAGTTCGCGGAAGCGCGCGCTACTGCTGAAGGAGTGGGGCGCCGCCGTGGCGCTCCTTACAAACTCCTAGACTTCAACCACGTCGCGATCTCTCCCGCGATCCGTGGACCTTCCGGCTCGTTCAAAAGTTCGTGATAGAGCCCGGGATAGAGGCGCAGCTCCGCGAGGCCCGCGGGAGTGGTCTTCACCCATCGCGCGCTTCCTTGCGGACTCGAAATCGCGTCTCCGGCGCCATGGAGCACGAGGGCCGGCATGGTGATTCGCGACGCCGCGTCCCGCATGGCCGCGTTCGTTGCTTGGAATTCGAAGAAGAGCTTGGCGCTCATCTTGTAGTGAATGAGCGGATCCTCGTTGTGCGCGCGAATGACGTCCTGGTCGTGCGAGAGCATCGAGGGGAGAATCGTAGTCTGCTGCGAGAACCCAGGCCAGACGCGAACGATGACCTGAGCGAGGCGGACCTTCAGCATGGTGGCGCGGAGCACCACCTCGAACGGCGGCGCGGAGAGAACGAGCGCGCGCACCCGCTCCGGATGGCGAAGCGCGAAGTCGAGCGCCACGAGCGAACCGAGGCTGTGACCCAAGATGGCCGACGGCGCTTCGCCGACCTCGCGCGGGCGGGACCACCAGGCCTCCATCGCGTCGCGATACTCTCCCCACGACTCGACGTGACCGCGGGGCCCGTACGATTCTCCGTGCCCTGGGAGGTCGAGCGCCTCGACCGCGAAGCCCTGACCGGCCAGTGCTTCGACGGCCCGCCCGTAGCGGCGTGCGTGCTCACCGAGTCCGTGGAGGATGGCGACGCGACCCGACGTTCCTCCGGGATTCCACTCGATCCCGACCACCGAGCCGCGGCCCGGGAGTTCGAGGGTGAAATTGCGACGCTCCAATTTTTCGGAAGCGAAGGTGGGGTCAGGACGGCGGATCGTTTCGTTCATGGCGAGGAAACTATATAGGGAGGGTGCGGCCGCATCCAGGACCGTCTGAACTCAAGGCGTCCCGGGCCTGCATCCCGTGCGGCGAGGGCGCATCTCAAGTGGATGCTCGTTCGCCCGGAGCCCGACACGGATCCCTCTTCCGACGCTTCCGATCAGGATCATCAACTCCTCGATGCCCGACGGCTTCATCGTGACGAACAGTCACGTGGTCCATGGGGCGTCGAAAATCGAGGCGATCACCTCGGAAGGGCATCGGGCGGTGGCCGATCCGATCGGCGACGATCCCGACACCGACCTCGCCCTGATCCGGATTCAGGCTCCCCACCTGGTCCCCGCCAAACTGGGCGATTCCCAGCGTGTCCGGGTCGGCCAACTGGTCGTGGCGGTGGGGAATCCCTACGGCCTCGAAGCAACCGTAACCGCCGGCGTCATCAGCGCGCTGGGACGCACGTTGCGGGCCCAGACGGGGCGCCTCATTGACAACGTCATTCAGACCGATGCGGCGCTGAACCCGGAGAATTCCGGCGGCCCACTTGTGAACACACAAGGCGAGGTAATCGGGGTAAACTCGGCCGTCATTCTGCCCGCCCAGGGGATTTGCTTCGCCATCGCCGCGAACACGGCCCAATGGGTGGCCATGGAATTGATCCGCACTGGCCGGGTTCGCCGGAGCGTGATCGGAATCTCCGGACAGACCGTGCCGCTCGGGCGCCGCTTGGCCCGGTACCACCGGCTCGATCAGGCGTCGGGTGTGCGCGTCTTCGGGGTCATTCCCGGAGGACCGGCCGCCCGCGCCGGCATTCAAGAAGGCGATTTACTCCTTTCGTTCGGAGCGCGCCCCGTTCGGGGCATCGACGATCTACAACGCTATCTCGGCGGCGACGCCGTGGGAGCGGAGATCGAGGTGACCGTCGTGCGCCGTGCCGAACGCGTCAGCATTACCGTGGTGCCGGCCGAGGCGGACTAGCCGTCCGAATCCGGGCCCGGGCCGCGAGGAGGGGACGTGACCCGAGGATCGAAATCATTGCAGTACCGGAGTCGCTGGGCCGCGCCATTCTTCGCGGCGGCGGCGCTCTGTTTCGCGTTGCCCGCGCCCCCTTCAGGCGCGCAATCGACACCGGACTTGCCCGAGGCGACTCGTGGCGTCCTTCTCGAGGTGAATCCCGACAGCGCGCTCACCATCGCCCTCTCGCAAATCACCGGGGCGCCCCTCACGCTGGCGGAGGCGCAGGCCGCGGCGTTGGATCAGGCGACCGACGTGCGTGAAGCGCGCGGCGCGCTCCTCGCCGCCCGCGGCGCCATGCGCTCCAAGAAGGGGGCGTTCGACCCCGAACTCTTCGCGGAGATTTCACGAACCGAAACCGATACGCCGACCGCTTCGCCCTTCAGCGGAGCGAGTCTCATTCGGGGGAAGCAAGCCTTCGCGTCGGGCGGCGCCCGCGTGACGCTTCCGACCGGCACCGAATTGAAGGCCTCGCTTCAGAGCGTGCGCGTCGAGCAGGATTCCTCGCTCTCAGGCGCGAATCCGGAATACGACGCGGCCGCGGCGCTCGAATTCCGCCAGCCGCTCTTGAAGGGCTTCGGTCCTGGGGCGTGGGGCGATCGAAGCGCGGCCGTCCGCTCCTATGAAGCGGCGCGCGCGCGCTACGACGACACGGTGCAGCGGACCCGGGCGGTCGTGGAGCAGACCTATTGGGATCTCTACGCCGCCGAGCGCGACCTCGCGGTGCAACACCTCCTACGCGATCGCGCGGCGGCGTTCGCCGATCAAGCGGAGAAGCGCGGCAAGGCGGGAATCGCCGGGCCGAGCGTCGTCGCCAACGCGCGCGTCTTCCTCTCGGAGCAGGAACAGGCCGTCCTCGACCGGGAGGAGCAGTACGACAAGATATCCGATCGCATCGGTTCGCTTCTCGGCCGGCGTCCCGCTTCGGGGCAGGCGCGCTACCGCCCGATCGACAACCCGCCGCGTGAGTTCACGTTGGAACCGGAGGATTCGGTCGTTGGACGCGCGATGCAGCAAAATCGCTCCCTATCCGCGTACGAACGCGACGCCGCTTCCGCCAGGGCGCGCGCGAACGCGGCGAAGTGGAACGCCTACCCTCAGCTCGATCTCTTCGGGTCGATCGGAGGCGTTGGCCTGAACGGAACGCCGCGCATCATCTCCTTCGGCGGAGCGACCTACGTCGCCGACGTTTCGGGCGGCCGGGGCGACGCGATTTCCGACGCGATCGATCGCCGCTATCCGAACTGGACGGTCGGCGCGCGCATGACGCTCCCGATCGGACTTCGTCAGGGGATGGGCTTGCACCAGAAGGCGAAGGGCGAACTGGAGCAGGCCGAACAGCGCTACCTGGCGGAGCGCCGCTCGCTCGAAGAACGCGTCCGCGCCGCGCACCGCGATCTCGTCCACTCGGTGAAGCGTCTCGACGCGGCCCGCATGGGGGTCGACGCGGCTCTCGAGCAGGCGCGCGTCGGGCTCCTGGAATACAGTCTCGGAAAGACGACTTCGTTCGACCTCGTCCGCCTCGGCGCCGACGTCGCTTCATCGCAGCAACGATTCTCGCAGGCCCTCGTCCGCACCGCCAAAGCCGTCGCCGAAATCCGGTGGCTCACGTCGAGTCAGGATGCGGCGGGCTCCACATCAACGGAGAAGACCACGCCATGACCCGTCTGTTCCCTGATCGGGCTCGCGCCGCGGCGCGCGCCCTTGTTGCGCTCCTCGGAGTCACGCTCGCCGCCGGATGCCAGAAGGGCCCGGGCGGCGGTTTCTCCATGCCGCCGATGCCGGTCGAGACGGCGATCGTGACGCCGCGAAACGTGGCCGACCGCTTCGACGCCGTGGGGACCATCGAGGCGGGCGAGGCGATCACCGTGGTGACCGAAATTGACGCCAGCGTGGAGGCGCTTCCGTTTCGGGAAGGACAACCGGTCGCGAAAGGCGCGCTCCTCGCGCAGCTCGACGACGAAACGGCGAGTGCGGAACTAAAGCGCGCCGAGGCGCTCCGCGACCAGAGTCGCGTCACCTTCGACCGCGTGAAGTCGCTCTACGACCAGAAGGCGGCGGCCCCTCAAGATCTCGACGATGCGCAAGCCTCGCTGAAGGTAGCCGAGGCGAACGTGCAGCTGGCGCGGGAGCGGCTTCGGAAGACGCGGATCACCGCTCCCTTTGCGGGACTCGTCGGGGCGAAGCGCGTGAGCGCGGGAGCCTATCTCCGGGCGGGCGACGCGATCACGGAACTCGCCTCGCTCCGGGAGATCAAGGTCATCTTCTCGGCGCCCGAGCGCTATCTCGCCACGTTGCAGCGGGGGAGACAGGTTTCGGTCTCGACGACGGCCTATCCCAACTATGAGCTCCACGGGCGGATCGACGTCGTGAGCCCCGTCCTCGACCCGGCCACCCGCGCGGCGCAGATCATCGCGCGCGTCCCGAACCCGGGCGGGAAATTCCGGCCCGGCATGTCGGCGAGCATTTCGGTCATTTTGAGCGAGCGAGCGCAGGCGCTGGCCGTCCCGAGCGAGGCCGTCTTCTCGGAGGGCGGACAGACGTTTGTCTACGTGGTGAAGGCCGACAGTAGCGTGGAGCGGACGGCGCTCACGCTCGGCACCCGTCAGGCGGACGTGGTGGAGGTCGTGCAGGGCCTCTCGAGCGGCGCGCGCATTGTCACCGCGGGACACCAGAAGCTCTTCCCGGGCGCCAAAGTGATTCCGACCGACGCGGGTGCGGCGCCGGGCGGAGCGGGCGCGCCGGGCGGTGCCGCGGCCGCGGGAGGCGCGAAGGACGCGAAGCCTGCTGCGAAGGGCGGGGAGAAGAAATGAAGCTGAGCGAACTCTCGATCAAACGCCCCGTTTTCGCGACGGTGCTGAGCCTCGCGATCGTGCTCTTCGGCGTGATCGCGTTTTCGCGGCTGCCCGTCCGCGAATACCCCGATATCGATCCTCCGATCGTCTCGATCACCACGTTCTATCGCGGCGCGAGTCCTAGCGTCATCGAGACCGAAATCACCGACATCCTCGAGGAAGAGATGGCGACCCTCGAGGGCGTGAAGACCCTCACCTCCTCGAGCCGCGAGCAGGGCTCGGTCATCACGATCGAGTTCGAACTGTCGCGAAACATCGAGGGAGCCACGAACGACGTCCGCGACCGCGTGTCGCGCGTCCGCGGCTCTCTGCCTCGCGAGGCGGACGATCCGATCGTGGAGAAGGTCGATACGAACGCCCAGCCCGTCCTCTGGATCGCGCTCTCGAGCGAGAACCACACGGGGCTCGAACTCTCCGACGTCGCCGACCGCGTGCTCAAAGAACGAGTTCAGCGGCTTCCGGGCGTGGGAGGCGTCTTCATCGGGGGCGAGCGACGCTACGCCATGCGCGTCTGGCTCGACCCGCAGCGGATGGCCTCGCACGGGCTGACGACGCAGGACGTGGAACAGTCGGTGCGCCTCGAGAACGCCGAGATTCCCGCCGGACGCGTGGAAGGGAAGGAGCGCGAATTCTCGGTCCGAACACGGGGCGACCTGGTGACGGCCGAGGAGTTCGGCGCCATCATCGTGAAGCAGCAGGGAACCGAGACGGTGCGCCTCTCCGACGTGGCCGAGGTCACGGTCGGCGCCGAGGATGAGCGAACCGCGGCGCGCTGGAACGGCAAGGAGGCCGTGGGGCTCGGCATCATCAAGCAGTCGAAGGCGAGCACGGTCGACGTCTGCGAGGCGGTGATGAAAGCGCTTCCGGCCCTGGCCACCCAAATTCCCGCGGGAATGAAGCTCGACGTCGCCTACGACTCTTCGAACTTCATTCGCGAGTCGATCAGCCAAGTCACCGAAACGATCTTCATCGCGATGATCCTGGTGGTCCTCGTGATTCTCATCTTCCTGAAGAGCGCCCGCGCGACTCTGATTCCGGCGCTCGCCATTCCGATTTCCGTCATCGGCGCCTTCGCGGTCGCCTATTTCGCCGGGTTTACGATCAACATCCTGACGCTCTTGGCGCTGGTACTTGCCATCGGGTTGGTCGTGGACGACGCCATCGTCATGCTCGAAAACGTCTACCGGCACATGGAAATGGGGAAAGACCGACGGCGCGCATCGTTCGACGGTTCACAGGAGATCGGCTTCGCCATTCTCGCGACGACGATCGCGCTGGTCGCGATCTTCGTGCCGGTCGCGTTCCTCACGGGCACGGTCGGAAGGCTCTTCAACGAATTCGGCATCACGGTCGCGGTGGCCGTGCTCCTCTCGGGCTTTGTGGCCCTGACGCTCACGCCGATGCTCTGCTCGCGCATGCTCCAGTCGGAGCACGGGAAGAAACACAACGCCCTCTCCATGCGGATCGACGCCTTCTTCGACGCCATGAATCGCTCGTACGAACGGGCGCTGCGCGGGGCGCTCCGTCACCGCGGACTCGCGCTCACCGGCGCGGGGCTTCTGGCGGTTGTGATCGCGGCCATGTTCTTCCTCCTGCCGCGGGAGCTCGTCCCGACGGAGGATCGTGGAGTCGCCTTCGGCATCGTGATCGCGCCCGAGGGTTCCACGCTCGAATACACCGACCGGTACATGCGCCAGGTGGAATCGATTCTTCTCCCGTTGCCGGAACGCCAGGGGCTCTTCACCGCCACCGGGTTGGGCTTCGGAGGTCCGGGGCGAGTCACGAACGGTTTCGTCTTCCTGAACCTGAAGCCGCGGCACGAACGCAAGAAGTCGCAGCAGCAGATCGTCCAGGAGCTCTTTCCCCGGCTCTTCAGCATTCCGGGGGTCCTGGCGTTCGTCATCAACCCGCCGAGCCTGGGGGGAGGTTTCTCGTCCTCGCCGGTCGAGTACGTGCTCCAGGCGGAGTCGTACGACGAGCTGCAGAAGGCGGTGGGTGCGTTCATGCAGAAGGCGGGCGCGCTCGGCTACCTGATCAACTTGGACACGGACCTTCGCCTCAACAAGCCGCAGCTCGACATCTCGATCGACCGGGAGCGGGCCGCCCAGCTGGGCGTTTCCGTCACCGACATCGGAACGACACTCGAGACGTTCCTCGGGGGGCGGGCGGTCTCCACGTTCAAGCGGGGGACGAAGCAGTACGACGTCATCGCGCAGGTGAAGCCGTCGGGCCGGGCGACGCCCGACGCCATCGAGGGAATTTACCTCCGCGGCGGCGGCGGGCTCGTACAGTTGGCTAGCGTCGTGCGCGTGAAGGAGACGGTCGCGCCGAAGGAGCTGAATCACTACAACCGCGTCCGGTCGGCGACCATCACGGCGAACCTCCCGCCGGGATTCCCGCTCGGCATGGCGCTCGACGCGCTGGATCAGATCACGAAGAACGATCTGCCGGCCGGAATTCGCCACGAATTGGGCGGGCAGTCGCGCGAGTTTCGGGACTCGAGCACGAGCCTCTATCTTCTCTTCGTTTTCGCGCTCGTTTTCATCTACCTGGTCTTGTCGGCGCAGTTCGAATCGTTCATTCATCCGCTGACGATTCTCCTGGCCGTGCCGCTCGCCGTGGTGGGGGCTCTCGTCTCGCTCTTCATCTTCCGGCAGAGTCTCAACATCTATAGCCAGATCGGATTGATCATGTTGATCGGGCTCGTGACGAAGAATTCGATTCTGATCGTGGAGTACGCCAATCAGCTCCGCGCGCGAGGGCTTTCGATCGTCGATGCCGTGACCGAGGCATCGAAGATCCGGCTCCGTCCGATTCTCATGACGTCGCTGGCCACCATCTTCGGCGTCCTCCCGATCGCGATCGGGCTCGGGGCCGGCGGCGAGGCGCGCCGCCCGCTCGGCATCGCGGTCGTCGGCGGTATGGCCTTCTCGACATTCCTGACCATGGTTCTCGTCCCGGTCATGTACACGCTCCTCGCGCGCTTCACCGGAAACGTCGCGGTGGAAGAGCACGCGGCGGAGCCGCACGCGCCGGCTCCCGAGAAGGGTGGAATTCCCGCGGAGGCGACTCCGGTCGCCTAGTCGGAGGGTGACGACGACCCGAGAAAGTTGACCACTTTTGTCACGTGCCAAACCTGTCATGAGACTTCGGGCACCTAGGACCATCCACCACCGCACCGTTACGCTTCGAACCGAAAACGCGCGATGATTCTCCATGGAGAGCGCGGGAACGGACCCGCGACTCGATCCGTGGAGGACGAGCGCCATGACTCTGAGGAAGCGGCGGACAGGGAACCGGGTGGAAGTCGAAGGGGTGGTGTCGATGCGCTTGGTCGCATTCCTCCGCGATCGAACGCTCGATCGTTTCCTCGCCGCGCGGGACTCGATGCTCGTCTCGCGACACTACGAGCCGAAGTCGACTGTCCTGCCCGACGTCTATCGATTGCTCGGACGGGGCCTCTTTCACCAAGTGCTTGCCCTGGCGTCGGGGGCGATGACGAACTGGCTGCTGAACCCGGGGATCCACTTCGTGGCGTCGCAGGCCTTCCGGGAACTGGGCGACGCGGAACGCGCGGAGGTGGAGGCGGAAACGGGGCGGGCGCTCCTCGGCGGACTTCTCATGACCGGGGACGGCTCGCCCGATCATCCGTACCTGGTTCTTCGCGCCGCCGACGAGTACGACGTCTTGGCGAGCATGGGGCTCCGCTGCCGAGCCCACCAGGTTGCCTACCGAAACGGGCGGGCCTACGACGCGCTGGCGTGCGATGACGGCCGCGATGTGTGGTTCGACGTGAGCGCGGCGGCAGGGCTCGGATTGCGGGCGAGCGTGGCGGCCTAGCCGCGGCGGTAGGATCTAGTGGTCGCGCGACTCGAGGACGCGAGTCCCGATCGCGACGCCCGCGAATCCCGAAATCAGGAGCACGCTCAGGACCGGGAGCATCTCGTTCCAGCCGAAGCCTCGCCAGACGGCGCCCTCGATCGAGAGCACCGCGTACTTCACCAGGCTGAAATTGCTGATCCGCTGCATCCACTCCGGCATGGCGATCAGCGGCACCATCCCTCCCCCCGTCATCGACATGACCATCATGATCGCCCATCCGGCGCCCGCCACGCTGGCCGGCGTCTTTCCGAGGGTGGCCACGACCATCATGACGCCGGTGAAGCAGAACGCCGAGGAGGCGATCGCCACGGTCAGAAGAAGAGGATTCGGAACGCGAATTTGAAAGAGCGTGATGCCGAGGAGGAGCACGAGACTCACGGCCACGAGCGACGCCAGGAACGCGGCGAGCCCTTTCCCCGCGAGGACCTGCGCCCGACTGATCGGAGCGAGCCGAAGGCGGAGAAACGTTCCCGTGATCCGTTCGTAGACGATGGAGACGGCGAACGACATGCAGACTCCGATCAGCGCCCACGCGACCGAGGAGGGAAACGTCACCTCATAGGCGGTCCGCGGTCCCGTATCTGCCTCGGCAATCTCGACGACACGGAGGTTGGGACCGCCTGCGCCGCCACCCGCCGAATCGCCGGTCGCCGTGCCGGCGACTGCCGCGGTGGAACTCGAGTCGAGCGCGCTCATGAAGCGGTCGAGTGACTGGAGCAGGTTGCTCTGCCGGCCGCGAAGGTCGGGATCGACGGTAGGATTGTTCCGCAATTTCTCGAGGCTTCGCTGGACCATGTCGCGGCCGCCGCCGCCGGCGGCAAACGAGCCGCGCATCGATTGAAAAATCGCGGCGGTCACAAGGCCGCGGAGGTACTCGCGCTCCGCCGTTCTCCGCGGATCCACGCCGATCTCGATGCCGCTCGTGCTGTCCCCCCCGAAGCCAAAGCTCTCGCCCGTCCCCGGAAGGAGGGCGACATAGCCGACCAGGTCACCGCGTCGGACCAAAAGCCGAGCCGAATCGAGCGGGGCCTCCTGCGCGCGAAGCGCATCCGACGACATCAACTGTTTCACGATGGCTTGGGAGTAGGGCGTACGGTCTTGATCCACGATCGCGACCGGCATGACCGCGCGCTTTCCGCCGCCGCCGCCGATCGAGCCGAAGAAGAAAGCGATCAGGATCGGGAAGCCGAGCACCCAGAAGAGATCGGCCTTGTCGCGAAGGAGGAGCCGGAGGTCCTTGAATGCGATGGCGAGGATGGCGTTCATGCGCGTTCGGTCCCCTCAGTCCCGGAGAAGTCTGCCGGTAAGACGAAGGAAGACATCCTCCAGCGTGGACCGCTCGATCGACACATGGCTGAAGGGGCGTCCCGCGCCCATGGCCTGCTGGAGGATTTCGACCGGACGCTCGCTCTGCACGCGCCAGCGGAGGCCCTCCCAGGAGCCGCCCAACGCGTCGAGCGACGCGGGGCGCTCGGGGAATTCGATTTCCACGGTGGGAGGCCCGCCGTGCGCCCGAAGCAGGGCCTCGACCGAGTCGATCGCGAGGATCTTCCCATGGTCCATGATCGCGACGCGGTCGCAGAGCCTCTCGGCCTCCTCCATGTAGTGCGTCGTGTAGAGAATGGTTCGCCCCTCGCGCTTCAGCCTCTCGATCGAGTCGAAGATGGCGTTCCTCGATTGGGGATCGACGCCGACCGTCGGTTCGTCGAGGAGGATGACCGGGGGATCGTGGAGCAGGCCGCAGACGAGATTGAGCCGCCGCTGCATCCCGCCGCTGTAGCCGGAAACGCGGTCACGCTTCCGGTCCGCGAGCCCGGAGAAATCGAGGGCCCACTGAACGCGCTCGGCCAGGCGCGCGCCCGAGAGTCCGTAAAGCGAGCCGAAGAAGGCGAGATTCTCCTCGGCCGTGAGGTCTTGGTAAAGCGCGAGCGCTTGGGGTGCGACGCCGATCCGCAGGCGAATGGCGGGACGCGTCGGGTCCGATTCGCCGTCCACCGTCACCTTCCCCGCGTCGGGGCTCAGGGCGCCGACGATCATGCCGATCGTCGTCGTCTTGCCGGCGCCGTTCGGTCCCAGGAGCCCGAACGTCTCGCCCTGCGCGACGGTGAAGGAGAGGTCGTCGACGGCGGTGAGAGTCCCGTACGATTTCCGGAGCCCCACGACTTCGATGGCGTTCATGGGCGGGGAGTATGCCCCAAGACGGAGGGCGCGGGCGAGTGCTATCCTCCGCATCCAGGAAGGCCACCACCAGGGAGGATTTCATGCACCGAGATCGAAAGAACCATGCGCCGCGGGCGCCGCGACTCCTCTTGCTCGCGATCCTCTCGATCGTGGCAATCGGCGGCATCGCGGGCTGCGCGGGCCTCAGGGAAGCGATCGCGCTTCGTCAGGTCGACTTCCGCTACGATCGCATTTCGGATCCCGCCATCGCCGGTCTCCCGCTGACCCGCGTCATGCGATACGAGGATCTCTCCATCGTCGACGTCGGACGGCTCGCGCTGGCGATCGCGTCGAAGGATGTGCCGCTGGATATCACGGTCCACTTGGAAGGGCAGAACCCCGCCTCGAACAATACGACCGCCCGCATGATGCGGCTCGACTGGGCCTACTTCGTGGACGACCGGTCGGTCATGTCCGGGCAAATGGCGGGGGAGTACGTCTTCCCGCCGGGTGAGGTGCGCGACGTACCGATCGATGTGCGCTTCAATCTCGTCGATCTGTTCGGGAACGACGGCCGGGTCCTCTTCGACACCGCAGTCGTCCTCTCGGGGCAGCGGACGACGACGAAGAGGGTCGTACTCCGGCTCACGCCGACCATCGAGACGTCGCTCGGGCCGATTCGCTACCCGGTTCCCATCACGCTCGACCTCGCCGCGCGAAACTAGCCCGGCGCCTCGACCGCACCGGGTGGGGGCCGCTTGGAGGTTCCGGAGCCCGTACGGACGCGTCTAATCCCATCAGGGAGTGCAGAGTAGCCTGGGAGGGCTATTTCGCTGGTCGTATGGCGTCCCAGCGCCGATACTTCGTAGAGAGGATCTGCTGTTCCGAGATCCCGCCGTTTCATAACCCCGACGATCGGAGCCCCGTGACTATCGTCTACGCCATCCTCGCAGGCACCATCGCCGGCATCGTCCAGGGCAGCTTCATCGAGTGGGCGTTTCATCGCTTCTGGCTCCACCGTCCCTGGCTTCCTAAGGGCGCCTTTACCGCCCATACGCTCGTTCACCACCAGCTCTGCAGGCACGACGACACGTTTCACGTCGTCGAGGAGGAGCAGCACGAGGCGCTCTCCTTCCAGTGGTGGGGCGGGCCGCTTCTCATCGCGATCAATGTGACGCCGTGGGTGCTGCTCGCCTGGTGGTTCTCGGCGATCGGCTGGGATCTTCCGGCGACGCCGTTCGTGATCAGCCTGGGGTGCGCCTTCGCGCTCTATTACGCTGGCTACGAGGGGCTTCACTACCTGATGCACATGCCGTCGATCCCCTGGATCGAGCGGATGAAATATTTCCAATTCATCAAGAAGCACCATCGCATCCACCACATCTACATGAACCGGAACCTAAACGTGCTCTTCCCTCTGGCTGACCTCTGCCTCGGCTCGCTGGTCACGAAGATGCCGGAAGCGACGCCAACGCCTGCTTCGGCGCGCGGCATCGCGCGCCGCCACAGCAAGGCGAAGAAGAAGGAAGCTGTCCGGAAGCGGGAGCGGGTCGCCTAGACATTCTTCGGGGCCCGGCGCCACGCCGCGGCCCCTACCGAACAACGCGCTTCAGTACTTCGAGAATCTCCTCGCCGTATTTCTCCACTTTCGCTGGACCGATTCCGTAACAGAGCCTCAGGTCGTCCACGTCCGTCGGCGCGAGGAGCGCTACGTCGTCGAGCGTGCGGTCGGACGCGACGACGAACGCGGGGACCGAATCGGCGCGCGCGCGCTCCAGCCGCCAGCGACGGAGCGCGTCGAAGCGCTCGGTGTAGCCCGCCGGTTTGTCGTCGCTCCGGGCGCCCAACGCGCCCGGGAGGCCCGCCGCTCTCGTCCCGCCCGTGCGTGCCGAAGTGGCGGCGCGGCGCGTCTCGCCTCGAGCCGTCCGTCGCGCTCCTGTCGCCTGGAGCGCCGGGAGGATCAACCGCGCGTCACGCTTCCCGGCCAGCACCGCCTTTCCGAGGTCGGTCAGCATGAGAAGCGGATACTCGCCATCCGTGAAGTCGACCCAGCCCGCCGTGACGCAGCGCTGAAGCGCCTGGCCGAGCCACGCCTCGGAGTAGCGGGCGAGCGCGCCGGCGTCTCGATGCCCGCCCAATCCGTAGCGAACCAGGCGATCGTCCTTCTCGCCGCGAAGGAACTTCACCGTGACCTTGAAGCCGAGACGCTGGTCCACCAGCCGAACCGCGGCGAGGATCGCCATCGCGACCGCCCGGCTCTCGGCGCTTCGACCACTCTCATCCTCCGTACCGCCTTCCGCGAGTTCCCGGCAGACGTCACACCGACCACAGCCGTGCAGCGTCTCCACTTCGTCGCCGAAGTAGCGGAGGATGGCGTCGTGGCGGCACGTGCCTCCTTCCGCCCAGCGAAGCAGATCGCGGAACATCGACCATCGGTGCTCCACCCACGCCGCGCCCGCACCATCCTGGCTCGCGCCGCGCTCGATCAGCGACTTCCGCCTCGGGATGTCGGAGAGGCGTAGGAGTAGGAGTCCGAACGCCTCTTCGCCATCGCGGCCGGCGCGTCCCACCTCTTGGTAGTAGGCCTCCACCGAGTCGGGCGGCGAGAGATGAATGACCGCGCGCACGTCGGCGCGATCGATCCCCATGCCGAAAGCGTTCGTCGCCGCCACCACGTCTAACTCTCCTGTCATGAAGCGTTTCTGGACTTCGCTGCGCAAGTCGCCTGAGAGGCCTGCGTGGTACCAGCCGGCGCGCCATCCGGCGGCGCGGAGCCGCTTCGCTTCGGCTTCCGTATCGGCGCGGCTCAAGCAGTAGAGGATCGCCGCGCCCGGTTTCCGCCCGGCGGGGCCGGGGCCGCCCAGCGCCTCCGCCAAGGCGTCATCGATGGCGAGACGAAGCTCGGTCGCGGTTTCCGGCGTTCCGACGCGCAACGAAAGATTCGGACGCGCGAAGCCACGAAGGATCTGTGGCGTGTCGGGACCAAGCTTCAATTGGGTGACGATGTCGTCGCGCACGGCGGGAGTCGCGGTCGCCGTGCAGGCGAGGACCATGGCGCGGGGGAATTGCTTCACGAAGTCGCCGATGGCCAAGTATTCGCGTCTGAAATCGTGGCCCCAGTGGCTGATGCAGTGCGCCTCGTCGATGGCGACGAGGGGAGGGTCGAGCTCGCGCGCCAAGTCCTGAAATCCGGGGTAAGGCAGCCGCTCGGGCGCCACGTAGACCAAGCGGTAGTCGCCCGCGCGAATGCCGCGGAGCCGGGCGCGCGCTTCCTCGTCGGAGAGCGTGGAGGCGAGATAGGTGGCCGCCACGCCGCGCGCCTGGAGCGCCGACACTTGATCCTGCATGAGCGCGATCAGGGGGGAGATCACGAGCGTCGTCCCCTCGAGCATCGTCGCGGGGAGCTGATAGATGAGACTCTTGCCGCCGCCCGTCGGGGCGACGAGCAGGAGCCGGCGGTGCTGAAACAGCGTCTCCAATGCCTCACGCTGGCCGGGGCGAAACGCGGAGTAGCCCAGGTCGCGAAGCGCGGTCGTGAAATCCGAAGTGGAACGAGTCGTCGGTCGCATGGCCTGTCGGTCTGGGGCTCTGGTTGGCGGGAGGCCGGTGAGCGAGGAGCAGGGGCACTGTAGTCGATGAACTCCGGCGATGGAAGCGTGACCTGTTATGCTCCCGCCGCATGCGACACCCCGTCACGCCTCGTCTTGGAATCCTCACGTTCGGCCACCTCGCGATCGATTCGTATTCTTCCTTCTTCGCGCCACTTTTGCCGCTCCTCGTGGCGAAGCTTGGGCTGAGCCTCACGCTCGTCGGCACGCTTGTGGCGCTCTCGTCGATCACGTCGTCCTTCTCGCAGCCGTTCTTCGGACTCGTCTCCGACCGCATGAGACGCCCGTGGTTCGTGGCGTTGGGCCCGCTCACGGCGGCGATCTTCATGAGCGCGCTCGGGCTCGCACCTAGTTTCGGCGTCCTGCTCGCGTTCCTCATGCTGGCGGGGCTCGGAGTCGCCGCGTTCCATCCGCAGGCCGCCGTTCTGGCGTCCGAGGCGTCGGGTCGAAAGAGCATGGGGATGGCCATTTGGGTGACCGGGGGGACGCTCGGCTTCGCGCTCGGGCCGATGTTCGCCGTCGGCGTCGTGACGGCGTTCGGGCTCGGCGGCACGTGGGTGGCCGTGTTTCCGGGGATTGCCGCGTCGCTGCTCCTCTTCTTCTGGCTCGGTCGCATGGAAGTGCGACCCCGGCACCGCGAGAAGCCGCCGCCGCTTCGCGCGCTACGCCCCGTGCTTCGCCCTCTCGTCCTCCTCTATACCGCGACGGTGTCGCGCTCCGTCGTCGCGGCCGGATACATGACCTTCCTTCCGCTCTACCTTCACGGGCGCGGCTACTCCCTCGCGCAAAGCGGGGCGGTCGTTTCGCTCTACCTTCTGTTCGGCGCGCTCGGCGGATTCTTCGGGGGGTGGCTTTCTGACAAGGTCGGCGGCCGCCGCGTGATCGCCTGGTCGTTCACGGGCGCGCTCCCCCTCTTTCTCACCGCGCTCTTCCTCCCGGATCGATTCGGGATCCCGTGCCTCATCCTGGCCTCCTTCGTTCTGCAGTCGTCGCTGCCGGTGAACGTCGTCTTAGGGCAGGAACTCTCGCCGGCTCATTCCTCCACAATCTCGAGCTTCTTGATGGGAGCCGCGTGGGGGATGGGGGCGCTCATCATCGGTCCGATCGGAGCGCTGGCCGACGCGCGCGGCATCCACGCGGCGCTCACGGTGCTCGCCTGCATGCCGGCGCTGGGACTGGTCTGCGCCGTCGCGCTGCTCCGGGATCGGACACCGCGATTGGAACCGCCGCGCGGGGCGGCGTTGGAATAGCTGCGCGGGCGCCGCTGTCGTAAGTGCTTGGCAGGGCTGCCTCGGGGCCCTGCGTTGGCCGGAACCCTCGCGCTTGACCCACCCCCCGGAAAAGCCTCACAATCCCGCGTCAAACGGACACATACGACCCGAACCGGAGGATCCTAGTTCCCATGTCCGATTCCGCTCTCGCGCCGCACCACTCGCACGATCCGATTCCGAGCAAGTGGCCGATCATCACGGCCCTCGGCGCCGGGCTGCTCCCGGTGGGCATTGTCCTGAATGGCCACGGCAACAAGAACGGGCTCGGCATCCTGATGCTTGGCCTCCTGATCACCATCGTCGGGTCCACCCGCTGGTGGGGGGAACTTCTCCGCGACAAGTTCGCGGGGAAGGACTTGGACGACGCCGATGGAAGGCTCAAGACCTCGTTCAAAATCTTCATTCTGTCGGAAGCGATGATCTTCGGGGCCTTCTTCGCCGCGCTCTTCTATTCGCGCTACCACCACAAGGTCTGGCCGCCCGAGGGAATGCCGCACTTCGGCCTCGTCCTTCCGGCCGTGAACACCTTCATCCTCCTCTTCTCCTCGGTGACGTGCCACTTCGCGCACATGGCGCTCGAGCGGGGCAAGAGGGAACAGTTCGTCTCCGGGCTCTTGATGACGATCTTCCTCGGGGCGGTCTTCCTTTGCGGGCAGGCCTACGAATACGGCGTCCTGAACGGAGAGGCGTTCTCGATCAAGAGCGGCATCTTCGGCACCACCTTCTTCATGCTGACCGGCTTCCACGGGCTTCACGTCCTCATGGGCGTCGTGTTCTTGAATGTCGTCTACACCGCGGCCATGAAGGGTCGCATCACGAAGGAGCAACACTTCCCGTTCCTCGCGGCGAGCTGGTACTGGCATTTCGTCGACGCGATTTGGGTCGGGGTCTTCAGCATCGTCTACCTCTGGAAGTAACCGGGGCAGGCGAACGTCGTCACAGGGGGATTGCACCATGAAACTCGCGCGACCACGGATGGTCGCCGCCTTCGCGGCGGCGGCGCTTTTCGCCGCACTTTCGATCGGATGCGACCAGATTCAGCAGCAACTGACCGGCGCCAAGGATCAAGGGCCGGTCTTGGTCTCGCTCCGAGAAACGCTCAACTTCAAGCGGTCGCGCCTCTCAAGCGCCGTGATGAACGGAACCATGGACTTCATCCCCGGCTACCTCAATGACATGAAGTCGACGCTCGATAGCCTCGAGGTGCAGTCGGGGAAGTTGAGCCTGATGGATGGGCAGGATTTGAAACTGAAGGTGGCGTCGGCCCGAAACGTCATAACGGCAGCCGAGCCGTTCGTCATGCAGAACGACGTCGAAGGCGTGCGCGCGCAGCAGCGGAATCTGGATCAGGTTCTCTTCGAGATCGATGAAGTGCTGGGACGCGCCATCTCCATGGTGGACGCGGCGCCGAAGAGCGGCGGTTCGTAATGGGTGCCCCCGACGAGGCCGAAGAGCTGGTCCGAGAGGGGGAAGAAGCGCTCGAAGAAGGTGAATACGAAGACGCGCTCGATGCCTTCGAGCGCGCGTTGAAGGAAGATCCGGAACATTGGGGCGCCGCGCTCGATCGATGCGAGGCGCTCCATTTACTTTGGCGCTCCGATGATGCGCTCACCGCTGTGCAGGGGCTCCAGCCGCCTCCCGACGAGGAGGACGACGCCGACCGGGCCGATCTGGAGGCGAGGATCCTCGAGGCTTCGGGGGAGTTCACGGCGGCCGACGTCCTCTTCGAGGAGGCGTCGCGGCTCGACCCCGAGAACTTTCCGCCGCCTGTCCGAGCCACCCGAGACGACTTCCGCGCCATCTTGGACGACGTGCTGCGGAGCCTCCCCAAGAAGATTCGGGACGTCGTGGCGAAGGTGCCGGTGACGGTGGAGCCGAAACCGACCGCGGAGATGGCCGACCAGGCGCCGCACATCTCTCCGGAAATCCTTGGACTCTTCGTTGGCACTTCGATTGGCGAGAAGGTCGGCGCCCCGTCGGGCTTCCCGGACGTGGTGCTCCTCTTTCAGCGAAATCTGGAGCGGGCGGGGAAGAACCGTGCCGAAGTCTCGAAGGAAATCCGAATCACGCTGCTACACGAGTACGGGCACTACCTCGGCTTCGAGGAGGAAGACATGGAGGGACTCGGGCTGGCCTGAGCTCCTCCGCAATCTCTTCGGCGGCTTCCGGACGCGCTCCTTACCGGACGACGACGACTTTCCGCGTCCTCACTTCGCCCGCCGCGTTCACCTTCAAGAGGTAGACCCCCGCCGCCGCCGTCGCTCCGGTTCGAAGCCTGCCGTCCCACCGGATGAGATGTCTTCCCGGCTTCAACGTGCCGGCGAAGAGGGTGCGCGCGAGGCGCCCCTGAACGTCGTAGAGGTTCGCGAGCACGGGTCCCGAGCGCGGCATCGCGAGTTCGAATTCGCTGCCATCTCTCGTCGGCGAAGGGCGCGGGGCGCCGAGCGTGACTGCGGGGGCCGGCGGCGACTCCTCCTCGACCGTCGTGACGACCGCGCCCGAGTAGAACATCAGATCGTCGATCGCCGACTCCACAACTGAGCCGGTGCCGAGGTCCTGCGCCACGAAGCGGACGCGGAACTGTCCCGGAACGGGGAAGCGGTCGGTGACCTTGATCTCGACCCGCTCCCAGAAATTGCGCGTTTCGTAGAGAGAATCCGACTGGGGCCAGGTCGCGCCGCCGTCGTTTGAATAGAGCGTGATCAGCGGATCCTCTCCTGCACCCGACCCGGCGTTGTTCGAGTACCAACGCCAGTAAGCGACGCGTGGGTCGGCGAGGCCGGTGAGATTCATCGCGGGGCTCGTAAGGGTGGTCTTTCCGTTGTCCACGTCCGCCTCGCCGATGGCTCCGGTGGTGCCGTTTCCGGTGACGAAGCAGTTGATTCCCGGATCGGGGGTGTTGTCGCTCGAGGGCTGAACTTCGCCCGGCGCGCCGACACCGTCGCCGCCGGGGGCTGGGTGGTTTGCGGCTCCGAGCGGGGTGCCGCGGCCGCCACGTTCGAAGGGAAATGCTGGCGCGCCCGAAGCGACGCGCGCCGTCGTCGTCCCGCTGGGCGGCGCCTGGATCCACTGCCCGGTCGTCGCGTTATCGGAAGCGTCGCCAATCGTCCAGTTCCCGAACGTCTCGGCGTCGTCGTAAAACGTCGCCGGCGTGAGCGGGAAGTTGAGCGTCGTCGTCTGCCCCTGCACAACCGTGGCCGGGCGGAGCGACGTGAGGTAGCCGGGACGATCGACGCGTACGGGGTACGTGCCAACCGGAATCGTGTTGAAGGAGTAGATCCCGAGCCCACCGGTCGCGCTGAGGAGCGGCGTGCCGATCACTTCCACCGGCGTGTTCGTCAAAAGCGCGGTCGTCGCCCCGTTCCGCGTGTCGCCGCGAAGGATTCCAGTCGGGAGGGGCGGCGTCACGAAGTCCTGGGTATAGGCGCCGCCGTTCGCCACGTTCAGCGTTACGAGCGAGTGCTGGTAGCCGAACTTCGACGCCTCGAGTTCGCCCGCGGCATTCACCGATGCCGCCAGACTGTAGGTGCCGTTCGCCGCGGTGATCGCCTCGGTCTCCGACGTGTGATCGTGCACGACAGCGCTCGCCACCACGGTGCCGCCCACGTTCTCTCGCACCGTGCCGCGAACGACGCCGTACTGCGCGTCCACGCGGAAGACCGAAAGGCCGTTTGAAATATCGCTCGTGACGAAGATCCCGGAGGGGAAGTAGGGAGCCACTCCCCAGACCCCGTCGTAGCCGCCGTCGGCGCCAAGGAACGTATCGTAGTGGGCGAACGCGACCGGTTTCGTGGGATCGGTGATGTCGTAGAGACGGACTCCCGCCGTGTAGTAGGAGACAAATGCGGTGTCGCCCTTCACGTGAACGTTGTGTCCGATGTGAGCGGGGAGATCGGTGAAGGTGTATTTCAAGATCGGCGTTCCGGGGCCGGAGATGTCGTAGACCTTCGGTTTCCCGCCCGAGTTCTCCTCGGTGACGATCAGGTAGTCGCCGTTCTTCGTCGTCCAGGAGTTGTGCGTGAAATTCGCCGGCGTATTCCAGCGCTTGATCTCCACCGTCGCCGCTCCAGCGTAGAGATTCGCGGGAACGGAGAGATCGAGAATCGACTCGAAGCCGTTGTTGATGGCCGATGCGTAACCGAGCGTTCCGCGAAGGTGGAGATCGTGGAGGTAGTAGTCGCTGAAGACGCCGATCTCCTGAGGGCTCGTCGGACTCGCGTTAGTCGCGCCCGCCTGCGGCTGGAGGGCGAGCGCCACCATGCCGATCGATGTGCCGTTGCAGTAGAGGATGGCGCGCGTGGTGTCGATGGAGACCGTGTGCGCGGTGTCGAATCCAGTTCGGTAGGTCCTCACCAGGCGCGGATTGTCGGGATTCTCCATGCTGATGATCTGGATGCCGCGTCCGGTGCCCGTTCCCTCCGAGCAGACGTAGACCCAGTCCCGATACTGCTTCATCTCGCGCCAGTCGCTCGGGGGGCCGCCGATGAAGTCGACTTCGACTGGATTCCGGGGGTCCGTGAGGCGGACGATCGACGTTCCGGTGGTCGTGCCGAGGATGGCGTACTCGCGCCCGTCGTGATGGACGTAGGACCAGCACGCCGAGTAGCCGGCGTAATTATCCATTTGGGAGAGGAGTTCCACGTTCCGCCCCTGGGGCTCGGCCCGGACCGCCACGGGAATGAGAGCGAAGGTGGACGCTACAAAGGCCAGGGCGACTCCGAGGGCGCGGACGGACCGGCGATCTGTTTCGGGCACGACAACCTCCTGAAGTCGTTGCGGAACCGGCATTTCGGTGAATGCTGCCACCCTGGCTGCGGCGAGCTTGTGACAGTAGCATATATCCTCAATAATTGCAACGCCTTACGAGGGGAATCTCCTACTCCCCCGGAAGCTCGCCAGATAGGGAATGAAACACGTCAGTTCGGCCCGTAGGATGGAACGGCCTCATACTCTAGGGAGAGGGCCGCCGATCTCGGAGCGGCATATCGAGAGCCGGTTGAGGAACCACTGAATGGACACACGCCCCTCATCGAACGCCCCGCGCGTGGCCATTTTAGGCGCGGGGCCGATCGGTATCGAAGCCGCGCTTGAAGGTGCGCGTCGCGGCTACAATGTCGCGCTCTACGATTCCCGGCGAGTCGCGGAGCACTGGCGGCGATTTGCGGGCGTGACCATCTTCACGCCGTTTCACATGAACTCGACGGAGCGGGGAAGGGCGCGGCTTCGCGAGAGCGGCGTTGATCTCCCCGGAGACGAAGCCATCCTCCCTGCCGGTGAAATCGTGACTCGGTACCTGGAACCGGTCGTCCGGCTTCCGGAGCTGGCGGGGCGCGTGCGAGAACGTTCGCGGGTGGCCCTGATCGCGCGCGAGGGGCTGACAAAATCCGACTCCATCATGGCGACAGGGGATCGCTCACGAATCGGGCTGAAATTCCTCCTGCGCGTGGAGCCGGAAGGGGAAGCTCCGCGAATCGACCGCGCCGATGTCGTGATCGACGCCACCGGGGTTTACGCCACACCGCGAGCGACCGGACCGGGCGGGCTTTCCGCCCCGGGAGAGGAAGCGCTCGGACAGCGAATCGACCGTCACATCGTCTCGCTCGAGGGCGAGGCGCGC
>JANMQV010000104.1:0-2236 GCA_031370645.1 Candidatus Eiseniibacteriota bacterium | reverse complement strand
TCCACCCCAAGACGGGGACGCTGCTTTGGATGGCCGACTCGGACGCCGCCCCATGGGCGCGTTCCTGAAACGCCGGCCCAATCCCTAACCGCCCAGCGCCTTGGCGATGTAGGCATCGACTTCCTTGGTTCGCTTTCCCATATAACTCCTCCAGGAGACCGTCGCTACTTCCCGCGCCCCATTCTCGAACCGATCCAGTCCGAGATCTTCTGCAATGCAGCCGAGGCGAAGGTCTCCTCGATTGTCGCGTACTCCGAGAGCGCTCCTGTTTCAGCAGTTTGAAAGAGGTGGTTCAAGCCGGGTAGTGCCTCGACGGTAGCGTCGCGGTTTCCCCCGCTCCGAAGCGCGGCTCGGATCTCCGGCAGATTCTGATCGGCCGAGACTTGCGAGTCCTTGGCGCCATTGATTGCCAGCACGGGGCATTGAAGCTTCGCCAGGGTGGGGCGCGGATCGTACGTTAGGAAGAATTGCATCCACGGCGTTCGCATCATGCGGGTCTGCTGGCCCGCGATCTCCTCGAGTTTCGCGTCGCTCGCCTGCTGCTCCTTTGGCGTCTGTGCCTGCTGAAGCCGCAGCGCGTCTCGGATCTTCGCTGTCAGTTGAGCGGTATCTGAAAGCGTCTTCGCGGCGAGCACCAATTCCCGCTGAACGGACTGCGTGCTTCGAGCAAGCGAGTCGCTCCGCCCCATCGCGCGGGAAATGAGAAACGACTGCGTGATGAGGATGGAGTCGCCCGGCACTCCCGGCCCTGCGAGCATCACGACAAACGCGATGCTCTTGTCGCGAGTCGCGACGAGCGGAGCGATCAGCCCGCCCTCGCTATGCCCGATGAGCCCGATCTTGTCGGCGGCAATCTCTTTCCTCGTCTTCAAGAATGCCACTGCGGCCGCGACGTCCCCGGCAAAGTCCTCGCTGGTCAGTGTCTCACTTGCGCCGGTCGAACCACCCATGCCCCGGTCGTCGGTTCGGAGCACGGCGATTCCATGCCGAGTCAGGTAGTCGGCCAAGACGAGAAATGGTTTGTGGCCCAGGATCGATTCGTCGCGATCTTGTGCGCCCGAGCCGGTGATGAGGACGGCGCAAGGCGAGGGGCCGGCGCTCTTCGGCAGGGTGAGCGTGCCCGCCAAGGTGACGCCCTTCGCGTTCGGATTTTGATAGGTCACATCGATCGCGTCGTACGGATAGGGCGGCTTCGGCTCTTGCGGACGGCCCGGCGCCTTGGCGCTTTCCTTGGATACGCCTTGAGGGCGAAGGACCAGGGGCAGCTCGGTGGCGCCTTGCTTCCAAGTTCCGTTGATCTCAGTCCGGTCCGCGTTGATTCGGCCCGCGTATTCGGCGCTGAGAAGCCGCATGCTGAACCGCAGCGATTCGCTCGACACCGTCACCTCATCGACGGCTAGCCCCATGGCGTTCTGATCGGGGGAGTCCGCGGTGGCGTGCCACGCTCCCGCGGCGTCGCGATCGAGGTGGACGACCAATCGAATTCGATCTGCGAGCTTCCCCTCCCAAGCGCCGACGACGCTCCCCGCACCTGAAGCGGCGGCCACGGTGGCGGCGAGGTTCTTCGACTCGCCAGCGTCTCCACCGGTCGGTAGGACTGCCATCGTCGCCAAACCGATCAAGATGCCCAGGGTCCCTCCAGTCGGGTGACTACGCGTTCTCATCAATTCCTCCGAGAGGTTTGATACAGCGCGAAGATGCCCGGAATCATATCCCTCCCTTGGCGCTTCGACGAGTGGCGTTCCATCGCACCAGAACCGGCTCTGACGGTTCCCGCGTTGACCGACGCCCGGGGGGTTGTTAGCGTCCGGGACCTCGGAGCCGAGCGACAGGGCTGGATTGCCTCATCACTCGTCTCCATTCCATCGCAGGACTAGGAGCAGATGACAGAGCCCGCTCTCGCCGACCGAGTCGAACGCGCCCCGTCGTGGGACATCCGGCGGACGCTTCTGGCGCTAGCTGTCGCGGCGCTCGGCGTGATCGATCTCGCTTCGGCGCTCCTCTCTCATCCTCCCGAACGGCTCCTCGCCCTTCGCCGTCTCGTTCCGACCACCGTCATCGACTCGAGCCGCACATTCACGCATCTCGCGGGCGCGCTCCTCTTGGTGACGGCGTGGGGGCTTCGGCGCGGAAAACGGCGCGCCTACGTGGCGGCGCTCTTTCTGGCAGCGCTCTCGGTACCGTTCAACTTGCTGAAGGCGATCGACGTGGAAGAGGCTACGGTGGCCTCCGCGCT
>JANMQV010000099.1:0-6210 GCA_031370645.1 Candidatus Eiseniibacteriota bacterium | reverse complement strand
AAGATGGGGACGTACGGATTCTTCCGCTTCGCCATGCCGCTCTTCCCGGAGGGCGCGCTCGCCTTCACGCCGTGGCTGATCGCCCTCTCGGTGATCGGGATCATCTACGGGGCGCTCGTCGCGATGGTGCAGACCGACGTGAAGAAGTTGGTCGCCTACTCCTCGGTGAGCCACCTCGGCTTCGTCATGCTCGGCCTCTTCGCGCTCAACATGCAAGGAGTGCAGGGAAGCGTGCTCCAGATGATCAATCACGGCCTCTCGACCGGCGCCCTTTTCCTCGCGGTGGGAATCCTCTACGAGCGCCGGCACACGCGCGAGATCAAGGAATTCGGCGGGATCACGGAGATCATGCCGTGGTTCGCCGCGCTCTTCCTGATCGTCACGCTCTCGAGCCTCGGGCTTCCGGGGTTGAACGGCTTCGTGGGCGAGTTCCTGATCCTTTTGGGCGCGTTCCGCATGAACCCCTGGATCGCGGGGGTTTCGGCCACGGGCGTCATTCTCGGCGCCGTCTACCTCCTCTGGATGTTCCAGCGCGTCATGTTCGGCCCGGTCACGAACGAGAAGAACCGCGGGCTGAAGGATCTCACGCGCCGCGAGTTCTGGGTTCTGGCGCCGGTGATCGTGTTCATTATCTGGATCGGCGTTTACCCGAACACGTTCCTTCGCTTCCTCGACGCGCCTTCGGCCGAGCTGATCGAACGGATGTCGTCCCGCACGGTGGCGACGCGGACGGTGGAGCCCGGGATCTACGGCGGCGACGAACCGTCGGGCGCCGACATGGATCCCGCGGCAATGGGGGAGGAGGGCCTCACCGACAGTAGCGCCGCCGCGTTAGTCGGTTCGCTGCCCGACTCGGCGAGCGTGGAAGTCGACGTGCCGCCTCCTCCTCCGGTCGGCTCTCCGGGGAGCGTGACGCGATGAGCCTGCCGATTCCGATCGACGCGCCAATCGGCATGATCGAGCCGCTCCTGATCGTTTGCGGGGCGGGGCTCCTCCTCTTGGTGCTCGACCTGATGCTGCCCCACGGGAAGAAGCACCTCTCGGCCTGGTTCGCGCTGGGAGGGCTCCTCTGGGCCCTCGCGCGGACGATCCCCCAGTGGGGAATGTCCGAGCACGGCTACGCGGGAATGGTGGCGCTCGACAACCTCTCGACGCTCTTCAACGTGCTCTTCCTCGCGACATCGGCGATCGTCGTGCTCCTTTCGATTCCATTCCTCCGCCGCGACGACGTGGAGCACTGCGAGTACTACGCGCTCCTCCTCTTCGCCACGTCGGGGATGATGGTCTTGGCCTCGGGGCTCGACCTGATCACGCTCTTCCTCGGCATCGAAGTCCTCTCCATCTCGCTCTACGTCCTGGCCGGTTATCGCCGGAACAACGATGCATCGAACGAGGCGGCGATGAAGTATTTCCTCCTCGGCGCATTCTCGTCGGGGATTCTGCTCTACGGTATCTCGCTCGTTTACGGCGCGACCGCGACGACCAATCTGGAGCGGATCGGGGAAGCGATCGCCGGCACGGCCGGTCCCGTCCCCGAGGGACTTTTCTACGCGGGCATGGCGCTCATCCTGGTTGGCCTCTGCTTCAAGATCGCCGCCGTGCCGTTCCACATGTGGACGCCCGACGTCTACCAGGGCGCGCCGACTCCGATCACCGCGTTCTTCTCGGCGGGTCCGAAGGCCGCCGCGTTTGTCGCCTTCCTCCGGACCTTCTTCATCGCATTCGGCCCCGCGCAAGCCGAGTGGGACATGGTGATCTCGGTGATCGCGGTCCTCACGATGACGGTGGGGAACGTGGCGGCCATCGCGCAGACGAACGTGAAGCGGATGCTCGCCTATTCCAGCATCGCGCATTCCGGCTATGTGCTGATCGGGCTCGTCTCGGGCGGGGTGATCGGCGGCACCGGGGCTGTGTTCTACCTCATGGCCTACGTGGCGATGACGCTCGGTGCGTTCGCGATCGTGGTTCTACTCGAGCACAAGGGAGAGCGTGGGGAAGAGCTGAAGGACTACGCGGGTATGGGGTTCAAGTACCCCCTGATCGGCGCGCTCCTCTCGCTTTTCATGCTCTCGCTCTCGGGGATTCCGCCAACGGCGGGGTTCGTCGGAAAGCTCTATCTGTTCGGCGGCGCGGTCCAGTCGGGGCATATCTGGCTTGCGATCTTCGCCGTCTTGAACAGCGCCATCTCCGTCTTCTACTACCTCCGCCTCCTGGTTCTCATGTACATGAAGGAACCGCAGGAGGCGTTCCCGCCGATTCGCATTCCGTTGGCGCTGGGGGTCGTTCTCCTCGTGACGGCGGTCGCGACCCTTTGGCTGGGCCTCTTTCCGGGCGCTTGGTTCGCCGCGGCGCAGGAGAGCGTTCGCTCTCTCTTCTCGTAGCCGGCCGGTAGCGATCTCGCTCGCACGGCGGGTATTTCGCTCTTAGAATCCTCCGCATGACCCCGTCTCCCGCGTTCGGCGGCACCATGCGGTCGGAGTGGCCCCTCGACCCCGATCTCACCTACCTCAATCACGGCACCGTCGGCGTGGTGCCCCGCCGTGTCATGGCGGTCCAGCAGGTGCTCCGGGAAGAGATGGAGCGGAATCCATCGCGGTTCATGCTCCGCGAGCTGACGGGGGACAAGCCGGCGCCCTGGAGACCCGGGCCGACGCGGATGCGCGAGGCCGCGGCGGCGGTGGCGGAGTTTGTCGGCGTCCGGCCGGAGGACTTCGTCTTCACGCCCAACGTCACACACGCGATCAACGCCGTTCTCCGGTCATTCCCGTTCGAGAAGGGCGACGAAATCATCGTCACCGACCTCGCGTACGGCGCGATCGTCCACGGCGCGCGAAATCGCGCCCGGGAGTTCGGGGGTCGCGTCGTCGTCGCCGAGATGCCCTATCCCACGACGCCCTCCGCCGCGCGCGATGCGATCCTGGCGGTCGTGGGTCCCAAGGCGCGGATCGCCATCATCGATCACATCACGTCCGAGTCGGCTCAGATCCTGCCGCTCGTCGAGATCGCGTCCGCGCTTCACGAGCGGAGCATTCTCGTGCTCGCGGATGGGGCGCACGTCCCCGGCGCCATCGCGTTGGATATTCCATCGCTGGGCGTCGATTGGTACGCGGCGAATCTCCACAAGTGGTGCCACGCGCCGCGCTCGTGTGGCTTCCTCTGGGCGCCTCCGGAGCGGCAAGTGGGACTTCATCCCTCCACGATTTCATGGGGCTGGGATCAGGGATTCGCGAAGGAGTTCGACTGGGTGGGGACCCTGGACCCGACGAATTATCTATCGGCGCCTGAAGGGATTGCGATGTTGCGTGAATGGGGATTCGAGGCGGCGAGCGCCTACATGCATCGCCTGGCGTGGGAAGGGGCGCGGCTCCTCACGGAGGCTTGGGGAACGACACTGGGGCAGCCGGAGGATATGGTCGGCACGATGGTCACGGTGCCGCTTCCGGATCGTGCCGGCAATTCCATGGAGCAGGCGGCGCCGCTGCGGCTGGCGCTCTTGCTGGAGGACAAGATCGAGATCCAGATGCACGCCTATCGAGGCAGGATCTGGGTGCGCCTCTCGGCACAGATCTACAACGATCTCTCCGAAGTCGATCGACTGGCGAGGGGGGTGTTGCGGCGGATTTGAAGGTAAGAACCAACACGTACTCCCAACGTCCCATCCTCACGAAGCACTATTCGAGCCTTTCCCACCGCGGCGGGTGTACCCTCAATCGTCCAGCGGGTCCCCCCGTGGAGGCTTCATGTTTGGTGGTCGCTGCCCGCATTCCCTCGTAGGGACACTTCTGTTCCTTCTGGTCATCACCCCCCAAGCGTCTGCCCAGTACATGTTCCTTGACGCCAACGGAGACGGCATTCATTCGGATGCCGACGTCCTTCCGCTCGGAGTCACGACGACGGCGGATGTCCGTCTTCGCACGGACAGAAATCGCGACGGATCTCCGGCTAGCTGCGCCCAAGACGGCTCGAGAGGGATGACCGTTAACTCCTACGAGATGATTCTTCGCGCATTCGGGGGGACGGTCGCCTGGGGCGAGTACACGAATCTCATTGGAACCGCGACCATGCCGTTTGGGTCCGCAGCGGACTCCGTGGAGTTCTACACCGGGTTCGGTGGTGGGGAGATCCTTCCACCAGGGGACTACCTACTGGGGCGGATCCAACTCACGCCCCTCAGCGGGTCGCCGAGCGTCGCGTTCGCCAATTCTTCCCGGCTCAATCCGCCGGGCTACACATCGTTCGGAACCGCCTGTCCTGGGTTGGACGAGGACAACACCGCGAAGCTCGGATCGGACTGGATGGACGCCGACGGGCTTCCTGGGGCGGGCGCGTCGACGGATCCCATTCTCAGCCCAGTGCCGGATCAAACCGTTGCGGAAGGGCGGATTCTCGAGGTTTGGCTATCTGCCTACGATGCCGACGGCTCGCTGCTCACCCTGCTCGTGTCCCCTTCGCTTCGGTTCGCTACCTATAGGCAGACACTTTTCGTGCCCGGACATACCGAAGGGAGCTTGCGCCTCATGCCGCAGGCTGACGACGTTGGGGAGTACACGATCATTGTGAGCGCAAGCGACGGCTTGCACGTCGCCGAGCACTCCGTTCACCTTACCGTGACGGGTCCGCCGCCGCCGATCCCACCCGATTTCCCGCCGACTTTTTCGACCGTACCGCCATTTACGGTTCAGCCGGGCTCCTTCAAGGAGTTCGCCGTGTCGGCGACAGATCCCGAAGGCGCACTGGTAACCGTCTCCCTCATTCATGCGCCCACGTTCGTCACGTTGCTGATCACGTCTCAGACTCCATCGGGGACGGAATGCATCCTTCGCGCGGCTGCGGCCGAGTCCGATGTGGGTGACTGGAGGTTCGGCATGACGGCCTCGGACGGGACCCGGCTTGCGGCGCAATCCCTCTGGATAATTGTCGGACCGAACCATTCTCCCGAACCGGCTCCCGTGACCGCGATGCACGTCCTCGAGATGGAAAGCCTCAGCAACATGATTATCGCGACGGATCCGGATCATGACGTCGTTCACATGGATGTAGTTGATGCCCCGGACTTCGTCACGATCACGTCGAAGTCGGAATCGATCGGATATGGAATTGTGTGGTTCACCCTCCACCCGGTGCGGGGGGATGCCGGAACTCACTCAATCGGACTCGTCATGTCGGATGGGATCGCTCAGGTTGGGCTTGCGGTGCCGATCCAGGTCTTCACCTCGGGGATCCCTGGAGTCACATGGAGTCCGGCGTCGATCGGTTGTGTCGAGCAAGGACGCAGCCGTTACCTTGGAGTAAAGGCTTCGGACCCGGAAGGTCGACCACTTTCCCTCGAGCTGACCCAGGCTCCTGCCTGGGTCACCATCGCGCAATCCACACCCAATACGCTCCTGATGGGAATGGCTCCGCCACCCGCAGAACCGGTAGGGCCCTACACGATCTGGATCACCGCGATCGACCCAGCGGGAAACCGGGCGCCGCACTTCTTCGAGGGAGAGCTCACTCCGGTAGGGACGTGCTATTGCGTCCCATGTCTCTCGGTCCCGCCACCGCCAACGGCGGTCGCCGGTTCGTCCTACCGTGGCTATGCCGGTATCCCCATTCGGTTCGATGGACGATCGTCTGCAACTGGCTATGAACCTGCCAGGTTCAATTGGACGTTCGGCGATGGGTCGGCCCACGGAGGATCGGTTGTGGAACACGTGTATGAGCGCGCGGGCGCATACCCTGTGACGCTTCAGGTCTCCAATTCGGGCGGCTCATCGCGCGACACGACCGTGGCAATCGTCGCCGACGCGATCCCGGCGAGAGCCTTCTCCTATCCAATCCAGCGAGTCGTCGCACTTCGGGATTCGAAGGGGCATGTCGGATTGCGCGTCGAGCCGTCGGAAATTCCCTTTGATGTGACGGGCCTTCGCCTTGAAACGGCGACCCTCCGCGCGGACGGACTGGGCGAATGTGATTCGATTGCCGCGACAAGTCCCCGACACCTGGTATTGGGCGATTCCGATGAGAATGGAGCTCCGGATGCGGGTTTCGAGTTCTCGATGGGGGACCTCCGGCGGCTCTTCTCGACCGTCAGGGGTAAGCGAGACGTCCAGGCGCGTCTGGAGGTGCGCACCGCGGCCGGCGTCCTGGTGCGTGGTGACCTGGCACTTACGGTGCTCGGAACTCCGTCGAGGGCGATTACCGTCGGTCCGAATCCATTCAACCCGA
>JANMQV010000073.1:0-5895 GCA_031370645.1 Candidatus Eiseniibacteriota bacterium | reverse complement strand
ACCCCGCAGAGCGACCGAGCCGAGCGTCATTTTCTGAGCGTGAAAGGAAATGTCGGGGCGGGCGGACGAGACGGTGAGATCGATGCGTACCGAGCCGGAGTAGAGTTCCTTCGAGGGATCGAGATCGAGCGCGATCGATTGCGACGTGGCGCGGACCCCGCTCGGAAGACGCTCGATGTCGGCCCGCGCGCTTCCGGGGGCCAAGACGGCGCTGAAGAGCGCGAGAAGCGACGTGAACGTCGTGAGGCGAATGCGCGCGAGCGTGGTCGATCGTTTTCCCGTGGCACCGCCGAACGGCATCAAAGCCCTCCCTCGCGTCGCAACGTGTCATCCCAAGATGGGAATCCTCGCACATTCCTAGAAGCCCGGCACCGGGAAGGATGGCGTGATATACTAATAAGGTTGGATCATGGGTCAGGGCAGCCGCAGAGACATCTTGGAGAAGGAGCGACAAGGCTATGTCCCTCAATAATTTGAGACCTAATTCCCGCCTAACTTGGGGTGGTGCCATCGCGAGTGTCGCAGTTGTGGCGAGCCTCGCCGGTTGCGGCGACAAGGCGACGAGTCCCATCCGCGCGGTTCCCCTCACGCTGGTAGCGCAAGGCAGCAGTGCGAGCACGGCGCGCTACCTCGCGCCCGTCGGCTCTCCGCTCACGGCATCGAGCGCCGCAACCGACACGATTCCGGTTACGTTCACGAAGGCGCTCTTGGTCGTTCGCGACGTCCGGTTCGTGATGCCCGAAGCGATCGACGACTCCGACGATCGTGCCGATTCGCTCGGCGAGACCGATTCGACCGACATGGGCGACGATCACGACGTGCAGGGGCAAGCGCGCTTCCGCGGTCCGTTCGTCATCGACCTCCTGAGCGGTCATGCGGCGCGGCTCGACACGATGATGGTGATGCCGGGCGACTACGCTCGCGTGCAGGGACATCTCCAGATGCTCCGCGCCGGCGATCTCGAAGCGGCCGACTTCCCCGGCTTGGTCGGTTCGACCGTTTGGCTCGAAGGAACGATCGGCGGCGAGGGAGGCGGGACATTCTCCTTCCTGGCGCGCATCGACAACGAATTCCAGATCCGGGGCGGATTCCACGTGGCGGAGAACACCGCCGCGACCGCTTTCGTGACCTTCGACCTGTCGAAGTGGCTCTCCGATTCGAGCGGCCATTTCCTCGATCCGCGCGATCTCGCGAATGAGCAGGCGATCAAGAGCGCCATTCGCCACTCGATCAAGGTCGGGATGGATGACGACCACGACGGGGCGGCGGATGACGACATGCATGAAGCGGACGGCGACTAGCCGAGTCGCTCCTTAGTATGAAGTAGTAGCAAGTAGCCGCGCCCGGCGGCGGGCACCCACCCGCCGCCGGGTCGATTCGCCGGCAGTGGAGGACGTGACGCCATGAACTCGCGCACGATCGCACGCACCCTCGTCGCCGCCATCGCGGCGACCGCGCTCTGGATTCCCGGATTCGCCTCAGCCGCCTTGGAGACCGTCGAGAGTGCCACGGTCGTCCCCGCCTTACCGGGCGTCTGCGACTCGGTCCAACTGATCGTCGCGGGGTCGCTCCCCAACTCGTGTTACTCCATCCGCGGATTCCGAGTCGGTGTGCCGGAGTTGCTCCCCACCATGGGACCTATTCCGACCTATCGAATCCCCGTTCGAATCATCGCGGAAGAGCCGAATCCTGCGCTCGAAAGGCCCTGTACCGCGGCCATCGAGCCGTATCGTCTCGCGGAGGATCTCGGAAGGCTCCGCTTTGGGTTCTACTGGGTCGATGCAACCGAGTACCTCTATCCCTTCCCGGCCGACTCCACCTCGCCGATCGATTCGAGCAAAGTTCGCTATACCTTCTCCGTCGCCTCCGACACATGCCGCACCGGTGAGGGGTGCGTTCTCCTCGGTTTCGCCGCGACCGGGTTCGACTACCCGCGGGTTGACGGATGTACGGCCCGGGCGAATCCGGGCGAGCACGCCTGCTTCGACGTGACGCTTCAGAATCCCATTCCGGTGGGAGCGCTCCAGACGGAGATCCGGATTCCGCTCGTCGCGGTATCGGACGGGTCGGGCAGCATCACGATCCTCCCCGTCCCCTTTTCCGTGACCACCACACCTCGCGCCGCCGGATTCGACGTGGCATGGACCGCGGACGGCTCGACCGCGAAGATCGTCCTCTACTCGGCTCGCGGCCTCTCGATCGCTCCCGGACGAGGTGCGGTGCTCCACGTCTGTTACGACGTGAAGGTCGGAACGTCGGAGATGCAGTATCCGCTCTTCTTCGCGAACGCCCTCGTCTCCTCGCCGGCTGCCGAGGTCATTCCGTTCTGCCCGACCTTCGCCGCGGTGTGGGGTCGGATTTGCGTCGGCACGTCTCACTGCGACTTGAACGGCGACGGCGTGGGCGACGTGCGCGATATCGTGCTCCTGGTTCGCTGCATTCTCTCGGCGCCGGATGCCTGTCCTGACTCGCTTCGCAATGCTTCCGACTGTAATGGCGACGGCACTCTCGACGTTCGGGACATCGTCTGTTGTGTGCGCGACATCTTGGGACGCGACGGAGGTTGGGGTCCCGATGCCGGGCCAGGCGGCGCTCCGTCGGTGGACGTGGCGCGCGTCGGCTTCGAGGGAGAGGCGACGTGGGCGAACCCGCTCGAAGGGCGCGCCGTCATCTCGATCGATCGCGGCCGACTCTTCGGCGGCGTTCAGTTCAAACTCTATTCTCACGGCCTGGCAGAGGTGCGAAATATCGCCCTCGAAGACCCGCAGGGAGCGTACGCGCTTCAGTGGGAGGCAGGCGCCGACGGAGGCGCGCGCGTGATGGTCTACGATCGCGGCTTCATCGAGGCGGGCTCGGGCGCTCCGGCCCGCGCGGGCGCCGTCACGGGCACAATGCCACCCGTGCGTTTGCTTCTGACCCTCGGATCGGCGGCTGCCGGTGCTGATGACGGCGGATTGGCGATTCGCGCGCTGCGCGGCGCCACGTCCGACGGCGCGGCGCTGAGCGTCGAGGGCGCCGCGACGGAACTTAACGTTCCGGCAAACTCGGTGGCGGGAGTCGCCTCGATTCTTCCGGCGCGACCGAATCCGTTCGTTACTGAAACCGAAATTTCGTTCGCGTTGCCGAGCGTGGCGCACGCCTCGGTGCGGCTCTTCGACGTGCACGGCCGCCTGGTGAGGACGCTTCATGAAGGCACGGCCACGGCGGGCGTTCATCGGATGCACTGGGACGGCCGGGACAACCGCGGCCGAAACGCCGGGGTCGGCATTTACTTCGTTCGTTTCACGTCGGGAACCGTGGTCCGGACCGAGCGGATTCTCCGGCTCCGTTAGCACACGGGTTGCGATAAGATAGGGACGTGCTTCCCGATCCACGGGACCCGATCGTCCAATTCTTACTCTGGATCGTGCTATTGCTCGCGCCGCTCTGGATGCTCGGCTGCTAGCCGGGAACCGGAGCGGCGCTTTATTCGAGGCAAAGCCTAGACTGTGACCTTCGTTTCGAATCCTACGATCGCCATCGTCGGCGCCGGCGCGAGCGGTGTGATCGCCGCGGCGGCACTCCTCCGCTCGCTCCGCCGCCCGGCTCGCGTCATTCTGTTCGACGGTCGCGGCTCGCGCGGCGCCGGGCTCGCGTACGGCACGTCCGATCGCGATCACGTTCTGAACGTTCCCGCTTCCAAAATGAGCGCCATCGCCGAGGAGCCCGACCATTTCGTCGACTGGCTTCGCGAGGACGGGCGCGAGCAGGCGGCGGCGTGGCGCGTTTCGGCCGTTCCCGACGCGTTCGTTCCGCGTGGAGTCTATGCAGCCTACCTGGAGGACGTGCTTCGCACGTCGCTCGAGCGCTCCGATCCCGGCGTGGTGCTTGAGATCATCAACGAAGAGATCAGCGACCTCGTGCGCCGATCCGGCGGGTGGCGGCTTCTCAGTCGAAGCGGGGCCGCGTGGATCGCGAGCGTCGTCATCTTGGCGCTCGGCTATCGTCCGCCCGGACTTCCGAGCGGGATCGCGCCGGCGCTGGCTCATCACCCTCGCATGATCCTCGATCCCTGGGCGCGCGGCGCGTTCGAGATCGTCCTCCCGGATGACGCGGTGATCGTCGCCGGCGCTCACCTCACCATGATCGATGTCGCGCTGACGCTCGACCGGCAAGCTCATCACGGAAGCGTCGTCGCGGTATCGCCGCGCGGACTCATGCCGCTTTCGCACGGGCCGAGCGATCCGGGGTACGTGGCGGTGGATCTCGACAAGCCCCCGGTGACGGCGCGCGGACTGATGCGTCGCGTACGGTCGGAGGCCGCGGCCGAAGAAAAGCAGGGAGGTTCGTGGCGCTCCGTGGTCGACGCGGTGCGGCCGTTCATCCCGAGACTCTGGGCGGCGATGCCGGAACAGGAGAGAAAGCGCTTCCTTCGGCACGCGCACCCCTACTGGGAAGTGCACCGGCACCGAATGGCCCCGACCATCGCCACGCACGTCGAGGGAATGAAATCGGAGGGGCGGCTCCGAGTCGTGGCGGGACGGATCGTGTCGATCGATGCGCACGACGGTGGATTCACCGTGAACCTTCGCCCGCGCGGCCGAGGCGAAGTCACGACGCTTCACGCGGGGTGGATCGTGAACGCCACAGGGCCGACAGTACGCTACGCCGACGACCCGACGGTGCTCCTCACTCGGTTGATGGATGCGGGGGTAGTGCGACCGGGGCCGCTTCGGCTCGGACTCGACGCGAAGCCGGGCGGCGCGCTTCTCGACCGGAAGGGAGAGCCTCACACCGATCTCTTCACGCTCGGCCCGCCGCTACGGGGCATGCTCTGGGAATCGACCGCGGTGCCGGAGATTCGGCTTCAAGCGGCGGATCTGGCGCGGTCGCTCACGGGGACACTGGGGCTCGATCGGGCGTAGGGGGTTCAGGCTCTACGTTGGCCGAGTGGGCGCCCGCGCCGCTACCCGAGCGGACGGAGTCGCTTCCACACATCGCGCAGGAGCGCGATCGAACCAGGGGCGTGGCCGGCGTAGTGATTGTTGAAAAATCCGAAGACCTCGATGTTCCGCTCCAAGATCGCGGCGAGCGCGGGGACCCACCGCTCCATCTCCGATTCACGATCGACGATCAATTTCTCCCACGTCTCGGTCTTCGCCTCGATGCCGCGGCGATCGCCGAGCCATCGGACGTAGGCGAAGTCGGCCGTGATCGGGTCGAGGCCGTTCATCACCTGATCGATCGGAGGCATCCAGGGGTGATCGATCAGCGCGAAGGCGACGCCGTGCTCGCGAAGGAGCGCGAGGAAGGGCTCGGTGACCCAGGTCTTGTTTCGAATCTCCACAGCGAAGAGGCGATCGCGCGGGAGTGCCGCGAGCACGGGCTCCAGGCGCGCGAGAAACGGCTTCGCCGACGAGAAGGCGTCGCGGCGGAAGTACGGGAACTGAAAAAGCAGCGGCCCGAGTTTGTCGCCCGCCTCGCTCATCGCCTCGAGGAAGAGGTCGATCTCCTCCTGCGCCTCGAGGAGCAGCTTGTCGTGCGTGATCACCTGAGGCACCTTCGCCGCAATGCGAAACCCCTCCGGTACCTTCGACGCCCAAGTTCTCACTTGCGCGGCCGAGGGTATCCGGTAGAAGGTCGCGTCGATTTCCACGGTCTCGTAGTGGCGCCCATACTCCGCGAGGAAATCGCCCGGCTTCGTGCCCGCGGGATAGAAGGGGCCGACCCAGGACGGATCGCTGAACGACGAGGTGCCGAGGTGAAGGCGGGGATGGACCGGCGCATCGCCGGATCGGGAGGGGCTCATGGACGCTAACGGTACCGCGAGGGAGGACGGGGCTCAAGGGCGGCACACGGGAGCCGCGGCGCCGGGGCATTTTCTTTGGGGCGCGGGAACGTCCGCCCACCAGGTCG
>JANMQV010000071.1:0-68233 GCA_031370645.1 Candidatus Eiseniibacteriota bacterium | reverse complement strand
CCGGCGCGCAGGGAACGAAGCCCTTGCTTCACGGTCTTTCCGCCGACCGAATCGAGGACGATGTCGTACGCCTTCCCGCCGTAGATTCGCTGCCCCACTCGATCGACGCGCAGATGCCGCGACGACACCACGTGCCTCACGCCGGCGTGCAGCAGGCGCGCGCGCTTGAAGTGAGTGCTCGCGGCGCCGGTCATCTCGAGCCCGGCTCGGCGGCCCAAGTCGAGCGCGGCAAGCCCCACGCCCCCGGCGGCGGCGTGCACGAAGACGCGCATGCCGGGCTCCACCGGGCCGGTTCGGTAAAGCGCGACATACGCCGTTCCGTAGTTGAGCGGGATCACGACCGCGGCTTGGTACGGGATCGAATCGGGGATGGCGATGACGCGTTCGGCCGCCACGGCGATCTGCTCCGCGTAGCCGCCGCCCACGTGATAGGCGAGCACGCGCTGCCCCGCGCGGAGCCGCTCCACGCCGGCGCCCAGAGCGAGGACTTCGCCCGCGCTCTCGAATCCGGGGATGTACGGAGGCTTCGGCGCGTCGGGATAGAGCCCTTGGCGCGCGAGGACGTCGGCGAAGTTCACCCCCGCAGCTCGCACCTGGATCAAGACCTCCCCCGGTCCCGGCGTGGGATCGGGGAGCGTCTCGACCTGGAGCGATTCGGGAGGGCCCGGTTTTCTAAGAAGGACGCCGCGCACGAACGGTCAGCGCGACGGCGCGCTCTGCTCGATTCCGAAGGGGAGCGAGTGGAATGTCATGCGAGCGATGATACCCGATCCCGGAGCCACTTCGCCGTCTCGAAGACGCCCCGCCACATCTCGAGAGTGAGCACGCCGGTGCTCGTGTTCTGCTGGCTCGGGTGATACGAATCGAGCAGCCATCCGCCCTCGGGAAGCGCCGCGAAGCCTCCGTGCCGAAAGACAGGCTTCATCTTCAGGTCAGGAAGACCCATCGCGCGGCGCGCCGCGAGAAACGCGTCGTGGCCGATTTTCCCGAGCGCCATGCGGACTCGAACATGGTGAAGCGCGCTCATCTCCCGAGCGAGAAAGGGGCGGCATCGCTCGATCTCAACGGGCTCCAGCTTGTTCCCCGGCGGGGCGCAGCGGCACGCCGCCGTGATGTAGACGCCGAGAAGTTGGAGTCCGTCCCCCGCACGCTCGCTCCGCGGGCGGTCGGCGAGTCCCTGACGGTGGAGTTCTTCATAGAGCCACTCACCCGAGCGATCGCCGGTGAACATCCGTCCGGTGCGATTCGCGCCATGCGCACCTGGTGCGAGCCCGACCAAGAGAAGCCACGCCTCGGGATCGCCGAATCCCGGAACGGGGAGCCCCCAGTAGGGTTCGTCTCGGTAGGCCGCCCGTCGCGTGGCCGCCACCTCAAGACAGTGAGCGCGGAGACGCGGGCAGCGCTCGCAGGCGACCACCTCTTCCGCGACCTGTCGAAGTTCCATAACCGATGATCCGTCGCCACGATAGGGGTCTCGAAGGGGACGCGCATCGAGCCTCGGCAAGGAGGGCACGACGGAGGTCTCCCCGTCGGCGCGCCCAAAGGACCATTCCCCTAACGCCCCATCCCTGGCAGACTTGGTCCGTCTCTTGGAGGGTTTCCGTTTTCCCATGCGCTCTCTCGTTCCGCTCCTGACCACGCTGTTGCCGACGCTATATGCCCTTAGCGTAGCGGCTTACGCCCGTATCTATACCACCGAACCGGCCGAATCGGGCGGGTCGGCTAGCCATCGTTGGGGACCCCCGGTCCTCCGCGGAGCCGTGTTTCTTCACCTACTCTATTTAATAGCGCGTGGCTGGACGGAAGGCCACCTTCCGCTCGCGTCCATCTATGACTTCTTGTCAGCCACCGCACTGGCGCTCGCCGCTGTCTATCTCTACCTCGAGATGCGTCAGGGAATTCGCACCACCGGAATCTTCGTGCTGCCGCTCGTTCTCCTGATCCAACTCGTCGCGTCGGCGTACGGCAGCGTCGTGCCGGTGGTGAAGCCGCCGATCAATCCGATCTGGTTCGAGCTCCACACGCTTGCCGCGGTCCTGGGCTACGGCGCCTTCTTCGTCTCCGCGATCTACGGGATCCTCTTCCTTCTCCTCTACCGCGAGATCAAAGGGAATCGGATGTCGTTCTTCTTCACGCGCATGCCGCCGCTCGAAACGCTCGGACGAATGAACGTGAGCGCTTCGATCGCCGGCCTGGTGCTCCTCGGACTGGCGATCCTCATGGGGATCGGTTGGGGGAAGGCGGCGGGACTTCATCCCTTCGCCGACCCAAAGACGTGGCTCACGATCGTCGCATGGGCCGTTCTCGGTTTCGCGGTCCTGGCCTACCACCGGCTCGGCTGGCGCGGGCCGAGGGCCGTCTACGCATCCCTGGTCGGATTCACGACGCTTCTCCTCTCTCGCGTCGTCACCGATCTCTTCGTTAACTCGTTCCACACGTTTCGGTGATCGGAATGGCCGAATTCGCAGCGGGACCGCTCGACCTCTTCTGCGTCGGGCTTTCGTATCACACCTCCCCCATCGAGGTGCGAGACGCGGTCGTGCTGAACGACGAGGAAGTCGGACGAGCCATCGAGGCGCTTCGCGTGCGGGGTGGTGCCGCCGAGGCGATGATCCTCTCGACGTGCAATCGCACCGAGATCTACGCCCGCGGCGCCCGCATCTCCGATCCCGCCGAGTTCATCGCCTCGCTCCTTCGGGAGATCAAGGGCGTCGATCTTCAGCTCCAAGTGGGCAAACACCTCTACACCCTCCGCGAGGAGGAATCGATCCGGCACCTCTTCCGCGTGGCGTGCGGGCTCGAGTCGATGATCCTGGGCGAGCCGCAGATTCTCGGGCAGGTAAAGGACGCGTCGGAACTCGCCGCGCGCCTCGGGAGCGCGGGCCCCGTCACCGAGCGGCTCCTCGACACGGTCCTTCGATCGGCGAAGCGCGCGCGAAGCGAAACCGGGATCGGGCGTGGCCCCGTCTCGAGCGCCTACGCGGGCGTCGGTTTGGCGGCGAAAGTTCTCGGAAACCTCGGCTCGAAGCGCGCGCTCCTCATCGGCGCCGGAGCGATGTCGGCGCTCGCCTGGACGCACTTGAAGGACGCGGGGGTGACACAATTCATGGTGGCGAATCGGAGCCGCGAGCGCGGCGAGGAGTTCGCGGAGAAATATTGCTCGCGCGCGGTCTCGCTCGAAGCGCTCCCCGTGGTTCTACCCGGCGCCGATCTCGTGGTGAGCGCCACGCGCGCGCCCGGCACGGTCCTCAGCGAAGCGACGGTGCGGGCCGCGATGAAGATCCGACGCAATCGCCCGCTCTTCTGCCTCGACCTCGCGGTGCCGCGCGACATCGATCCCCAGGTGGCGCGTTTGGAGAATGTCTTTCTCCACGACCTCGACGCCTTGGGACAGATCGTCGGCCAGAGCCTCGCGCAACGGCGGGCGGAGATTCCCCGCGTGGAGTCGATCATCGAGGAGGAACTCGGCCGCGTCCTCAAGTGGCACCGGGCCCTTTCGGTGAAGCCGACGGTGACGGCGTTCCGCCATCACTTCGAGAAGATCGCCGCGGACGAACTGGCACGGCACCGCGGCCGCTTCCGCCCCGAGGACGTGGCGGCGGCGGAATCGCTGGCGCACGGCATCGTCCAGAAACTGCTCCATCGTCCCACCACGAGGCTTCGAAACGCCGAGGAAGACGGTCTCGACGGCGCGGCGCGGCTCGACTCGGTGAGGGACCTGTTCGGAATCGACGAAGAGGGCGGCGCGAGCGAGACGGGCGAATCGCAGGGCCAGGGGGGAACGGATGCGGATCGGAACACGCGGTAGCGAACTCGCCCTCACGCAGAGCCGGTTCGTCCGGTCGCTTCTCGGTGGGACCGACGAGACGATTCCGCTCGAGATCATCACGACCTCGGGCGATCGGTTCGCCGAGGCGTCGCTCACGAAGATCGGCGGGAAGGGGCTCTTCACGAAGGAAATCGAGGACGCCCTCCTGGCGGGACGCGTCGATCTGGCGGTGCACTCCCTCAAGGACTTGCCGACGGACAACCCTCCGGGACTCGTCGTCGCGGCACTTCTCACGCGGGAGGACCCGCGCGACGTGCTCGTCTCCCGCGACGGGCTCGGCCTCGACGCGCTCCCGAGCGGGGCGCGCGTCGGAACGTCTTCCCTCCGGCGGCGCTCGCAGATCCTGGCGCGCCGGCCCGATCTCGTGGTGGAGGATATGCGCGGCAACGTGCCGACACGCGTAAAACGCGTCGAAGAAGGGCGCTTCGACGCGGTGGTGGTCGCGGCGGCGGGGCTTCGTCGTCTCGGCCTCGCCGACCGCATCACCGAATCGATCGACGAGGAGATCATGCTCCCCGCGCCGGGCCAGGGCGTGCTCGCGATTCAGACGCGCGCTGGAGACGAGGCCACCTTGACGGCGGTGCGCCCGCTCCACGATCCGGTCGCCGCGGCGGAGGCAACGGCGGAACGTGCGTTTCTCGCGGGACTCGGGGGCGGCTGCCTGGTGCCGGTCGGCGCGCGGGCGCATGCGCGCGGCGACCGGCTCCACCTGGCCGGCTTCGTCGGCCACCCTTCGGGACGCCCCACGCTGAGGAGAACGGTCGAAGGGCCGATCTCCGATGCGCTGGGACTCGGAGCGGCGCTGGCTGCGAGCATGCTGACGCAGGGTGCGCGCGAAATCCTGGCGGAGGTTCGAAGCGACGAGGTCTTCCCGTGATGACGGTCGACGGAAGAACCGAAGAGGAACTCCTTTTGCAAGCGGCTGAGGCCTACGGCTGGACCGCGCCGCGCGACAAGCCGTTCGTCTATCTCGTGGCGCGCGACGATTCCGAGGACGATCGTCTGGCCGCAGGCCTCGAGCGAAACGGCTATGCCGTGCTCCGGCTCCCCTTACTCCAAACCGTCGTGGGCCGTGACGCGGAGCGGCTTCCCGGGATTCTCGCCTCACTTCCCGAAGGAACGGCGCTCGCCTGGACGAGCGGGCGCGCCGGAGAAGTGCTCGCGCGTGCCGCACTTCCCCTCCTCCGTCCGGCGCTCGAGGGAACGCCGCTCTTCGCGTTGGGCGACTCGAGCGCGGCGCCGGTGGCGGAGGCCGGGATCACGGTCGCCACGCCGCAGGGATTCGGGCCGCACGGCGCGCGGGCCCTGGCCGATTTGATCGCGACGCGCGTGGCCGTGGACGGCATTCGCCGCGTTCTCTTCCTCGCAGGGAACCGTTCCCTGCCCGACTTTCCGGAAGGCCTCGCGGCTCGCGGCGTCGCGATGGAGCGACTCGAGGTCTACGAGACCCGCTACCTGCGCCCCGACGTCGATGAACTCCTCGTCGCGCTCGGGGAGCGGCGCCTCGCCTGCGCGATCTTTTTCAGCCCCTCGGGCGCGGAGGCGCTGGAAGCGCTTCTCTTGCCCGACGCGCTGAAAGCGCTCCACGCGGTGCCGGTCGCCGCCAAGGGACCCACCACCGCGGCGGCGCTTCGGGCGCGCGGATTTCGGGGCGTCGACGCTGGACTTCGCACCGTGACTCCACGGCCGAGCCACCCGCTCGCCTTCCTTGCGCTACACTTGATGGAAGAGACCAGACGATGACCTTCCCGACGACACGCCTCCGCCGCTTCCGCGCCACGCCGGCGCTTCGCTCCCTCGTTCGTGAGACGACGCTCGAACCGGGCGACTTGGTCGCGCCGCTCTTCGTCTGCCACGGCGAGAAGGTGCGCCGCCCCATCTCGTCGATGCCGGGACACTCTCAACTTTCCGTGGACGAGGCGGTGCGTGAAGCCGCCGAATTGGCGCGCCTCGGCGTCGGTGGCGTCATCCTCTTCGGCATTCCGGAGAAGAAAGATGCGGTCGGGAGCGAAGGGTATGCGAAGGACGGCATCGTTCCCCGCGCGCTTCGCGCCCTCAAAGCCTCCGCGCCGGGTCTCCTTCTATGGGCCGACGTCTGCCTCTGCGAATACACCGACCACGGGCACTGCGGCGTTCTGGCGGGCGATCGCGTCGACAACGACAAGTCGCTTCCGCTCCTCGCCAAGGCCGCGGTGGCGTACGCGGAGGCGGGGGCCGACATCGTGGCGCCGAGCGACATGATGGACGGCCGCGTCGGCGCCATCCGCCGTGCTCTCGACGCCGGAGGGCTCCTCGAGACTCCGATCGTCTCCTATGCCGCGAAATACGCGAGCGCCTTCTACGGTCCCTTCCGCGAAGCGGCCGAATCGGCGCCGCAGTTCGGGGACCGCCGCGCCTACCAGATGGACCCCTCGAACGGAGATGAAGCGCTTCGCGAAGTGGCGCTCGATCTCGAGGAAGGGGCCGACATGGTGATGGTGAAGCCGGCACTCCCCTATCTCGACATCGTTCGCCGCGTGAAGGACCGCTTCGGCGTGCCGGTCGCGGCGTACAACGTCTCGGGCGAGTACTCCATGATCAAGGCCGCCGCCGAGCGCGGCTGGATCGACGGCGAGCGTGCGGCGCTCGAAGCGCTCACGTCCATTCGGCGCGCCGGCGCGGACGTGATCGTCACCTACCACGCCAAAGAGATCGCGCCGATTTTGGGAAAGAAATTCGCATGAGCGAGACGCGCGCCCTTCCGACGACGACCCAGAGCGAGGCTCTCTTCCATCGCGCGCAGGGGCTCTTCCCCGGCGGCGTCAATTCGCCCGTTCGCGCCTTCCGCGCGGTGGGCGGCGTGCCGCGCTTCATCGCCTCGGCCAAGGGCGCCTATCTGACCGATGCCGACGGGAACCGGCTCCTCGACTATGTGCTCGGGTGGGGACCGATGCTCTTGGGGCACGCGCACCCGAAGGTGGTGGAGGCGGTGGAGCGGCAAGCGCGCGCCGGCTTCATCTTCGGAACGAGCACGGCGCTCGAGGTGGAATTGGCGGAGCGGGTCCGCCGCTTCTACCCCGCGGCCGAACGGCTCCGCTTCGTCACGACCGGCACCGAGGCGACGATGAGCGCGCTTCGCGTGGCGCGCGCCGCGACGAAGCGCTCCGGCTACGTGAAGTTGGACGGTTGCTATCACGGCCACGCCGACGCCTTTCTCATGAAGGCGGGCTCCGGGCTCGCCACGCTCGGGATTCCCGATTCGCCGGGCGTACCCGAGTCGGTGGCGAGGGACGCTCGGATCGCGACGTTCAACGACCTCGCGTCGGTGGAATCGATCTTCGCCAAGGAGGCATCGGAGATCGCGGCGGTGATCGTGGAGCCGGTGGTCGGGAACTACGGCTGCCTTCCTCCGTCCCCCGATTTCCTCCCGGGGCTCAGAGCCCTCTGCGATCGCCACGGCGCGGTTCTCATTTTCGACGAAGTCATGACCGGCTTCCGGGTCTCCCGCGGCGGCGCCGCCGAGCGCTACGGCGTGAAGCCCGATCTCGTGACGCTCGGAAAAGTGATCGGAGGCGGTTTGCCTGTGGCGGCCTTCGGCGGCCGCACCGATCTTCTGGCGCATGTCGCGCCGGAAGGTCCCGTCTATCAAGCCGGCACCTACTCCGGGAATCCGGTCGCCATGGCGGCGGGGCTCGCGACGATGGAGATCCTCGAATCGGATCCCGCGCTCTTCCCGCGCGTCGAGGCTCGTGCCGTGCTCCTGGCGGCCGGGCTGCGTGAAATCCTGACCCGGCGGAAGATCGCCGGCGCCGTGAATCAAATAGGATCGATGTTCACTCTCTTCTTCGGCCCCGCACGCGTCGCCTCGATGGCCGACGTCCGCTCCGCCGATCGTGAACTGTTCGCGCGTTTCTTCCGCGGCATGCTGGAGCGCGGCGTCTATCTGCCGCCGTCGGCCTTCGAGAGCGCGTTTCTTTCCGACGCGCACGGGGAAGAAGAGATCGACCGGACGCTCGAGGCGGCCGATGAAGTCTTGGGAGGTGTGGCGTGACGCAAATTCCTTCTCTGGCCCCTGCCTATTCGTTCCTCCGCGCCTGCCGCGGCGAACCGATCGAGCAGACGCCGATCTGGATCATGCGCCAGGCCGGCCGCTATCTTCCCGAATACCGCGCGCTTCGCGAGAAGCAGTCGTTCCTCGACTGCTGCCGCGTGCCGGAGGTGGCGGCGGAGGTCACGGCGCAGCCGATCGACCGCTTCGGCTTCGACGCCGCCATTCTCTTCTCGGATATTCTGATTCCGCTCCTCGCGATGGGCATCCCGCTCACCTTCGACCCCGGCCCGAAACTCGGGAAACTGATCGAATCGCGCGAAGACGTGATGGCCCTTCGTTGGGCCGGCGCCGACGCGGGGCTCCCCCACATCCGCCCGGTCATTCGCGCCGTCAAGGAACGCCTGGCGGGCCGCGTGCCGCTCATCGGCTTCGCCGGCGCGCCCTTCACCGTCGCCGCCTATCTCATCGAGGCGGGCGGCTCGCGCGACATCTCGAAGACGCGCGCGTTCCTGGCCCGCGAGCCGGAAGCGTTCCTCGCGCTCCTCGAGTTCCTCGCCGATGCGACGGTCGATTACTTGAAGGTTCAAATCGCCGCGGGCGCCGACGCCGTGATGCTCTTCGATACGCAGGCCGGCTGGCTCCCGCCGCATCTCTTCGCAGGCATCGCCGCCACCTGGACCGAACGGGTCTTGGCCGCGCTCCCGAAGGGGACGCCGACGATCTACTTCGCGCTCGCCCCCTCCACCGGACATCTGGAAGCGCTCCGCCACGTGCGGGCCGACGTTTTCGGCATCGACTACCGCGTCTCGATCCGCCACGCGCGCGCCGTCTTGGGAAACGACCGCGGCGTGCAGGGAAATCTCGATCCGGCCGTCCTCCTCGGATCGCCGAAGGCGATCGTGACGCAGGCGGAGGCCGTGCTCCGCGAGAACGCGGGCCGGCCGGGACACATCTTCAACCTGGGGCACGGCATCTTCCCGGACACGCCGCTCGAAAACGTGGCGCTCCTGGTCGACACCGTGAAGCGTTTTCGCGCGAACCACACGGGAGCCGCATCATGAGCAACGTCGCCGCACTCACCGCCGAGATGCTGGCCAAATACGACCGGCCGGGCCCCCGCTACACGTCCTATCCGACCGCCATCGAGTTCCACGAGGAGTTCGGACCGAAGCGCTACCTCGAAAAGCTGGAAGAGGCCTCGCAGAAGCCGGGCGAGCCGCTCTCCCTCTATGTTCATCTCCCCTTCTGCCGGGAGCGCTGCACGTTTTGCGGATGCAACGTGATCGTGACGCAGAAGCACGGGGTCGCCTCCGCCTACATCGACGACCTGGAGCGGGAGATCGAAATCGTCGGGAAGCACCTCGGAAAGCGGCGGGAACTGGTTCAGTACCATTGGGGAGGCGGCACGCCGACCTATCTCACGCTCGACGAGATGAAGCGCGTCTGGAACGCGCTCGCGAAGCAGTTCACGTTCGCTCCGGGAGCGGAGATCGCGATCGAGGTCGACCCGCGCGTGACGACGCGCCGCCAGGCCGAACTCCTTCGAGAACTCGGGTTCAATCGGATCTCGATGGGCGTCCAGGATTTCGACGAGGACGTCCAGGACGCCGTGAATCGCTATCAGTCGTTCCCGATCACGAAGGACCTCCATCTCTACATGCGCGATCTCGGCTTCGAATCGATCAACTTCGACTTCATCTACGGCCTCCCGCACCAGACTCCGAAGACGTTTCGGAAGACGATCGAACTGGCGCTCGAATTGCGCCCCGATCGCGTGGCGGTCTATTCCTACGCCTTCGTCCCCTGGATCAAGGCGCACCAAAAGGCCATTCGGCTGGAGGACCTCCCGCCGCGCGAGGTGAAACTCCAGCTCTTCGGCATCGCCTACGAGCTCTTCACCGAAGCGGGATACCAGCAGATCGGGATGGACCACTTCGCCGTGAAGGAGGACTCGCTCGCCGTGGCCGCGCGCGAGCACACCCTCTTCCGCAATTTCATGGGCTACACGACGCACCCCGCAAAGGACTACATCGGCGTCGGCGTCTCCTCCATCGGCGACATCGGCGGCGCCTTCGCCCAGAACACGAAGAAGTTGAATCGCTACAAGGACGCCCTCGACCGCGGCGAGCCGCCCATCGAGCGAGGGTTCGAGCGGAGCAAGGACGACGAGATCCGCCGCGACGTCATCCAGAGCCTCATGTGCAATTTTCACCTCGATATTCCCTCGATCGAGCGCGCCTACGGCATCGACTTCGCCGCGTACTTCGCGGAATCGCTGAAGGAATTGGACGAGGGGCTCGTGGGACACGGTTTCGTGACGCGCACGCCTCGTTCGATCGAAGTCACCGAGCCGGGGCGACTCTTCGTTCGAAACGCCTGCATGGCGTTCGACGCCTACCTCAAGAAACAGGAAGGCGGCGAGAAGCCCGTCTTCTCGCGGACCGTCTAACCGATGGCGAAGACCGGAATCCTTCTTCTCAATCTCGGCGGCCCCGACAGCCTCGACGCCGTCCGGCCGTTCCTCACTCGTCTTTTCAGCGACCGCGAGATCATCAAACTCCCCGGCGGTCCGGTCGGGCAGTTCTTCATCGGCCGAATGATCGCCTACAGCCGGACGAAGGAAGTGCAGGAGAATTACGCGCGCATCGGCGGCAGCTCGCCGATCGTCTGCTGGAGCACGCTCCAGGGGCGCGGTTTGGTGGAACGGCTCCGCGCATTGGGGCACGACGTGGAGTTCGCCATGGCCATGCGCTACTGGAATCCTACGACCGACGAGGCGCTCGATCAGCTGGAGCGAGCCGGTTGCGATCGCCTCCTGGCGCTCACCATGTACCCGCACTATTCGATCGCCACGACCGGATCGAGCGTGGCGGAACTTCGCCGCGCGTTGAAACGCCGCGGCTCTTCGTTACCGCTCGAGACGATCGAGGCGTGGTACGACCACCCGGCCTATCTCGACGCCCTGGCGGCGCCGCTCCGCGAGGTGATGGCGACGGTGCCGTCCGGAGCGAAACCGACGATACTCATCAGCGCCCACGGCCTCCCGCAGCACTTCATCGACGCGGGCGATCCCTACTGCGACCACATCAAGTCCACGATGGCCGGACTTCTCAAGCGCGTGCCGGAAACGGCCGGGCTGCCGACGATCCTCGCCTATCAGAGTCGGGTCGGCCCCGTTCCTTGGATCGGACCGAGCACCGAGGAGACGATCGACCGCCTCGGCGCCGAAGGGGTGAAGGAGATTGTGGTCGTCTCGATCTCCTTCGTCTCCGACCACATCGAAACGCTCTACGAGATCGACCAGCAGTACGGCGACCAGGCCCGGGCGCGCGGCATCACTACCTTCGTGCGCGCGGCGGCTCTGAACGCCGACCCGCGATTCCTCGACGCGCTCGCAGCGATCGTCGAACCGCGGCTCCCGGCACCCTCCGCGGCCGCGACGGCGACCGGCGCGCCGCTCCTCGCTTCCCGCTGATGCGCCGCGTGGTGATCGTGGGCGCCGGCATTGCCGGCCTCGCGACCGCGCACGCTCTCCGGCGGGACGCCGCCCGCCAGTCGATCCCACTCGATCTCCAACTCCTCGAAGCCGGTCCTCGCGCGGGCGGGCGAATCCGGACGACGCGCGAAGGCGGGTGGACGATCGAGTGGGCCGCGAACGCGATTCAAGGAGCCGATGGCGCCGCGTGGCGCATGGCCGAGGAAGTAGGCCTCGCGAAAGAGCGGCTGCTCGCTAAGCCCGACGCGGCGCGCCGCTACATCGCGCGACATGGACGGCTCCACCTGGTCCCGCTCGATCCGATCTCTTTTCTCCGGTTCGGCGGCCTCTCCCCCGGCGGGCGCCTCCGCGTGCTCCTGGAACCGTTCTACGCCCGCCGCGTTTCGCGCGACGAGACGGTCCACGACTACGCGGTGCGGCACATCGGCGAGGAGGCGGCGGTTGCCCTGATCGGGAGCGTCGTTCGCGGCGTCTTCGCGGGCGACGCGCGGCGGCTTTCGCTCGATTCGGCTTTCCCGATCATGCGCGAGATGGAGCGGAAGCATCGCTCGCTCGTATTCGCGATGGTCGCGGCGGGAAGAGAGGCGCGTTCCCGCGGGAAGATGGCCCCTGGAATGGGGGCCGCCTCCGGGCCGGGACGGCGAAGCCTCTGGACGCTTCGGGAAGGGATGGAGTCGTTCGTCGATGCGCTCGCGAAACCGCTCGGCGCGTCGCTTCGACTCCGCTCCCCCGCGCTCTCGCTCGCGCGGCGCGAAGGGGGCGGATTCACGCTTCGGCTCGCGAGCGGTGAATCGCTTGAGGCCGACGCCGTCGTCTTGAGCACCGCGCCCCGCACGAGCGCCTCGCTCCTTCGATCCATCGACGCAGAGTCGGCGCGCGATCTCGAGTCGATTCCGTCGGCGGGGCTGAACGTCATCGGCCTCGGTTTCCAGCGGGACGCCTTTCGCGGTACCCCTGACGGCTACGGCTTCCTCGCCTCGCCCGGGCCGGGTGACGACTTGAACATCCTCGGCGCGCTCTTCGAGTCGAACCTCTTCCCCGATCGCGCCCCGGAGGGGCACGTCCTCGTGCGCGTGATGATGGGAGGCGCCGAGCGCCCCGACCTCGTGACACGGCGCGACGACGAGCTCGTGGCGCTCGCCATGAAGGCGCTCGATCGCATGGTGGGATTGCATCGCGGGCCGGAGCGAACGTGGATCATTCGGCAGGAGGACGCCATTCCGCAATATCAGGTGGGACACCGCGCGCTCATCGGCCGGATCGCGAAGCGGCTCGACACCGCCCCCGGACTTCACCTCACCGGGAACGGATTTCGGGGTGTCTCGGTCGGCAATCTCCTCGAAGACGCCGAAAAGACGGCTGAGCGCATTCTCCGAAGCAGCTAATCCCCCTCGAATCCCCTCTCCCCACGTCGGCGCTGGATGAAATCGGCTCCGTCGGCTAGATTCCCTCCCTGATCGTGACACGGGCGCCGAACCGGTGGCGCGGTACTACATTCGACGGTAGGCGGTTCGAACTGAATCGGAACAGGAGACACCAAATGGCGGGAAAACGGCAGGATGTTAGCGGCGGAGCGACGCGGTGGTTCATCGCCATCGCATCGGCGCTCGCGGCGGTGATGGCGATCGGGTGCGCGAAGGACCCGGCGACGATGAAGGCGGAGGTGACGCCGGAGGAGAAGATCGCCCGCGGAAGGGTAATCTCCTACACGTCCGCGTGCCACGACTGCCACTCCCCCGGCGGCCTCTACGGCGCTCCCGACACGACCCGCATGCTCTCCGGGAGCGAACTCGGCTGGGAAGGTCCGTGGGGCGTCAGCTTCCCGCGAAACCTCACGCCCGACATGGAGACCGGCATCGGATCGTGGAGCGAGGACGATATCGTGACGGCGATCCGGACGGGAATCCGGCCCGACCACACTCCCATCATGCCGCCGATGCCGTGGCCGATGTACTCGCACCTGAGCGATGACGACGCCCACGCGCTCGCGGCGTTCCTCAAGAGCCTGCCGCCGATCGTCCACAAGGCGCCCGATCGGATCCCGCCGGGCACGACGGTCAACGCGTCGCGGGTCACCTTCCCGCCGGCGCCGGCGTGGGACGCGCAGAATTTGCCGAAGACTCCGTAACGTCGGTAGCGGGACTCTCCGCGAAAGAAACCCGATCAGGGGGTGGGGCCAGACAAGCGGGCCTCGCCCCCTTCGGGTCCGTAAAAGATCACCCAGACCGCCAGGTCGTCGGTGAATTCCTCGAAGCGATGTTCGACCCCCGCGGGGGCGAAGAGAAAATCTCCGGGACCGAACGGGCGGCGAGAGCCGCCGTTCATGAACTTGCCGCTCCCCGAGATCACAACATAGACCTCGTCACGCGTGTGCGGCTTCTGGGGATCGTCGCCGCGCGGCGCGTAGAATTCCACCTGCAGCGTTCCGTGTGAGAAGATGTTCGCGAAGCGCTTCCCGTCGGCGGTCGGGATTCGCTCCAGTGCCTCGGCAACGGTGGCTCTCATGTCCCCCTCCTCAAGCTCCCTCGTACTCGCACCGGCTCTCGCATGTCTCGTGGACGGTGATGCGGGACAGCGAGGGGAGTCCAGGCTTCAACCGTTCCCAGATCCAGCGCGCCACATGCTCGGACGTGGGATTCTCCAACCCCGCGACATCATTCAGGCAGTAGTGGTCGAGTTGAAGGCGGATCGGCTCCAGCGCCTCGCGAATGACCCCGTAGTCGAGGAACCACCCCGTCTTCGGATCGACCTCTCCCTCCACGGCGATTTCCACGCGGAAGGAGTGGCCATGGAGGCGACGGCACTTGTGCCCCTCCGGCGCCCGCGGAAGATGGTGCGCTGCCTCGAATCCGAATTCGCGTGTCAGCCGAACCTTCATTGCTCCTCGCTCGGGGTGCCGGCGCCGCGCGGCGTCAATGGAGCCCCACCTGTTTGTGTGTCTGGGGAATGAGGCGCGCCTCGGGGTAGCGATCCCACGGCCACCACGCGAAGACCTGCCGCCCGTCGCCGGAGCCATGCTCCGGCTGGAGGATCACCGTGCCTCGATAGGCGAGTCCGTCGAGAAGGCGCACCGCGTCCTCCACGTCCTCCTCGCCTTGAATCACGAACTTGAACTGACGCCGTGCTTCCGGAAGGGAGGCATATCGCCGGAGGCTCGGAAGCTGCGCCTCGACGGGGTCGCCGTCGAATGTCGCGGCGGAGCGCCCTTTCGGAGCGACAGTCCAAAAATCGATCGCGTCAAAGAGCTCCTCCACCACGCGCGAGCCGCTCGTCTCGATGGAAGACCACCATCCCGCGCGCCGGCGATCCTCGAGGAGCCAGAGGAGCGACGCCTTCGGGGCGATGACCGGCTCCCCACCGGTGAGGCAGAGCCTCCGAACGTCCGGGAATTCAGCGAGCCTGTCGCGGACGTCCTCCGCGGAGAGCGTCTCGAATCGGCCGACCCCGGTGTGCGCCAGCGCCTCCGGCTGATCGCACCAGCGGCAGCGGAGCGGGCAGCCGTAGAATCGTAGAAACGCGGTCCGTTCCCCGACGTGAAGCCCCTCCCCCTGAACGGAGAGAAAGACCTCATTCACTCGAAACGACGGAAGCGATGGCATGGCTAGATGATAGCCGTTTCAGGCGCGCGGCGTCAGGGGCCGTTCCGGGGGTCCGCGCCGGTTGACCGCGCGGGGGTCGGCCCCTATCATTCCGACCCAGGCTCTACCGCACCAGGGAGGGGTTCAAAGAGCCGTCACTAGGAGGAATCGTTCCCCATGTCTCGCGCCCATCTCGCGCCGCCCACGGTACGCCATGACGAAGAACCGATTCGCCTCTTCAAGTCCGACTTCCTCGAGTTCTTTACGCACATTCACCCGGTGACGGTGCTCGTGCTGTTCGTGCCGGTCGTCCTCTTCTTCCTCGACCGGGGGTTCGAAAACCTCGGCGCGTGGGGCGGACTCGGGGCGCTCACGCTCGTTTTCGGGACCGGCATCGTCGTCTGGACGCTGACCGAGTACGTGATGCATCGCTACGTCTTCCACTACGAGCCGAGAGGGAAATTCCTGCAGCGAGTCTGGTTCTTGATCCACGGCGTCCACCACGAGCAGCCGCAGTGCAAGACGCGACTCGTCATGCCCCCAATCCTGAGCATTCCGCTCGCGCTCGGCTTCTACGCCTTCTTCACTTTCGCGGTCGGCATGGCACTCGCCCGGCCCCACTGGGTGGCACCGCTCTACGCGGGGTTCGTCACCGGCTATCTCCTCTATGACATGCTCCATTACGCTGAGCACCACCTCCCCATGAATCAGGGGGCGCTCAAGTACCTCAAGCGGTATCATCTGCTCCATCATTTCAAAACCCCGGACGATCGCTTCGGCGTGAGCTCCCCGCTCTGGGACGTCATCTTCGGGACCCTCCCCAAGGACACAAGACGGGGCTGAGGCCGCCGCGCCGCGCGGCGCCTCCAGATCGAAGGATGGTGCCGTGCCGGTGACGTTTGCGCCCCTCGAGTGGTTTCGCCGCATCGTCGAGACCGTTCAGGACTACACGCTCTTCACCATCGAGACCCTTCGCAGTTGCCTGGGACGGCCCTTTTACGCCCGGGAGACGATGCACCAACTCCACTTCGCGTTGATCGGCTCCCTTACGATCGTCCTCATCTCCGCCATCGTCGCGGGACAGGCCTTGGCCATTCAGTTGGCGCGCGAGCTCTCGAATTCCGGCGCCAAGAGTCAGCTGGGACATTTCATGGTGATCTCGGTGGTCCGCGCGCTCGGCCCCGTGCTGACGGGGATGGTCGTCGCGTCCCGCATGTCGGCCGGCATCACGGCCGAACTGGGCGCCATGCGCTCGAGCGACCAGATCGACGCGCTCGTCGCCTTCGGCACCGACCCGATCCGCCGTCTCGTCGTGCCGCGGACGATCGCGCTCCTGATCGCGCTTCCCATCCTGACCGTCTTGAGCGACGCGCTCGCGGTGATCGGCGGCGCCTTCGTGGGCCTCCAGTATCATCTCTCGTGGGAGTCCTACTGGATCGGCGCCATGCAGTACCTGACGCCGAAAAACGTGCTGGTCGGGATGCTGAAACCCTTCATCTTCGCCGTCCTCATTGTCACGACGTCGTGCTGGAAGGGGTTCCGTTCCGAGGGTGGCGCGAAAGGTGTCGGGGTGGCCACCACCGAATCGGTCGTCATCGCATCGGTCGGCATCCTCGTGACCGATGTCGTCTGCACCCGAGTGCTCTTCCGGATTTTGGGATGGTGAGCCGATGATCGAATTCCGCGACGTCGACTTCTCCATCGAAGGGAATCCGATACTCTACGGCGTCTCCTTCCGGGTGCCGCGCGGGAAGACGACCGTGATCCTCGGTCCCTCCGGCTCCGGAAAGAGCACGATCCTCCGGCTCCTCCTGGGGCTCTATCAGCCCGACCGCGGCTCGATCTTCTTCGATGGCGAAGATCTCACGCAGGTCACCCCGGAGCGGCTCCGTGAAATTCGGGCCCGCATGGGGATGGTGTTTCAGCAAGGGGCCCTGTTCGATTCGATGACGGTGGGCGAGAATGTCGGCTATGCGCTTCTCGAGGCGAACGGCGACGAGGAGCGAGACGTGGAGGCGACGGTGCGGAACTTCCTGGATCTCGTGGGACTCGATCCGAACCTGATCGACCGGATGCCCGACCAGCTCTCGGGAGGAATGCAGCGACGCGTGGCGATCGCGCGCGCGCTGGCGGCGCGGGATCCCATCGTCCTTCTCTACGACGAACCGACCACAGGGCTCGACCCGCAGAGCGCCGAACGAATTTCGGACCTGATCGTCCACCTGCGGGATACTCTGGGGAAGACGGCCATCATGGTGACGCACGACATCGCCGACGCGTTCAAGGTCGCGGACAGCGTGACCCTCCTCGAGCGGGGCCGCGTCGTCTTCGACGGCACCTCGGCCGAGATGGCGCACGCCCGAACGCCCTTCATCAACGATTTCTTGGCGCCCTTCCGGAAGGCGATCGGAGCGGCGCAGCGACAGTTTCAGGCGGTCCCGGGCCTTCCGGGAGCGCCTCCGGCATCTCCCCCTGAAGGAGGTAGGGCGTGAAGCGTACGGGGCGCGTCCCGTTCATGAAGCTGCAGATCGGCCTGGCGGCCCTCGTCGCCATGGCGCTCCTCCTCTGGGCCACGTTTCAATCGGGCGCCTTCCGGCTCGGTCCGGAGGAAAACATCTCGCTCCGCTTCAAGAGTTCCGCGGGGCTCGAAGTCGGGAGCACGGTGCGCTTGAACGGCGTCCCGGTCGGAACGGTGCGAACGATTCAACTCCAGAAGGAGACGAACGAGGTGGTGGTCGTGCTCGGCGTGAAGAAGGGTACGCGCGCGCGGCTCCACCAGGGCGCCACGGCCCGCGTGACGACCGTCGGCTTCCTTGCCGATCTCTATCTGGCGCTCGAGTCGGGCGACGAGTCGAAGTCGCGGATCGTGAGCGACGACGAGATCTCGACGCACATTGCCGGTGATCCGCAACAGCTGATGGGGCGCGCCGAAGGGGTGGCCGACAGCCTTTCCATGCTGCTCGGTTCGCTCAACAGGGCGGGACGCCGGCTCGCGGCCGGGAACGGGACGCTCGGAAGGTTGAGCGAGGACGACCGGCTCTACGAGTCAATCGTGGAGATGACGAAGAACGCGAACACGCTGACGCTCCGGCTCACGGAGACACAGTCAAAGGTCTCGGATCGGATGCTCTCGGTGGCGGGATCGCTCGACAGCCTGACGTACCGGCTACAACACGGAGAAGGAACCGCCGCGCAGTTGATCACGAACGGCGACCTCCACGCCCGCCTCGTGTCGATGAGCACGCGGCTCGATTCCGTTCTGACGGTGATCGAGTCGGGGCGCGGAAACGTGGGGCGGCTGATGGCGGACTCGACGCTCTACGACGACACCGCCGCCCTCGTCGCGTCGATGAAGCGGCTCATGGGCGAGATCGAGAAGAACCCGAAGAAGTATCTCAAGTTCTCGATCTTCTAGCCGCCCGCGAGCGTCCGCCTACCGTACCTGGACGACACGGCGAAGGAGCCTCGCTCCCGCCGCCTCGGCGCGCACCCAATAAACACCGCTCCGCGAGCGCACACCCCGCGCGTCGCGCCCGTCCCAGGTCAATCCAAGCGCGCCCGCCGGCGCCGGTCCGTTCCAGAGCGTCGCCACGAGCCGCCCGGCCACGTCGTAGACCACCACGCGCGCGTGCGCCGGACGGGAGAGGCGGAGCGTCACCGCGGAGCCGCCCCGCGTCGGATTCGGCCGCGGGGCGTCGAGCATCGCCGGAGCGGCCGGCACCGGAGGCGACGGCGGAATCGGCGACGGGACGAGCGAGCCGTCCCAGATCGCGACGTTGTCGATCGCCGCTTCGACAACACCGCCGGGGAGTTCGTCCTGCGCGACGAACCGGATTCGGGTGGCGACCGTCGGCGCCACGAAATCCTTCACGCGGATCACGTCGAAGCGCCACGCGGGATCGCTCTCCCGAATCGTCCGAGCCGTCACCCAGCCGACGCCATCCCCGCTCACCTCGACGAGAAACGAATCGGGCTCGCCCGGGGTGCTCATGTAGTACCAACGGTCGAATCCGATCATGGGGTCGTCCATCGCGGTGAGATCGAACGAGGGCGAGGTCAGCGTCGTCCGGCCGCCGTCCACGTCGTCGCCCGAAACATCGTTCTCGGTAGCGCCGTTTCCGGTGACGAAGCAGGCGCCGCTCCCCTCGGGCGACGCGTCGTAACCAGGTGCTACGGGACCGACGGCGAGCGCGTCGACGCCCTCCGCTTCCCCTTCGTGATTCGGCGCAAGCCGCGGTTCGCGCGCCGCATGCGGCACGACAGCGCTCAAGTTGGGATTCGACGTCCCTCTCGGAAGGCCGCGCTCCCAGATTCCGGTCCCCGCGTGGTCGCCCGTCGTGAAGAAGGACCAGCCGCGGTCGGTGTCGCTCGAGTCGTACCACGCGGCCGGCAGGAGTTCCCACCGATCGTCCCGGTCGGCGCCCGCGCTCACATCGCCATCCCGGTCGAGCGGCGCATGGCCGGGGTGCCGGCATTGGAAGCGATAACTTCCCACGGGAACGGCGCCGAGCGTGTAAGCGCCGTTCGCGTCCGAGAGCGCCTGAAGCGGAGTGCCCACCGCGGTGAGGGTCGCGCCGGGGAGTGGCGTTCCGTCCCCGAGGCGCTCGACGCTCCCCCCGGCGGGCGACGACGGAGCCGGAAGGAGCGTCACATCGATCGAGCCGCGCGAGCCGCGCGAGACGCTCACGGCGACACGCGCCGTCGTGAATCCGAACTTGGAGACGACGAGTTCGTGGTTTCCGGGCGCGAGCGCGATCCGGGCGTAGCCGCGCGCCTGCGTTCGGGTGGAATCGCCGCCGCCCGAGCCGCCCGGCTCAACCGTGGCGCCCGCGCGGACGACATCGGCGCCGGCGATCGGCTGAAACGCGCCGTCGTGGACGGCGAGCTTCACGGTGCCGTAGTCGGGGTCGGCTCGAAAGACGAAGAGTCCCCCCCCGATGTCGCTCGCGATGAACGTGCCCGATGGGAACGTGGCCACCTCCCACACACCGTGGAACCCACCCGAGAAGCCGCCGTAGGTGTCGTACCACCCCCACTCGGTTGGCAACGAAGGCTCCGCAAGGTCGAAGAGGCGCACCCCTTCCGTGTACCAGGCGACAAATGCGGTGTCGGCCTTCACGTGGATGTTGTGGACGATGGCGAGCGGATTCACCGTCCGCTCCTCGGTCAATTCGTGGAAGTAGGGGCTCACCATGTCGAAGACTTTCAGCGTGCTGTAATTCCGCTCGTCGCAGATGTAGAGCCACCGCCCGTCGCGGGATGTCTCCCCGCTGTGCGTGGCGGCGTTCGGATAACCCCAGGCCGTGATCTCGCGCGGAAGGTAGGGCTCGCTCAGATCGAAAACGCGCGCGATGCCGCTCTGGATGCAGTGGGCGTAGAGGGTGTCGTTCCTCACCCACGAATCGTGGACGTAGTCGTCTCCGTAGGCGCTGATCTCCACCGGATTCTCCGGATCCTCGATCGAGAGGATGCGCATCCCCATCTGGATGTTGCCGAAGCGCGTGCCGTTTGCGATGAGGAGCGCGCGCGTCGTGTCGACCGCGAGCGTGTGGGCGCGATTGAAGGAACCCGCCCAAATCTTCGCCAGAACCGGATGCTCGGGGTCGGTCATGCGCACGATCTGAATGCCGCCGCCGGGCGCCTCCGTCGTGATGTAGATCCACTGGCGGTACGACTTCATCTCGCGCCACTGACTGCTCAGCCCGGGAATGAATCCGACTTCGTAGCAGGCGTCGGGGTTCGTCACGTTGACGATGGAGGTCCCCTCGCCGGTGCCGACCACGGCGTATTCGCGCCCGTCGGGGTGAACGTATGCCGTGCAGGCGGAAGTGATGGGGTAATCGGTGAGATGCGCGTGGAGGGTGACGTTCCGGGAGATCGGCGGCGCGGCGAGGGCCTCCCTGCCGGCGACAGTTGCCGCACCCGTCAGGATCGAGAAGGCGAGGATCGGGACGAGGAGAGTGCGGCGCACCAGGGGTCCTTCCGCGGGGTGCCGGCTCCGGCCTGATCCGTGCCCCCCGTGGAGCGAGTCTACTACAGCCAGCCAGCCTCGCGGTACCAGGCCGCCGTCTGTCGAAACCCGGCGGCGAGCTGCATCTCCGGCGCCCAGCCGAGATGCGACCGGATCTTCGCCGAGCTGCAGATCCAGTCGCCGGCCTGAATTTCCCGCAGCTTCTGCCGCGAGAGAAGCGGTGGCCGATTCGTCATCGCGCCGATCGCCTCCCCCCCGAGCGCGCCGAGCGCGAGGAGCCACGCCGGCGGCTCGAAGCGAACGGCCCAGGTCCCAAGCGCCAGTTTCGCGGCGTTTCCCATCCGGTCGTAGTCGGTGACCTCGGGCTCCGAGACGAAGAAGACTTCGCCCGAGGCACGATCGTCTTCGAGCGCGAGGCAGCAGGCGCGCGCCAGATCCTCCGCATGGACGATCGAGAATTTCCCTCCGCGGTGGAGCACGGGCTGCACGTGCCGCTTCACCGCCGCGAAGATCTTGAACGTCGCTTCGTCGCGGGGTCCATAGACTGCCGGCGGGCGAATGGAGCAGACCGAAAGGCGATGGCGGATTTGGAGGACGAGTTCCTCCGCGCGAAGTTTGCTCTCGCCGTATGCGGAAACGGGGCGCGGCGGGTGCGCCTCGGTGACCGGCATTCCGTCACGGCTCGGTCCGGCGGCGGCCAGGCTCGAGATCAGGAGGAAGCGGCGGAGCGGCGAGCCTACCGATAAGGCGGCGCGAAGCATCTGCTCGGTGCCGCCGACATTCGCTTCGTGGAATTCGGCGGCGTTCCGGGCGCTCGTGAGCCCGGCGGCGTGGACGATCCAGGTGGCCCCCGCGACGGCGGCGGCGAGCGCCGCCGAGTCCTCCAGCGGAGTCACGGCGATCTCGACCGGCTTCCCTTCCAGCCAGCGCCGTGAGGAAGTGCGGCGAAGGATGCAGCGGACTCGCGCGCCGCGGCCGAGGAGTTGATCGACGATGTGGCTTCCGACGAACCCCGATGCCCCCGTCACGACGGCGAGCGGGGCGTCGGGCGCGGGCGAGCGCGGCGGCTCGCTTGCCGGCGAAGGGGCGGGTCCGCTCACGCGCTCAGCGGCTTGGCGTAGATCCGGTGCACGGCGCTTCGAGTGCAGCCATAGCCGAGCGCGAGATTGTTCACCGCCTCGTTGTCCTCGAGCGTCCAGCCGATCGTGGAGAGGCCGTAGCCCTTCTTCGTGAGCGCCTCACCCAGATCCGTGACGAGCGAGGGCGCGAGCCCGGTGCGCCGATGCTCCGGCACGACCCCGAGCGCCATGAGCCGTCCCTCGCGAATTCGCGGAAGCCCCAGGAGGAGATGAAAGATGCCGAACGGAAAGAGACTTCCCCGCGCCGGCTTCAATGCCAGATTGACGTCGGGCACGTAGAGAAGAAACGCCACCGTCTTTCCATCCACTTCGGCGAAGCGGATAAAATCGGCGACCACAGCCGGCTTCAGCTGCTTCGCCATGTGATCGATCTCGGCGTCGGTCATCGGGACGAAGCCCCAATTCTTCTCCCACGCGCTGTTGTAGATATCCTTCACGCGCGCCAGCTCCTGGTCGAAGCGCTTCATGTCGATCGGGCGAGTCACGACGCCCGAGCGGCGGCGCGCCATTTCCGCGATGCGCTGAAAGGTAGGATTGGCTTTATAAGGGCCGGGGATCGAGAAGGAGTAGAGGTCCTTCGCCTTCGCGTAGCCGGCGGATTCGATCCAGCCGCCGTACTCGGGTGGGTTGTAGGGCATCAGAAGAGGCTGCGACCGGTCGAAGCCCTCGACCAGAAGTCCGCATTCGTCGTTCGTGGTGAACGAGAGCGGCCCGCGCATGATCGTCGCGCCCTCTTGGCGCGCCCATGCTTCCGCCGCGGCGAGAAGCGCCGAAGAGGCGGCGGCCGAACGCGCTTCGAAGAATCCGAACGCGCCCTGGCGCTCTCTATGGATCGAGTCGTGGTTCTTGTCGGTGGAGGCGGCGACGCGGCCGACGATTCGCCCCCCCTCGAGCGCGAGGAAGGTCGAGGCCTTGCCATGCTCGAAGAAGGGGTTCTTTCCGGGGGTGAGGCGGACCTGCTCGTCCGAGGAGAGAGGCGCCACCCAATGCGGATGGTCGCGGTAGAGCTCGAGCGGAAATCGAATGAAGCGGGCTAGATCGCGCGAGCCCTCGACCGGGACGACGTCCACGGTGTTCGCGAACGCCTAGTTGGCCTTGGGGACCAATTCGAGACCGACTTCCTGCCGCACCTCGTCCACGACCCGGAGAATCGTATCGAGCTGCTCGTCCTTGTGGGTCGCCATGTAGGAGGTGCGAAGGAGGTCCCGCCCCGGCTGAACGGCCGGAACGACGATGGCGTTCACAAAGACGCCACGATCGAGCACCTTTCGCCAGACCTGCATCGTTTTCATTCGGTCGCCGATGAAGATCGGCACGATCGGAGTCCCGACGCCGCTTCCGACTTCGAGGCCCTGCGCCCGGAAGCCGGTCCGCATCTTGAGGGCGATGGCGCGGAGGCGGTCGCGGAGCGCCGGCTCGGTCTCGATGATTTCGAGCGACGCGAGGGCGGCGGCCACGCTGGCCGGGGTGACGCTCGCCGAGAAGATCATGGCGCGCGCGTGGTGGCGGAGATAGTCGAGGACGCGGGTCGGACCGGCGATGAAGCCGCCGAGCGACGCGAATGATTTGCTGAATGTGCCCATCACCAAGTCGACATCGTCTTCCACGCCGGCGGCGTCGCAGGCGCCGGCGCCTCGATCACCCAACACACCGATGCCGTGGGCGTCGTCCACCAGAAGTCTCGCGTCGAATTCCTTGCAGAGGCGGACGATCTCCGGGAGCGGCGCGATGTCGCCCTCCATGGAGTAAAGCCCGTCCACCACGACCAGTTTCCCTGCCTTCGGCGGAACCGATGAAAGAACCCGTTCGAGATCGTTCACGTCGTTGTGGCGGAAACGCTTCACGTCGCCGTAGCCGAGCCTGGCGCCGTCCACGATGCAGGCGTGGGCTTCCTTGTCGAGGATGACCACATCGCCCTTGTCGCTCAGGGCCGAAATGCTGCCGAGATTCGTGAGGTAGCCGGTCGAGAAGACGAGAGCCGATTCCTTGCGCATGAACTTCGCCAGGCGAGCCTCGAGCTCCACGTGGAGTTCCAGGGTCCCGTTCAGGAATCGCGAGCCGTTGTTGGACGTCCCGAAGCGGCGAAGCGCTTCTTCCGCCGCCGCGATCACCTTGGGGTGCTTCGTGAGGCCGAGGTAGTTATTCGACCCCGCCATGATGAGGCGGCGGCCGTTGATCGTGACCTCGGTACCATGATTTTCGGCGATCGGGAGGAAGTACGGGTAAATCCCCGCACGCTGGGCCAAACGATGCTCGGTAAAGTTGTTACACTTCTCGAAAAGATCCACGCTTCCTCGAATGTGGTGTTCGGAGTGGGGGTTGCCCGAGAGAGGTTGCTGCGTCAGAACTGCGGAAACAGTATCGGTTTCCCCGCCGGGAGTCAATCCGGTTGCCCGGAGCCCGGCGAGGAAACCGAGGTCGTTGCGGGAACGCCGTTTACCGGAGGAGCGTGAGCGAAGTCTGCCGCCTCGCGGAGCCCGCTTGGAGGAGGGCGAAGTAGACGCCCGAGGCGCAGGGTGTCCCCCGCGAGTCGGTGCCGTCCCAGGAGACATCGTGTGTCCCCGCGGGCCGGTCGCCACGGACCAGGACCCGAATCAAGCGCCCCTGCACATCGTAGAGCGCGAGCCGTACGGCACCCGGCTGGTCGATCCGATACGAAAGAACGGTGTGCGGATTGAAGGGATTCGGACGCGCCGGATAGAGACGGACCGGAGCCGCCGGAGCCGCCGATGCTTCCACGCCCGTACCGATCGACGTGACACGGTAGGCGTAGATGTCCGACTTGATCCCGTTTCGGAAGTCTTCCCAGGCGAAGATCGCGCCGCCTTGGCCGTCGCCCACGGACGAATTGAGATTCCGCTGCCCTGCCGCCGTCGCGATCTGAAGTCCCAACGGAGCCCAGAGGAGCGAACCGCTCGCATTCACGTGTTGCGCCCACACCTCGCGGAATCCGGCGCGGTCGTCGTCCCAGCCGATGATGGCGCCGCCCGATTGGTCGGAAACGATCGTGCGCACGAACTGGGTGCTGTCCGCGGCGCAGACCGCCACTCCGTTCGCGGTCCACTTCTGAACGCCGAGACTATCCACGCGCTGGGCATAGACGTCGCCCCGCGAGTTCGTACGCGGATCGAACCAGGCCACGATTGCGCCAGCGGCGCCGTCGGAGGTGATCACCGGCAACTGCTGATTCGCCGCGGTGACGGAGACTCCGACACCGTTCGCGGTCCAGGCCGCCGCACCGTTCGGGCGAATGCGCTGCGCGAAGATGTCGTAGTCGAGGCCGTTCCGCGCGTCATGCCAGGCGGCGATGAAGCCGAAGCGCCCGTCGCTCACGACCGCGGGGCCCAATTGATCGTTCACGGCGGCGGTGACGACGACGCCATTCTTAGTCCAGAGCATGGCGCCGCTCGGGTTCACGCGCTGCGCATAGAGGTCGGAATTGGTGCCGCTCCGCCGGTCGCGCCAGAGCATGAACGCCCCACCCTGCTGATCCCTCAAGATGCGAATGTCGCTCTGCGTTCCGATCGTGTCGCAGACGGCCGCGCCGTTCAACGTCCAGAGCGTCGTGCCGCCGTTGTCGACGCGCTGCACGTAGATGTCGGTGTCGGCCCCGCGCTGATCGCGCCACGCCACGATGGCGCCACCCGCGCCGTCGTCGGTGGCGACCTGAAGAACTTGAGTGCCGGAGGCGAGGCAGATCGGAACTCCGCTCGCCGTCCAGCGCGTCGCGCCCGCGGCGTTCAGCGCTTGGGCGTAGATGTCGTAGCCGCCGCTTCGGCCATCCTGCCAGGCCACGATGATGCCGCCCGAACCATCCGTCGCGAGAACAGGCGATTCCTGGCCGGCCGTCTGGGATACGACGAGCGTGCCGTTCGAACCCCAGAGCGGAGTGCCGGCGCCGTCGAGATGCTGCGCGTAGATGTCGGCGTCACCCGACCGATAGTCTTCCCAAACCATGAAGACGCCGCCCGAGCCGTCGGCGAGCGAACGCGCCAACACTTGGTTCGAGTCGGCAAGCGAAGCGGGGCTGCCGTTGGTGGCCCACGTGGCGTGCGCCACCGGGACGGACAAAGGGAAGCAGACCAGGGCCAGTGCTAGAAATAGCGATGGGGCGATGGGAGCGAAGCGGGGGTGCGCCATGCGTGATTGATCCACCTTTGGTTGACGAGCGACGTTGCACCTCACGGACGCGGCGGATAGTATGCAGGAATCGAGCCTTCAAGACAATGAAAAGAGTGGCTCTCGGACGCTGTAAGTTATAATAAATCAATTATTTACAGGCTGGCTGGAACGGGCCACGGCCGCCCGCGGACGGGGCCCTCCCAACCTGGGGAGACTCCCGCGAAGGGCTGCGGCTTATCCCCCAGCGCCCCGCATTCGAATTTTGCCTCACGCCACTACCCGGTCCAGGGAGGACCTCGTGCCCATCCCAAACAGCACCGAACGACTGATCACCGCACTCCTCGTCTTCGCGGTTCTCGTCCTGGCGTCCCCGGCTCGAGCCACATTTTCGATCGTGGCCCGCGACTCCGTGACCGGCGACATCGGCGTCGCCGTTCAATCGCACTATTTCGCCGTCGGCCCGATCGTTCCCTGGGCGGAGCCGGGAGTCGGCGCCGTCGCCACGCAGTCGCTGGTCGAAGTGAGCTACGGCCCGAAGGGACTTCAAATGATGCGCGACGGCCGTTCCGCCAAGCAGGCTCTCCAAGAGCTCCTGGCGCAGGACCAGTACCGCGACGTCCGGCAGGTCGCGATGATCGATGCCGACGGCGGCGTGGCGGTCCACACCGGCGACAAGTGCATTCCCGACGCCGGCGACCGCGCGGGCGCCCAGTTTTCCGTGCAGGCCAATCTGATGTCGAACAAGTCGATTTGGCCCTCCATGGCGCGCGCGTACGAATCGGCAAGGGGGGATCTGGCCGCACGCCTCCTCGCCGCACTGGAAGCGGGACAGCGAGCGGGAGGCGATATTCGCGGCCAGCAATCGGCGGCCATCGTCATCGTTCGCGGCAAGCGCTCGTCCCGACCTTGGGCCGACCGCGTCCTCGACCTTCGCGTGGACGACAATCCCCGCCCGATCGAAGAACTCCGCCGCCTCGTGACGCTCTGGCGCGCCTACAAGCACGTGGACGACGGAGACGCCTTGGTCACGGAAGGGAAGGTCGAGGAGGCGATGACGTCCTACAAGGAAGCCGCGCGCCTTGCCCCGACGAACATGGAGATCCTCTTCTGGCAGGCGGCCGCGCTCTGGAAATTGGGCCGCGAGAAGGAAGCCGGGCCCCTCTTCCGCAAGGTCTTCGCCAAGGAGCGGAAGTGGGTCGACCTGGTCCCACGCCTCGTGCCGGCCGGTCTCCTGGACGACAACGCGGCGGCGATCAAGCGGATCCAGGGATTCGCCTCGCCCGAGAGGGGAAAACGCGGAAAGCGCTGACCCACTTCGCGCCGAATGGAGCGTGGAACCCTCGGGAGGGGCGGGAATGCGACCATTCCCGCCCCTCCGGCGTTGATTCCGGTGCGTGGTACGCGCAAAATAGGCACGAAGAAACGTTTCGTCTCGTCCGAAGATCCCCCAGACATCCGCCGCGGCGCTGCCGCGGCATCGGAGGTTGAATCATGCCGGAGCGTACCGCTCCCCCGGCGCCGCCCGCGGCGCCGACCCCGTATCCCTACGTCCCCGGTCTCGACGGCGTTCCCGCCGCGAAGTCGAGCATTTGCTGGATCGACGGCGACCAGGGCGTGCTCGAGTATCGCGGCATGCCGATCGAGGTGCTAGCCGAGCGAAGCACGTTCGAGGAGACGTCCTATCTCCTCCTCTGGGACAAGCTTCCCAACCGCACGGAACTCGAGAAGTTCTCCCGCGATCTCTCCACGAACCGCGATATCCGCTTCCGCCTGATCGACCTCCTCAAGTGCCTCCCCGACACGGGACACCCGATGGAAGCGCTGCAGGCGTCGATCGCGGCACTCGGCATGTTCTATCCGGATCGCGATCCGCTGAACGCGGAGGACCGCTACAACTCGGTGGTCCGGATCATCGCGAAGGCGCCGACCCTCGTGGCGGCGTTCCACCGGCTGAGCCACGGCAAGGAGTACATCGCGCCGAAGCCGGAACTCACGCACGCGGGGAATTTTCTCTACATGCTGACCGGCGAGGAGCCGGACGAGGAAATGACGCGCATCATGGACGTCTGCTTCATCCTCCACGCCGAGCACTCGATGAACGCCTCGACCTTCGGCGGACGCGTCACCGGTTCGACACTGGCCGACCCCTACACGGTGGTTTCCTCCGCGATCGGCGCGCTCACGGGGCCGCTCCACGGCGGCGCCAACGAGCAGGTGATCCACATGCTGAAGAACATCGGCGAGGTCGAGAAGGTGCGCCCCTTCATCGAGGATCTGATCGCGCGGAAGCAGAAGATCATGGGGATCGGGCACCGCATCTACCGGGTGAAGGATCCGCGGGCGCTGGTACTCCAAGAATTGGCGAAGCTCGCGATCGCCAAGCGGGGCGGCGATCCGCTTCTCGGCATCGCGCAGGAAGTGGAGCAGATCGTGGCCGAGCATCTGGCACCCAAGCGAATCGCGCCGAACGTCGACTTCTACTCCGGCGTTCTCTACCAGGCGATGGGCATTCCGACCGCGCTCTTCACGCCGATCTTCGCCATCGCGCGCGTGTCGGGGTGGCTCTCGCACTGGCTCGAGCAATTGAAGGACAATCGCATTTTCCGCCCCGACCAGATCTACACGGGCGGGCACGATGTTCCGTACATTCCGATGGAGGAGCGGGTCTAGCGCCCCCTCCCCCGTGTGCACGCTGATCGTGGGCCTCGAGATCCTGGGCCCCGGAACGATCCTCGTCGGCGCGAATCGAGATGAGTCGCCGGGCCGCCCCTCCTCGGGGCCGGCCCGTTTGCGTGAACGGCCTCCGGTGGTCGGCGGGCGAGATCTTCTCGCCGGGGGGACGTGGCTCGCGGTGCGCGAGGCGCGCTTCGTCTCGGCGCTCTTGAATCGACGGCCCGCCGTGTCGGGTTCGCGGGCGGGCGCGTCGACCGGCGATTCCGAACCGCCCCTCGCGCCGGCGTCGCCGCTTCGCTCCCGCGGCCTGCTCTGCATTGACGCCGCCGCCTCAGGCCCCGGATTCGACGCACCTTTCGCGATCGACCCGGCGACCGGCGACCCCTATCCCGCCCGGCTCGACGCCGCGCTCCGAATCATCGGCCGCGATCGGTACGCGCCCTGCTCGCTCGTGGGACTGGAGGCGGGCGGGCCGTCGTGGGTGATCGCGCTTCGGCCCGACGATGAACCGCGGCCTTCGAACCTCACGCCGGGCTGGCATGTGATCACGCATGCGGAGCTGGATGACGCCGAGGAACCGCGCACCCGCGCGCTCCTCGCGAGACTTCGGGGAGAGCGGCCGCGCGACGCCCGGGAGGGGTTCGAACTCCTTTCGGGATTGCTCCGGCATCATGGCGATTCGAGTCAACCCGCCGTCTGCCTCCACCGGGAGCGATTCCCCACCGTTTCGAGCACGCTCCTCGCGCTTGGGATACCCGGAGCCGCGCGATACGAGCATGCCGGCGGCCCGCCCTGCGTCACGGCGTTCGAGGATGTTTCGTCGCTTCTATTCGGTTGAATCAGCGGGAGCGAGGGGGAGTGCGGCGCGGCTTCGCGGGGGCTTCCTCGCTCACGCGCACCAACGCCGCCAGATCGGGATCGATGGCGCAGCGTTTCCGCCCCACCCGAAGCGTGAGCGGACCCCCGAACGGCGCGCGATGGAGGAGCACCACGCGAGCGCCCGGCACCAATCCGAGCGTCACCAAGTAGCGGAGTTTATCCGCCTGCCGGTCGCTCACGTGCGTCACGACCGCGGAGGTGTCGAGCGCGAGCGACGGGAGCGGATCGCCGCGCACCGTCCCCATGGCGCCCGCCTTCGTCGGAATCGGATCGCCGTGCGGATCGTGCGTCGGATCGCCGAGCGCGCGCGACAGGAGCTCTTCCATGTCGTCGCTCAGCACGTGCTCCAGCCGCTCCGCCTCCAGGTCGACGCGGTCGAGCGGGACACCGAGCCGCGTGTGGAGGTAGAGCTCCCAGAGGCGGTGGTGGCGAACGATCTCGAGCGCGATCTTCCGCCCCTTGGCGCTCAGCCTCACACCGTCGTAGCGCGCGTACTGGACGAGCCCCATCCCCTGGAGTTTCTGCACCATTCCCGTGACCGAGGGAGCCGAGACGCGGAGATGGGCGGCGATATCACCGACCGGCACCCGCTCGTCCTCCCGGCCGCGGTGGCTCAGTTTCCAGATCACCTTCAAGTAGTCTTCGACGGCGTGCGTGACGGCGGCCATGGGCTCCGTTCGGACTGCGGCGCGGGGGGATCCCGGCGCGACTCCCTAGCCTAGGGGGTACCTTGACATTTAGGCTACCCTAAAGCAGACTGATTGGCGACCCGATCATCGAACTCCCGAGGAGCCATCCGATGCCGAAACGTGTTCTCTTCCCCATCCTGCTCCTCCTCGCGGTCGCCGCCGTGGCGGCCCCGTCGCTCGTGGCGCGCCTCAGCGCGTCCGGCGCGGGCCCCGAGCGGACCGTGGCGCTCAGCATGAGGGAGTACACCTTCAACGGATCGAATCCAACGCTGCAATTCCGGCCCGGGGAGCGGATCCATTTCATCGTGACGAACGACGAGTCGACGAACGTGCTCCACAACTTCCGCGTCGTCGGCATGAACGTAGAGTGCGGTCCTCCCTTGAAGCCGGGCGAGCGCCGCGAGGTGACCGTCACGATGCCGAAGTCGGGGGAGTTCGCCTACACCTGCTGCACGCATCCCGGCATGGGCGGCAAGATGAAGGTCGAGAAGAAGTGACCGCGGCGCCGCGGCACGCGCGGAGCGGCGGCCTCCATGCGGCGATGGCAGCGTTCGTCGCGGCGTCGCTCCTGACCGCGGCGGGTTGCGGCACCGGCGCCGGCCCCGCGAAAGCGCCCCTCGGCTCGGCTGATTCGCTCTCCGCCCAGGCTCGAGATCACGCCATTCGCACTCTCACCGAATTCGATCCCGGCAAGGTCACCGTTCTGCCCGGCGGCAGGAAACTCCGCGAATACACCGTCTGGGCCGAGGAGAAGGTAGTGGAGGTGGCGCCCGGCATCCGCTTTCCCGCCTGGACCTACAACGGCGCCATCCCGGGCCCGACGCTCCGCTGCACCGAGGGCGATTCGATCCGCGTCTATTTTAGTAATCGCGGGACGATGCCCCATTCGATGCACTTCCACGGCTACCACCCCGCGGGGATGGACGGCGTGTTCGAGCAGGTGCCGCCCGGCGGCACGTTCACCTACGCCTTCAATGCCGAGCCCTACGGGCTTCAACTCTACCACTGTCACACCATGCCGGCGAAGATGCACATCGCGCGCGGGCTCTACGGAGTGTTCATCATCGATCCGAAGACGCCGCGCCCTCCGGCGCGCGAAATGGTGATGATGATGAACGGCTTCGACACCGACCTGAACGGCGAAGACAACGAGATCTACACCGTCAACGGCTTCGCGAACGTCTACTTCCGCGACTATCCGATTCCGGTGAAGGTGAACGAGCTCCAGCGCGTCTACCTCGTGAACATCACCGAGTTGGATCTCGTGAATTCCATGCACACGCACGCCACCTTTTTCCACGTCTACCCCACCGGCACGAGCATGACGCCGAGCACCTTCACCGATGTCGTGACGCTCGGCCAGGCGGAACGCGCCATCCTGGAATTCAAGTATCCCTTCCCGGGGCGCTATCTCTTCCACGCGCATCAGAACGAGTTCGCGGAACTGGGATGGCTGGGGCAATTCGAGGTGAAGCCGTGAGGTCGGCTCGATGAACCGCTGGAAGGCGGCCGCCGCGGCGGTCCTCCCGATCGTCCTGGTGGCGGCGATGGTGGTCTGGTTCGCGAACGGCGGAAGCCGTCTCCTCACGCTGACCCCCGCGCCGATCGAGCGGCTCGCCTTCGAGCGGGTGGAGTTCAAGCAGCAGGAGATCGTCCTCCACGTCCGCAACGAAGGACCGGAGCCGTTCCAGGTGGGACAGCTCCTCGTGAACGACGCGCTCTGGGACTTCTCGATCACGCCCGACCGCACCCTCGGCAAACTCGGCGGGGCCACGATCTCGATCCCGTACGACTGGATCGAGGGAGAGCCGTACACCGTGACGGTGCTGAGCGGGAACGGCATCCGACACGTCAAGACGATCGATATTGCCACGCGGACTCCCGCCCCGACCCCGCGGCTCCTCTTGGTCTTCGCGCTGCTCGGCGTCTACGTCGGCGTGGCGCCGGTATTTCTGGGGCTCCTCTGGCTCCCGGCCCTTCGCGCCGCGCCGCGCGCCTGGCTCGATTTCTGGCTCGCCCTCACGATGGGACTCCTCGTCTTCCTCGGCATCGACACCCTGAAGGAGGCGCTCGAGATCGCGGGGCGCGTACCGTCGTTCGTGAACGGGGTGCTCCTGACGGCGCTCGGCGCCGTGGCCGCGTTCCTCGGCATCACCGCCGCCGGCCGCGCCTTGGCGAGGGGCGAGGGGAAGCCGAGCGGGTTGAGCCTCGCCATCCTGATCGCCGTGGGTATCGGGCTCCACAATCTCGGCGAGGGGCTCGCCATCGGGGCGGCCTACACGCTCGGCGAGGTGGCGCTCGGCTCGTTCCTCATCATCGGCTTCACGCTCCACAACACGACCGAGGGACTGGCGATCCTCTCTCCTCTGGTCGAAGGGAACGCCTCAACTCGAAATCTCGTAATGCTCGGGCTGATCGGAGGCGGGCCGACGATTCTCGGCACGTGGGCCGGGGCCTTCACCTACTCGGATCCGCTTTCGCTCCTCTTCCTCGGAATCGGCGCCGGCGCCATCTTCCAGGTCGTTCGGATTCTGGCGCAGGCACAGGCCAAGGGCGGCTCGGCCCTGGAGGCGCTGGGACGGGGTCGCGCAGCCGCGGGGTTCGTGACGGGATTTCTCCTCATGTACGTGACGAGCCTACTCGTCGCGGGCTAGCGCCGCTTCGCACGGTCGCCCGCTGTCGCCACGGGGCACCGATCCAGACTCCGGTCCTACCGTGCTAAAGTCGAACCCATGATGTCTCGTGAATCGAGGTCGAATGAAGTAGCGATCGTCGCGCGCGATCTCGTGAAGTCCTACGGCGAGACCGAGGCGGTGCGCGGCGTTTCGTTTCAGGTCGGCGCGGGCGAAGTCGTCGGCTTCCTCGGGCCGAACGGCGCGGGCAAGACGACGACCGTCCGGATGGTCTCCTGCTTCCTTCCCCCCTCCTCGGGCAGCGCGGAAGTGTTCGGAATCGACGTCCGCACCCGGCCGCGCGAGGTGAAGGCGATGCTCGGTATCTGCCCGCAGGAGGACAACCTCGACCCCGACTTCGACGTTTTGAAGAACCTCCTCGTCTACGCGCGCTACTTCGACATCCCCCCCGACGTGGCGAAGAAGCGCGCGCTCGAATTGCTCGACGCGGTCTCGCTCGGCGATCGCCTCAAGTCGAAGGTCGACGCGCTCTCGGGCGGGATGAAGCGCCGGCTCATCCTCGCGCGCGCCCTCGTGAATGAGCCGCGCGTGCTCATCCTCGACGAGCCGACCACGGGGCTCGATCCTCAGGCGCGCCACTCCATCTGGACGCGCATCCGCGCCCTTCGCGACACCGGCGTGACGGTCCTCCTGACGACGCACTACATGGAGGAGGCGACCCAGCTCTGCGACCGGGTCATCCTCGTCGATCACGGGAAGATTCTCCTCGACGGAGCGCCGACAGAGTTGATCGCGCAGGAGATCGGGCACACCGTGATCGAAGCGTGGAACCACACGCCGGAGTTCACAGCCGCCGCGCGTGCGCTCCCGGGACGCCTGGAGGAAATCGGCGACCGGCTTTTCTTCTATCCGGAGGACGGCGAGGGGGCGGAGCGTTTTTTCGACGAGCGCTTCCCCGACCAGGAGCGGCAGATTCGCCGGGCCACGCTGGAGGATGTCTTCCTCAAGCGGACCGGCCGGGCGCTCCGCAATTGAGAACGATCGTGGACCTCCTTCGGAACATCTCGTGGCGGGCGACGCGGGTCTGGCGGCGGAACATCGATGTCTTCCTCGTCACCCTTCCGATCGAGGGGCTCCCGACCATCCTGGAACCGATTCTTTATCTGCTCGCCTTCGGCATGGGGCTTGGGAGTCTGATCGGGACGCTCCACTATCAGGGGCGCGTCGTCGACTACCTCCACTTCCTCGCGCCCGGCACCGTCGCCGTGTCGATTCTCTTCTGGTCGTACCTCGAGATGACGTACGCGTCGTACATCCGCATGTACTACCAGAAGACCTTCGACGCCATCCTGGCCACGCCGCTCCTCGTGGAGGACGTGATCCTGGGCGAGATGCTCTTCGCCGCCACGAAGTCGCTGCTCGCCGCGACCGTGATGCTCGGGGTCATCTCGGCGTTCGGGCTCGTTTCCTGGCCGACCGGACTCCTCGTCCTCCCCATCGCGGTTCTTGGCGGCTTTTTCTTCGCGGGGGTCGGGCTCACCATCACGTCGATGGTCACGAACATCTCCCATTTCACCGTGCCGATGTCGCTCTTCGTGCTGCCGATGTTCACCTTCGGAGGGACCTTCTTCCCGCTCGACGTCCTCCCGACGTGGGCGCAGCCGATCGCCTGGTGCCTTCCCCTGACGCACGTGTCGCTTCTCGTGCGCTCGGCCACGCTTGGCATGCCGCACCCGATGATCCCCTACAGCATCGCCTATCTTGCAATCGGCGCCGTCGTCTTCGGGATCCTCGCGCTTCACCGGATGAAACGCCGGCTGGTCCCGTGACCCTCCCGCAAATTTTCGCCGCGCTCGAGGCAATGGGACTCCCCGAGAACCGAGCGCTCTACGCGCGGCACGGCATCCCGCCGCCGACCTACGGAGCGGCGTTTCGGCATCTTCGCGCGCTGGCGAAACAGATCGGTACTTCCCCGACCATGGCCGAGACGCTCTGGGCGACTCGGAATCACGATGCGCGCATTCTCGCGACGCTCGTGGCCGGAGAGCGCGGCGCGACCGCGGCGCGGCTTCGAGCCTGGGCGGGGACGCTCGACAATTATGTGATCGCCGATCTGCTCGCCCGCTGGGCGGCGACCGCCAAGGCGGCGCCGGCGCTCTCGGAGGAGTGGATCGCGGCCCGCGGCGAGTGGACCGCGCGCGCGGGGTGGATGCTTCATGCGCTCCTCGCGATCGATCGCCCCGAACTTCCGGACGAAGCCTTCGCCCCATCGATCGGGACGATCGAGCGGGAGATCCACCGCGCCAAGAATCGGGTCCGGGATGCCATGAACATGGCGCTCATTGCGATCGGGATCGGCCGCGCCTCGCTTACCGAACAAGCGATCGCCGCGGCGCGACGCATCGGGCCGGTGATCGTCGACTTCGGCGAGTCGGGCGGCTCGTTGGCACCGACCGAGGAGACGATCTTGCGCGGCCTCGAGCAGCGGCTTCGGCAGGAGTCGGGCCGCGCCGGAGGGAAGAAAGCGGCATCGCGGAAGAGGGCGGCGGTGAAGAAGAGCGGTGGCGAGAAGAAGGGCGGAGCGAAGAAGAAAAGCTCGCGACGCGGTCGGCCCTAACCCCTCGTCACTCCTGAGGCGCGTTCCGCGACACGAAATCCTCCAGCCGCTTCCGCGCCATGCGAGCCGTCTCCGGGTCGCGCGCGAGTTCCACGGCACGGCGGTAGTGGTGCACGATCGCATCGAACGTCTCCGCGTCGAACGAGCCGGCGCCTCGCTCCCTTGCCGCCTCGGCCAGGTAGAGCCGCACGCGCGCCGAGTCGTCGCCGGCGCGACCGGTTTGATAGAGGAGACGAAGGTCACCCTCCGCTCGCAACAAGGTGCTTCCGGGAACCCGCGCCGGGTCGTAGACGAGCGGGAGTCCGTAGCGTCCCGTCACCTCGGCGAAACCGGGGCCGGCCCGTGTGGGAGCGAAACGCGCCGCCGCATCGGCTCTGGCTCGTAGCGCGTCCACACGGTCTCCGAGGTCGATCCCCTGTTTCTGCTCCGCCGCTTCGGGGAGCGCCCCCGCCGCGCTTTGCGTTCGGATCTCACCTTCGCGTTTGGAGCCCGCGGCATCTTCTTTCGCGCTCAGGACGGGCGCGAGGTCGGCCGACGGCAGCGACGGCGCCGCCGCGCTCGGCTGCTCCGCCGCGGTCGGCGGCTCCGCCGACTTCGCCAAGAGCTCGTCTTTCGCCGCACCGGCGACGGTGCCACCCTCGGCAGGCTGCTCACGGTTCGCATCGGTGGGCGCCGGCGCCGGCACCGCCTGGTCCTCCGGCGCGACCACGTCCAAGGGCTCCGCCTTCTTCTTCTCCTCGAGCCCGACCACTCCGGGAGCGGGCGCATGCCGCCAGGCATCCTGCCGCTGCACCAGCATCACGACGACGACCACCACCGCGGCGGCGGCCGATGCGGCCGAAAGGATCGCCGGCCAGGGGAGCCCAGGGGCGCGGCTACGCGGCCCATCGTCGAACTTGGAGCGACGGCCGGCCCGCTCGTCCCGCGACTCCGCTTCCCGTGCCCGTTTCGGCTCGTCCCCCGCGCTCTTCTGGCGCTCCGCCGATCCGGCGCGGGCGGGAGCACCCGCCGCGGCTCCCGCCGGCGCCGTTCCCGTCACCCGGCCCATGACCGATTCGGTCATCCGCTCGAAATAGGCTTCGTTCGGATCCTGCAGCCCCTGACGCAGCATCCCTTCGGCGTCGGACATATCGTCCAGCCGCGTGAGGCAGGCGCTGCACGAGAGGACGTGCGCCTCGATCAGGCTACGCTTCTCCGGTTCGAGCTCGCCGTCCCGATAGGCAAAGAGATCTTCGGGGGAGGGATGGTTCGTCATCATCGGGGGTCCACCATTCTTCGCTTCGGAGCGAGTTCGCGCATCTCCTCGAGGAGCGCTTCGCGCGCCCGGGCGAGCCGCGACATGACCGTGCCGAGCGGAACTCCGAGCGTCGCGGCGATGTCGGCGTAGGAAAGATCGGCGTCCACGCGGAGAGCGAGAATGGCGCGGTGCTCATCGGAGAGCGCCTCGAACGCCCGCTCCGCCAGGAGCCACTGCTCGAGCAGGGCCGGATCCTGCTCCGGATCGGCGACGCGCTCCGCGAGCGGCACGTTCCCCTCCGGCGCCGGGTCGTCGAGGGAGGCCGTGGCCCGCCGCTTCTCCTGCCGCAGGGCCGAGAGGGCGGTTCGCGCCACGATGGTGGCGAACCAGGGGCCGAACGCCCTGCCTTCCTCGAAACGGTCGAGGGCGCGGAAGGCCTTCACGTAGGAATCTTGCAATGCGTCGTCGGCGTCCTCGTGCCGGCGGAGAATTCGGCGCGCCAGGCGGTAGCCGTCTCGCCGGGTGCGGCGGACGAGCTCCGCGAAGGCGTCGGTCTCCCCAGCGCGAACAAGCCGGATGAGCTCGTCGTCCGCGAGTTGCGTTCGATCGGATCGCGCGGCCGTCATCGGGGGCCGACTCTACTACGCCGGGGCGGGGCCTACTATTCCAAACGAAACGGGGCCGCGCGGTATCGCGCGACCCCGTCGGAGGGTGGCCTCGGCGTGGATTAGCGGGCGCTACGCTTGTTTCCGGCGCGGCGCGAGAGCCACATGAGTCCGAAGGCGACTACGAGTCCCCACAACACGATCTTCATCACCATGAGAATATCCTCCTTAGAGCGACGCTCAGCGCGTCGAGTTCTGGGCCGCGATCGCTTCCATCAGCTGGATCGCGGCGGGGCCCAGGATCACTACGAGAAGCGCGGGAAAAATCAGGAAGACGAGCGGGAACGCGAGCTTGATGCCAGCCTTCCGCGCCATCTGCTCCGCCCGTTGACGGCGCTTCGTCCGCATCGACTCGGCGTGCGCCCGGAGCGACTGCGCGATGCTGGTTCCGAGGCGGTCCGCCTGGATCATCATGGCGGTCAAGGCGTAGACGTCCTCGACGCCCGTGCGCCGCGCCAAGCGCCGGAGCGCCTCGCCGCGGGCCAAGCCGGTGCGAATTTCCTGATTCACCATGAGGAGTTCGTCGCTCAAGGCCGGGCTGGCGAGCGCGATTTCACGCCCTACCCGCTCCACGGCGGCGTTCAAGCCGAGCCCCGACTCCACGCAGACGACCAGGAGGTCGAGTGCGTCGGGGAGCGACCGCTGGATGTTTCCGCGGCGCGTTTCCCCCTTCATGTAGAGCCAAAGCGTCGGAAGGTAGAAGCCGACGACGCCCGCCACGAATCCGCTGAAGAGCGTCGATCCGAGAGGACGCGCCATGGCGAAATTGACCGTGAGCCAGCCGCTCGCGGCAAGGACCGCGCAGACGATCTTCGCGCCGATGAACACCATCGGCGCCGTAGCGTCCCGAATGCCGGCCCGGACGAGCCCTGACTGGAGCGATTCTTTGCTGTCCTCCGCCGGGAGGAACCCGCCGAGCATGGCGAGGAATTGAAGGAGGAACGACGGACGTTCATCGTCGTGAACGGGACGGGCGGCCAGCGCGCGAGTTCGCAGGTCGCGGAGCCGTATGGCCACGGGGTCACGGTCGCGCACCATCGAGGAATAGACCCCGTAGACGCCAACCGCAAGAGCGACAGCAAGCAGGAAGGTGGAGATCAGGAACATGGCGTCACACCTTGATGTCGACGATCTTACGGATGGCGAGCCCGCCGAGGATCTGCATCACCACGGCGAACCCTAGGATCGCTTTGCCGCTATGGTGGTCCCACATCTTGTGGAAATAGTCGGGAGCGACCATCGCCATGAAGATGCCGAGTCCAAGCGGCAGGCACGTGAGAATCAGTCCGGTCAGACGCCCTTGGGCCGTGAACGTCATGATGTCGCCCAGAATGCGGAACCGGTCGCGGATCAGGTTGCTCGTGTTCTCCAGCACTTCGGTCAAGTTACCACCGGTGTCCCGCTGGAGGACGACCGCCGTCACGAAGAACTTGAGGTCGAGCGAATCGACGCGATTCGCCATGTTCGTCAGCGCCTCGCGGAGGTCGAGACCGAGCGCCTGTTCCTCCACCACGATGGCGAACTCCGAGCGCACCGGCTCGGGCGATTCGTCGGCAACGATCTGAAGCGCCGCCGAGAACGAGATGCCGGCCCGGAGCGCGCTCACGAGGAGGTCGAGCGCGTCGGGGAACTCCTCGGCGAAGGCGCGCATGCGCGAAGACTTCTTCTGCAAGAGGAAGAAAACGGGGGCGAAACCGCCCAACCCCGCGAAGACGAACGCATGAAGTAGCCGCGTGAAGACGATGTATCCGCCCAGGTAGCCGGCGAGCGCCGCGACGGCGACGACCAACAGGAAGGTCGCGACGCGCATGTTGCTTCCGGCCTGGTAGAGCAGGAGCTCGATCCGGCGCGAGAACGACATCTTCCGGAGCACGCCGTCGAGGAACGGAAGCGAACTGAGCCGCGTGTCGCGCTCCACGACGATGGCGCCGCCAGAGGTCGCCTTCGCCTTTCGGCCGCCGACACGGGTCTTTACGGCATCGGTGTCCTTCTCCTTCCGCCGGAGCAGCATCCCAGCCGCCAGCGTGGCGACGGCGGCGAAGATGAGAAGCGATACGAGGGCGAAGATCATCGGCGCCCTCCTCCGCTACGCTCGAACAGACCGCCCATGTCCACACCGGCGAGCTCGATCCGCTCGACGAGGTGAGGAACCACACCCGTGGCTTCGTAGACGCCTTCGACCGCGCCGTCCTTACCGAGACCGGTCCGGCGGAAGCGGAAGATTTCCTGCATGGTGACGACCGGCCCCTCCATGCCCACGATCTCCTGGATGCTCAGCACCTTGCGGGTACCGTCGGAGACGCGCGACACGTGGATGATGAGCTGGAGCGCCGACGCCACCTGCTCGCGGATGGCGCGATCCGGAAGCGCGAGTCCGGCCATGAGGACCAAGTTCTCGAGCCGGTGAAGCGCGTCGCGAGACGTGTTGGCGTGAATCGTCGAGAGCGAACCGTCATGGCCCGTGTTCATGGCCTGGAGCATGTCGATCACTTCCGCGCCGCGGACTTCGCCGACCACGATGCGGTCGGGACGCATACGGAGCGCGTTTCGGACGAGGTCGCGCTGCGCGATCGTCCCCTTCCCTTCGATATTGGGCGGGCGCGTCTCGAGGCGGACGACGTGCGGCTGCTGGAGCTGGAGTTCCGCCGAGTCCTCGATCGTGACCACGCGCTCGTTTTCCGGGATGTAGCGCGAAAGAATGTTGAGAAGGGTCGTCTTACCGGAACCCGTGCCGCCCGTAATGAGCATGTTCAGGCGGGCGCGGATGCAGCCGTTCAGGAACTTCGCCATCGGATCCGAGATCGAGCCGAGCTCCATGAGATTCTCCATGGAGAGGGCGCGGCGGCGGAAACGGCGAATGGAAAGAATCGGTCCGTCGATGGCGGCGGGCGGAATGATGGCGTTCACGCGCGAGCCGTCCGGCAACCGGGCGTCCACGAGAGGCGTCGACTCGTCGATGCGGCGGCCGACGCGCGAGATGATGCGATCGATGATGAGGCGGAGGTGCGCTTCGTCCCGGAACTGGACGTCGGTCATCTCGAGCTTGCCGAGGCGTTCCACGTAGACCTGCCGGTGCGTGTTGACCAGGATGTCCGAGATTTCTTCGTCCAGGAGGTAGGGCGTGATCGGCCCGAGGTCGAAGGCGTCGTGCAGCAATTCCTGGATCAGGCGCTCCTCGTCGGGGCGCGATAGTCCGAGGTTCGATTCGCCCAGGATGCGGCGCGCGAGCGCCTCCACCTGGTCGCGACGGCGTGCTTCGTCCATCCCTTCCAGGTTGGTCATGCTGAGCTTGCCGATCAGCTCCCGATGAATCCGGCGCTTCAACTCCATGTACTCGTCGCCGCGCCCGGTCCGGACGGCGGTGACGCCATTGGTCTCCGACTCAAAGGTGGGCGCCGTCGAACCGTTGGTAGGCGACACGGCCTGGCTCATTCCCGGCTTCCGGAATCGATCTCGCAGGTTCATCGAAGCACCTTCCTTCCGAAGAATCCCCGACGAAGGTTGTCTTCGACGGGCGTCGCCGGGGTTTCTCGGCCGATCAGTCTACCGGCCATCGCGGTGATGTCTTTCGCCGCCGGCGCGTCCGGATCGTCCAGACAGAGCGCGCGGCCGGCGTTCACCGACGCGAAGACGCGGCGGTAGTCGTTGTGCACGGTGTGCGCGGCCCTCATGCCGACCGCCTCATGCAGCTGGTCGAGCGTGATGAAGCCGCGGGAGCCGCTGTAGCGGTTCACGACCAGCTGCACGCGGTTCGGAATCTCGGTGAAGCGCAGATGTTCCAGCACCTCCAGGGCGCGGCGCGTGGCGCGAATCGACGGAATGCTGAGTTCCACGACCAGGAGAATGATCGTGCTGCGGTCGAGCAGCTCGAGCGAGATCTCCTCGAAGGCGTGGGGCGAGTCGACAACGACGCAGTCGAACGTCGCGGAGAGGGCGTCGACGATTTCGCCGGCCTGGGCCGCCGTGAGCGGCTCCGCGTGCGTCAGCTCCTCCGGCTGCGCCAGCACGGCCAAGCCGCTCTGGTGCCGGAGCAGGTTCATCGTGAGCGCGGCCGAGTCGAGTCGCGGCGCACGGAGGAGGTCGTTGATCGACCGGTCCCCCTTCAGGCCGAGCACGTGGGCTCCGCCGCCCGCCTGCGTTTCGAAGTCGGCCAGCACCGTCTCCACTCCGTACTGAGCCTTGAGACTCACGGCCAAGTTCGCGGCGAGCGTCGTGGATCCGACGCCGCCCTTGGTCGTGAAGACGGTGATGATCGAGCGCGCTCGGGATCCCGCCGCGGCGGAGCGGGCGGCGCCGCTCCGTGAGACACGCTCGATCGCTTCCTGAATCACGGCCCGGTCGAGGGGCTTCTTCAACACTTCCTGGGCGCCCGCGCGAATCGCCTTGAGCAAGAACTGCGGATCGAGCGAACCACCGACCAGAAAGAGCGCCGTATCCGGCGCGTCGAGTTTGAATTGAGCGGCCGCGTTCAGCGACTCCTCGTAGTCGGCGGGAAGGTCGAGCACGACGATGCGCGGCTTCTTCTGGCGCGCCAGGAGGAGTCCGCTACGAAGCTCGTGCCGTTCGCCGACCACTTCGACGCCGGGCATGCCCTGCACCATCGCCAGCGTCGAGCGCCGCGACGATTCGTCTTCTAGAATCACGAGCACCGTGATCGGCTCCGGCCCGGAGTGCGAGCGCTGGCCCGACGATCCCGTTCCGTTCCCATTCGCGGGCACGCCGGGTCCTGGACCCTGAGCGCCGCCGTTCCACGTGCCGTTCTTGTGATCTCCGTCCGCCATGACGACCTCTCCCTATTCGACCAGGTGAATGCCGAAGATCTTGCTGTCGGCCGGAGGATTCGGGCCGCTGTTTCCGGGAACCACGTAGTTGATGAACTGCCCACGCACGCCGATCTTCACCATGCTGCCCGCCGGGCGATCCTTCAGGAAGAAGGCCGCGAATTTCACGATGCGAACCTGCTTCCTTCCGTTCACGTTGAACGACTCGATGATCGGCGTGATGAAGATGCGCTTGGCGTTGCCTGTGTAGTCCTGAAAGCAGATGCCGTTCCGGCGGTCGGTGTCCTCGTCGAAGCGATCCTGAAGCGCCGACCGAAACGGACCGACCTTGTTTCCGGGCTGCGTCCAGACGAGCTCCTGCCCGATGTTGAGGCAGCAGTCGTAGCCGTATCGCGTGTACTGATAAATCGCCGCCGCGCCACCACCATTGAAGTCGCTCTCGGGGCAAGGCGGATAGTCGAGAAGCTGGAAGTTTCCCGAGGTGGAGCCACCTCCGGAGCCGTCCTTCAACACATAGTCCACGGCGCAATCCGAAACGAATCCGGCCGGTGGAACGTCCTCCGGGGCAAACGGTGCCAGACGCTCGCACGGTTCGCCAATCACTCGCACTTCGGCCGTGGCGTCCGCATTGACGCTTAACGCCGGCATTCCCAGTGTCTGGGCGAAGTGCGTCAGCACAGGATTTCCAGTCGCGGACTCGCGCCGGACGATCACCCGCACTCGATTCGCCGCTGGGAAGGAGACATCACCCGCCGCGTCGATGACGACCGGGGTTTCGACCCCTTCGTAGGCACGGTTCTTCGAAGCCACGAGCGCCGCCCGAATCCGAGCCTGGTCCTGCACGATCTTCCCCGTCTTCAGATCGACGGAGGAGGCGGCAGCCAGAGCGGCTGCATCAGCCGCGGCCTGGAGTTCGGTCTTCGCCGCCATCAACTTACCCATGTCGATGGCCAGCGAGACGAACCAGAGCGAGACCAGGAGGAAGACCGCGACCCAGATGACCGCGATCCCCTCGTCAGGCCTGCGCTGCCGGCTCTCGTGATTCGGAGCGAGATTCATGCTCGTTATTTCACCTTCTCCGGAGCGTCCGTCGGGAGTGCGGGGTCGGTCTTGGCCATTTGCCCGAGGATCTCCGGCGTGACGACGATCAGGAGGTCGCGCGAGATCTTGGACGTCGACTTGTGCTTGAAGAAGAAGTTGAGAATCGGGATGTCGCCGAGGATCGGGACCTTCTTCGTCCGAACCGAGGTCTCTTCCTGCTTCACGCCGCCGATGACCAGCACGTCGCCCGAATTCAATTCGACGGTCGTCGAAATCTTCCGGCTGACGAGGCCCGGCACGACGTATCCCGCGAGTTGAAGACCGCGCGAGTAGTCGGGGGCGCTGACTTCAGGGGAGACGGCCAACTGAATGCGATTGTCACCGAGCACGGTCGGCAGGAATCCGAGCTTCACGCCGTATTCCTTCCACTCGATCGTGACGGAGGATGCCTCGCCCGAAACCGAGCGCGGAACCGGCACCGGGAACTCGCCGCCGGCCAGGAAGGACGCCGAATCGCCGCTCAGAGCGACCAGGTTCGGGCTCGCGAGCGTGCGGGCCGAGCCGTTCTCCTCGAGAACTCGTAGCGTGGTCATGAAGCGCGCTGAGCCAGAGGTCTTGTTCCAGACGGCGAAGGCGTCGGTCTTCGATCCGAGCAGAAGCGGCTCGTTCGGCGTCTCGACCTTCGTCGTGAAGAGGCCCGCGCGGAGCGTGCCGTCGAGGTGCTGGGCCGACGTGACGCTACCCTGCCAGTCGAGCCCGAGTTCCTTCATTTTATCGGTGAGGACTTCCGAGACTTTGACCTTCAAGAGGACCTGCTGCTTGCGACGCGGGTCGGTGCAGGTCACCTGATAGAGCGTGTACTTCCCGCCTTCCTCCCAGACCACGAGGGAGGTGACGCCCGCGGCCTTGCCGTTCACGACAACCGTTCGCTGCGAGCCGACCGCCGCGTCCGCCACCTTGGGGTCGGCGATTGAAACGGTGCTCACTTCGTTCGGCGTCTCGAGGACGAGCGACTGACCGACGCTCACCGCAAGCGGGAACGCGGAGCCGGACGCCGCGGTTGCCGGGGATGCGAACCCGGCGAACGCGAGGCCGAGGGAGAGGATCGCGGCAAGGGCCTTGAGGCGCCCGCAGCGGTCCATCGAGGTCTGGTTCTGGCGATTCATTCTAGATCTCCTTCCGTAGAGACGTGAATTACTGCGCGGAATCCTTCGGCGCCGACTGCTCGGTCACCTTGGCTTCCCGAATGATTCTGACCACCGGCTTGGGCTCCCGTCCGATGCGAACCGGGCGGGTTTCGGTCGTGGTCGTCGTGGGCGCCTTCGAGACCTTCGAGACCTTGGAGCCTCGGGGAGGCGCGCGGCGAACCGCTTCCGTGCTGTTCGGCGTAACGCCGGCGAGCATTTGCGGCGTGCTGAGCGACGCCACTTGAACCGTGTCGGAGTCTTCGGGGTTGCGGAGCACGAGGTGGAGCCGTCCTTCGCTCAGACCGAGCGCCAGCTTCTCGGCGCCGGCCGGAGTCACGAGGATGGTGACCGCCTGCACGGTGATCGGTTTGTTGTCCTGCTGGGCCGTCTTCTGGCCCGACGCGAGCACTTCGGCGTTCTGGAGAATGGTCTTCGTGACGGTATCTTCATCGGAGCCGTGGCCGTCGATCGTGCAGAGCACGTCGATCTTGTCACCCGGAAGAACGAAGCCGCTCACGCCGGAGACCTGATTTACTTCAAGGCTCGTGGCGCGCATGCCGGGACGGACCAACATCGATAGCCCGCCGCCGCGCGACGAGAGTTTCAGTTCGGTGATCGGCTCACGGGCGGCCAGGAAGATCTTCGTCGTCTGGCCGGCGACCGAATCGATGCTCGAGTAGGCCCCGTTCGGAACGCTCTCCTTGGGATAGCGCACCACGCGCAGCTGCGCCCGGTCGAGCTTGGTGCCGAAGGTGAGGTCCGTCGCCGTCACAACGACCGGGACGAAATTCTTCGACGTGTTGACGGCCACCTGGGTAGCCGTGGCCTTGAGGCCGGCGTAACCCGCGAGTGCCGCCAAAAGGCCCAGCACCAGAGCCAACGTGAGCGTGGTTTTCGATCGAGACATGTTTCGGACTCCTCCTCTCAATCAGCCTTCGAACCGCATCACCGTCTGGCCCGACATTGGGATCGTGTTCCCGTAATTGCCGTTGACCAGAGCGAAGACGCCCGGGGTAATGAACGTAAATGTCGCGGTCACGGTGACGGTGACCATGTGAGCGGCATCGGGGCCCGTGATCAGAACCGACGAGGCCGTAACACCGCTCGACGCCAGCACGGCGTTTACCTTGTCCGTAACCAGATCGGTATCGGGCGAGGTCACGACGGCGATCCGTGCTCCCTCCCTCGCCGCCTGATCGAGGACGCTCTTCGTATGAAACGCCCGACCGAAGTCGAGCATGCCCATCGTCAATACGAGCAGAAGCGGCAAGACGAACGCCGACTCGATGAGCGCGACGCCCGACTCCGGATTTCGACGGCAGTTTCTTCCGTTTCCCGGTTTATCGGCCGGGGCCGGGGTGTTCCATAGCTTCATCGGATACCTCCCAAGGGGGGGCCCCACGCGACCCAAACGGTGGCGAGTGCGATCGCCACTCCGAACGGAAGCTTTAGTCCGGAGGTCCCTGGACGGTCCAGGGGGGCGCCGGCGGCCTTGAGGGCCATCCAGCGGGCCAATCCGAACGAGCGGTTGAGGACGGTGCCGAGGCGCCCTTTCAAGAGCGCGAACACGAGGCCGAGTACGCCCCCCACCAGCAGGGAGAGGAGGCCCGCCAGAAGAGCCGTGGGCCATCCGAGAAACGCACCGACCGCCATCAGGAGCTTCACGTCTCCGGCTCCGGTCGCCTTGAGGAGGTAGCCCGGGAGAAGCAGGGCACCCGCCACGACAGCGCCGAGAGCGGAAAGGAGAAGGCCCTGTCCGGCCTGGGTCGCGCCATGTAGGCAGAGCGCGAGCACCAGGGCCGGAAGGGTCACTGCGTTCGGGATCCTGCGTTCACGCAGGTCCCAGTAGGTCGCCGCGCCGCACACTAGGACCGCGCCGCCGGTCATCCAGTAAGAAGTGTGCACGGGACCGTGGTTCCTTTTGCCTTACGGGGTGACGCTGGTAAGCGCGTCGACGGCCGACTGGTAGGCACCTTCGACGGCCGTGCTGAGGCCGAGCGGATCCGCGATGATCACGGCCAGCGCGATGGCAGCCACGAACGCCGCCAGAAGGCCGTACTCGATAAGATCCTCACCACGCTCGTCCTGAATGAAGCCCTTGAGATTCAACATGGGGTTTTCCTCCGCTTTGAGGCGTTGACGTTTGCCTGTCCTACGGTCCGATCTCACTTCGGTCCCTACCGAGCCAGGCGTCTCACTGATGCGTCCTCGGCTTCTCCTCCCCGCCGCGGGAAGGGGCGCCTCTGGCGCACGCGCTCAATCTGTTTGGCAAGTTCCGGGCCGCGTCTGGGAGGGGGTCGGACCGAGGAGGTAACCGGTGGAGAAGCACAGAGTTGGTTAGGACCGGCCGCGCGGCTTTTGGCCGCGACTTGCAATTCGCGAGGCGGACCTGGGGGAGTTTCCCCAAACGTCGGTCGGAATTGCCCCCAATCGCAGGACCCGCTAGGATCAAGGGGCTTCGACCCTTCGCCCACTACCCTTCACGCTTGGAGCCTTCATGAGCCGCGAGGCCGCATTTCAATATCTCGATGCCAACCAGTCCCGCTTCGTCGATGAGCTGATGCAGTTCCTGCGCATTCCGAGCATCAGCGCGCACCCCGACCGGGACGCCGACGTCCTCGCCGCCATGGAGTTCGACAAGCGAAAGCTCGAGTCGCTCGGCTTCAAGACGGAGGTCTGGCCGACCCGCTCCCATAAGGGCCTCTTCGCCGAGCGGATCGAGGATCCTTCGCTCCCGACCGTCCTCATCTACGGCCACGTGGACGTCCAGCCGGTCGATCCGCTCGACCTCTGGACGACCCCTCCGTTCGAGCCCCAGATCCGGGACGGCTCGATCTGGGCCCGCGGCGCGGACGACAACAAGGGGCAGCACTACGCCCAGATCGCCGGCGTTGAGTCGGTGCTGAAGACCGCCGGCCGGCTCCCGGTGAACGTCAAATTCATCATCGAATCGGACGAGGAGTTCGACGGAGAGGCGATTACTCTCGAATTCCCGAAGCACATGGACCAATTGAAGTGCGATGTCTTCGTGGTCGCGGATTGTGCGAGTCCGAGCCTCGAGCATCCCGCAATTTGCACGACGCTTCGCGGGATCGTGACGACCGACATCACGATCACCGGCGCCTCCGGAGATCTTCATTCGGGCGAATGGGGTGGGATGACCTACGAGCCGATCGACGTGCTCCGGTGGGTGCTCCAAAACCTGAAGGACTTCAAGACGGGGAAGGTCCTCGTTCCCGGCTTTTACGACGATGTCGTCGTGCCGGGCGCCGAGGAGCGACGCGCGCTCGCCTCGGGGCCCTGGAAAGACGAGGAGAAGGCGAAGGATATTGGCGTCGCGCGACTCTTCTCCGAGGAGGGCTTCACGGTGCGTGAGGCGGGAACCGTGCGGCCGACGCTTCAGGTGAACGGAATTCTCGGCGGTTACACGGGGAGCGGATTCAAGACGGTCATCGGCAACAAGGCGATGGCGAAGGTGAGCATGCGCCTCGTCCACAATCAGAAGGGCGACAAGATCCACGCGTCGTTCGTGAAGTACGTGACGGAGCTCGTCGGGGACAAGGGAAAGGTCGAGTTCGGCCGCTACGGCGATGGCCGCCCGTTCCGCGCCGACATGACCGATCCCTACGTGCAGGCGGGCCTGAAGGCGATGGAGGCGGGGTACGGGAAGAAGGCGGTGATCTACAACATGGGTGGCTCGATCCCGATCGTGGCCCCCTTGGTCGAGGCGACGAAAGCGAGCTGCGTCATGATGGGCTTCGGGCTACCGGGAGACAATCTCCACGCCCCAAACGAGCACTTCCGACTTGAGGCGTTCCGGAATGGGTCTCGGGCGGCTGCGGCCTATCTCTATGAAGTGGCGGCCCGGATCGGGGCCCCGGCCGGGGCCTAGCGGGGGGGGCTTGGGCCAGCGGGCAAAGGAAATTTCACGCCCCTAAGTCGTTCTGGTAGCGCGTCCCCAAGGTTTGGGGTATCGTTCAATTGATAGGCGCATCCGAATATCTAGTTCGGATGCGCCTCGGCCAAGGATGGCCGGGACGCAGATCCCCTGTCACGGATGACGGGGCGCGCATGGCGAGGTACGCCACGGAGCTCGCGGTACTCACCGGCACCCGACTCCAAACGTGCCGAATCGGCGCGCCCCTCACTTCCCCGGGGACCGCTTCACCGCTTACCGCGCTGTAATCTTCAAGTCGGCGAAATCCGCTACCGTGTCGTCTTCCGTCCAAAGCCCGACCGTGCCGCGCGTGAATCGTTCATCGCGCAGGATCATCTTCTCCGCCCCGTCATAGAGAACCACGATTCGCTCCCGCTCGCGGCGAATGCCGAGCGAGTGCCATTCGTCCAACGGTGGGGCCTTCATCTTCTGCATCTTGATGTCGCGGCGCTTTCCCGAGAGCAGGTAGTGGGCGATCAGCTCGTCGTCGGCGCCGCTCACCCGCACGAGATACCCGTTTCTCCCCTTCGGATCGATCTGGAACAGAATCCCGACCGAGGGATCGATGTCGCCGGACCGGATCCGGAACCGGACCGAGAATTCGCCCGTGTCGAGCGTCGGCTTCTGGAGCCGGATCCAATTCAACGCCCGCGCTTCCTCGCCCGAGGTCTGCCGGAGAAGGCGCGGCGCCCGGCGTGCGTCAGCCAAACCTGGATCGGAGGCGGGAGCGCCGGCATCGGTCGGCGCGGCCGAGGAGTCTTCCAGCACGACCCACGTGCCCCCCATCACGACGGCGCCGGAGGGCGCCATGCCGAGCGTGTCCGCCTGAAAATCGTGCGCCCAAGTGCGGCCCCGCGGCTCCCGCTTTCCCGCCCACGAGGGAGCGGCCAGGAGAAGAAGGGCGGCGGCGAGCGAGGAGGCGGCGAGGATGCGGCGGATCATGAGATCTCCTTCAGGGTTTGGTAGAGGCGGACCATCGCTTCGGTGTCGCGTTTGCAGTAGGCGAGGAGCCCGTTACGCAGCCGCTCGCGCACGGCGCGCGGCTGCGCGGGATCGGTCATGTCGATGAAGGCGAGTGCGGCCTGGCTTCCCTCCCGGATGTCGAGTTCCCGGTAGGAGAGTTCCGGAACGACGACGGGAAGCACCTGCTTGATGGAAAACGACCCCTGGAAGCCGGGATGGTAATAGTGAGTGTGGATCACCTTGTGCAGATCGAGGATGCGCGAATCGAGCAGACGCAGCAGGGCCTCCCGCTCGGCGGGAATCGCCTCCGCCAGTTCGCGGATCATGCGCTCTTCGAAATCGGAGTAGACGACGATCGTCCCCTCGCTTCCGAGCGCCTCGAGCAGCGTACGAACGAGCGGCCCGCGCGGATCCGTCCGCTCCACGTGCAGATATTCCAAATGTCGCAGTGTTCCGTCGGCCTCCAGCACGTGATTCGACCATTGAAACGGCGTCTGCTGAAAGGGCCGCGTGCCGGGGATGAGCGGGAGCGCCGGATTGCAGGTCTCGAAATCGAGGAAGTGAATCGGAAAGCGCGCTACGGCGAGCGCGTCGCTCAGCTCGGGACTGACGTAGTGCGCTTGATCGAGGACGCAGGCTCGGACCCGGCGCTGGAGCGCGGAGAGGTCCGCGAAGTCCTCCGGGATATTGCGAATATCTTCGATCCCCAAAACCTCGAGAGACCGGCGTTGCTTGGCGCTCAGCCGTGGCAGCGCGCCGATCGGGTGATCGGTTTTCGGCTCGGTGTGACAGGTGCCGTAGAAGGGGCAGCGGTAGGGAGACTCGCATTGCGAACCGATCGGCACCTCGGGCGGCTCCATGGCCCAGAGCGGCTCCCGCATGGCGGCGATGTCGTCGAGCAACTCCGGGCGAGCCCGGCGCGCTTCCACGGTCAGATCCTGAAACCGAAAGAGCTCCTTGAGGTCGTACGGCCCGCCGGGCCAGACGTATTGTTTATTGATGTGGAGGATGCCCGCGCGTGAGATGGGGACGCCCGCGCCCTCAACGACAAAGAACTGAACGGCCAGGTCGGGAAGATGCTCCTCCTTCACGCCCCCGCTCGACTTCACTTCGATGAGATCCCAGGCACCCTGTTCATTTCGAGCCAGGACGTCCACGCGGACACTGATGTCGTCGTGAAGGAACGTCGCCTCATAGATGGCCGACAGTCGAGGGTTGCCCATGGCCGCTTTCGTTGAGGCGATGGCCTCCGCGGTCTTGAATCGGTCCTCGGTGATCGTGACACCGCCCGGATAGCGCCCGCGCGCCACGCGACCGACTTCGGTGCCCGATTCCATCAGGGCTTGCCGCGCGGCATCGACCGGGTCTCTGCTGTTATAGCTGTAGCATTCGAAGTAGAGGCGCTTATGGCATTGGAGGCCGGCGGCGACTCGAGATTTGGAGAGCGATTTGATGCTGGCGCGAGCCCGCGGCTCGGCGCCCCAGAGCGGGAGCTGATTCACCCTTTGACGATAGCACAGGCGGGGGCCGCTGGTCCGGGGGAGACGGTTCCCCGGAAGGGGGCTCCGTGGTAGGGTCGAAAGTGATGATTCCCCCGGCAAATCCGATGACGCTCTTCGATGAATGGTTCGAGGCCGCCCACCACATCGGCGTCCCCGAACCCTCCGCCGCAGCACTTGCCACGGTCGATCCCCAAGGAAGTCCGTCAATTCGAACCGTCCTCGTCCGCGGCATCGACGAACGCGGTTTCGCCTTCTTCACGAACTTCGAGAGCCGCAAGGGGCGGGAACTCCTGGCCCGGCCCGAGGGGGCGCCGGTTTGTCTCAACTTCTACTGGGCGCCGGTGGCTCGGCAGGTCCGAATCGAAGGACTCGCCGCCCCGGTGCCGTCCGAGGAAGCCGATGCCTACTGGGCGACGCGGCCCCGCGGACATCAGGTGGCGGCGTACGCCTCGCCGCAGAGTCGCGTCGTGGCGGGGGGCCGGAAGGAGCTCGAGACGCGCTTCGCCGAATGGGACAAGAAGCTCCCGAAATCGAACGTGCCGCGGCCCCCCTATTGGTCGGGCTTCCGTCTCGTCCCCGAGACGATCGAGTTTTGGCAGGGACGGGAGAATCGCCTCCACGAGCGAATCCTCTATCGTCGGGAATCGGGCGTGTGGATATCGTCGATCCTGGCGCCGTAATGCGCGCGCGCGCCCCCGGAAGGCGGCGGTTCGAGATCGGCGCGCTTCTCCTCGCCGTCGCGGCGTTCGTCGCCGCGACGCCGCTCCGCGCTTCGGCGGCGGTCGAGTGGGCGGGCGATACCCTCACGACATTCGAAGGCCTTTCCCGCGGCGTCGATCGTGGATCGCTCCTCGTCCTCGAGGATCGCGCGAAAACGACGGGAACCCGAATCCATCTCGGTTTCATCCGCCTGCGCGCGACCGGAAGCGCGCATGGCGCGCCACTCGTCTTTCTGGCCGGCGGGCCGGGCGTGCCGGCGACGTTCATGGCGCGAATTCCGACGTACGATCGCCTCTTTCAGAAGCTCCGCGAAAGCGGCGACGTCATCCTGCTCGATCAGCGCGGTTGCGGGCTCTCCCAGCCGCTCCTCGTCTGCGCTCCTCAAGAACCGCTTCCGCTCGACGTCTTCGCCTCCGAGTCGCTCGCGGGCGCCGCGCTCGAACGGGCGCTCGCCGCTTGCACCGCCGGCCTTCGCGCCGACGGCGTTCGGCCCGAGGCGTATCACCAGCGGGCGAGCGCCGAAGACCTTGAAGACTTCTGCAAGGCTCTCGCCATTCCGCGCATCCGGCTCCTCGCCTACTCCTCGGGAACGGAGTGGGCTCAGGACTTTCTCCGCCTTCACGGCGATCGAGTCGAACGCGCCGTCCTGGTTGGAACCCGCGCCCCCGACGAGGCGTGGCGGCTCCCCCGCGCGTTCGATTTCCACGTTCGCCGCCTGGCGCGGATCGTGGCGCGCGATTCCCTCTACGCCTCGCGAATTCCCGATTTCGAAGCGGCCATCCGCGCCGCGGTGGCGTCGCTCGACGCCCACCCGCGAAAGGTCTCCGTGATCGATCGCCGAACGAAGTCGGCGGTCGAGATCACCGCCGGCGGATTCGCGCTCCAGCTGATTCTGCAAGGCGATCTCGTCGAACCGATCGGTTTCGCGGTCGCCCCCGCCCTTCTCGCCTCTCTCGCGGAGGGGGACCCCGCCATCTTCGACGCGAAGGTGGGAGCGCTCTACAACGCGCTCGCCGGCATCGCAAACGTCGAGCTGGCCGCGTTCGACTGCGCCTCGGGAGCGGACGGCGATCGCGTTCGCCTCATCGAGCGGGAGGAGTCGTCGAGCCTGGTCGGCGGCGCTCGCGGACTTCTTCAGCGGCGGTCGGTCTGCGGCCAGATCGGCGCCGCCGACCTCGGCGTCGACTACCGGGAGCGCGTCTACAGTCCCGTCCCGACGCTCTTCCTCAGCGGATCGCTGGACGGCAACACGCCGCCCTATCAGGCGGAAGAGGTGCGGTGGGGATTCCCGAACGGGATCCACATGGTGGTGGCGGGCGGGTGGCACGAATTGCTCCCCACGCCCGACGTGCGGCAGGCCGTGGCCGAGTACCTGGATGGGCAGGACATCGCGGGGCGGCGGCTTGCAGTGCCGCCGCCCCGATTCTTCTCGATCGCTGACGCGAAATCGTTGCTGGGGATCGCCCGCTAACCCCGCGGGCCGATCAGGCTCGAAGTTCTAGAAGGAGTAGCCGAGCGTCACGCTCATCGAGCTGTTCTTCGAATCGGCCGCACCGAACACCCCCGCCGACCCGGCCGTCGTCGCTCCCTTGAAGATGTCGGAGAGACTCCGCGAGTAGCGCGCGTCGAGCGTCATGATCCCCTTCCCCGCCCGCATGTCGAATCCGCCCCCGACGGCACCGCCGAAGAGGAGGCTCTGAACCTCGTCCTTGATGTCCACCCCGCCCTCTTCCGGCGTGATTCCGAGCGCCGTGAGATCGGCGTCGAGCTTGCTCGCCAGATTCAACGCGGCCGTCGGCGCCAGGTAAAAGTTCGGCACGAGGGACCCGGCCCCAGGAATCCGGAATTTCGCGAGAAGCGGCAATTCCAGATAGTTCATCTTGAGCGTTCCATCGACGGCCGTGGGGAGGCCGCCGTTGTCGACGACGAAACTCCCCTTGCCGCCGCCCGGCACGTACTGAAGCTCCGGCTGAAGCGAAAAGAACGACCCGATGTCGAGTCGGAGCGAACCGCCGAACGTGACCTCCGACCTCGATTCGAGATCGGCGGCGTTCGAGATGTCCTCGTTGAAGTCCGCGACCGCGACCCCGACCTTGAACCCCGGGTGAACGCCGATGAGCCCCGCGAAGGCGGGCGCCGCGGCAAGAAGCGACAGCGATAGCACACCGACGGCAACGAGACGGCGCATTGGATCCTCCCGCAATCGGTCCATTCCTAATTATCGCGCGACGGCGCGCGGTCCCTGCCGCTCCTCGGGGGTCACGCGACCGACCTGGCGCCAGAACGCGGCCGGGTTGGTCTGACGCAGACGAGCGGTCTCGGTAATGCTATGAAACGAGAAGGCCACGCCGCAACCGGTGGTGAGTCCGGCCATCAGTTCGCCCTTCGGAACGCCCGGCGCGAACACCCACGCCAGAACGACCGCCGCGGCGACCGCGCAGTTGGCCAGCATCGCAGCCGTCCAATCGCTCGCCACGTTGAATCCAGGCACGACTTCGAGGTGGCTCAGCCGCGTGAACCACTGAGGGCCTTCCTTGCCGCCTTCGAAGAACTCCTTCACGTATCCGGCAATGAGACGAACCTGCTGCCGACCGTGAATCATCGCGTAAAAGCCGAACGCCACCGCGAACACCACCGGCAGCATGAGGCCCGAACTCTTTGCAGCCACGCCCCACGAAAGCAGGACGGCGGCGGTCAGACCCGACGCCACCCAGCAGACCATCGCATTCCGCTCGGCGTCGCTGCCGCGGCTCATGAGCGCGCGGTACTCGAGCTGATCCCAGTCGCCATAGCCAGCCATGAAAGGACCTCCTTGTAGGTGATCGTCTAAGCGGAGCCGCCCCCGCGGCGCCGTCTCCATCTATCGGCACGGAGGGCCACGGGGTTGAGCAGTGTGACGAACCCCCGTCTCGGTGCAGAGTCCCGGTCACGGTTTTGGAGCCGATCAGCGACGCGGCGCCGCGACGCAAGTATATGAAAGTAATGCATCTACCAAGTTACACCCGACATGGCACGGCGGATGCTTTAGTGAGGCGCCAGATGCTTCCACCCGGGGTCACCCCGGGCGCCAAAGAGGAGGGACGAACATGAACGGAACGCTACGAAATCAACGGATGTGGTTCGCGGGCCTACTGGGCGCCGCGGTGCTCGCGGGGTCGCCGATCGCCGCCCGAGCCGATCAGGGCAAGTGGTGGACTCCCAAGAGTACGGCTCCCTCTCGCGAACGCCGTGTCGAACGCCAGGCGCACCCGTATCAGGGAGATCGCGGGCAGTCCCGCGGATATCAGCAGGGCCGTCCGCGTTTTCAGCGGAGTTTCGTGATGCTTCACGACGGCTATCGCGGTCGGAGCTATCGCGCTCGGCGAGTTTGGGCGCGTCCTTATTATATCCAGCGTCAGCATCTCGTCGTGATTCGGCCGGTGCGCTACTTCGTGGGGGCAAGTGCTGTCATCGGCGGCCTGCGGATCAATGCCCGCTTCCACGAGAACGACCGGTATCTCTACGGGTGCAATTTCTGCGACGCTCGCTTCAGCGGCTATGACGACTACCGATCGCACGTGCTTCGGTGCGACGACCGGCCGAGCGGCTACCGTCTCGACGTGAGCGACTGGAACGATGATTGGAATAACGGAGCCTGCGACGTGGACGGCCACGACCACGGCGGCTACGGCCAAGGCGGGTACGACGGCGGCGACGGCTACGATCGGGGCGGCGACTACGACCGCGGCGACGGCTACGACCGCGGCGGCGACGACCGGTACGATAACTAGCCCAGCGCGCCCGAAGCGCGGGCGTTGCAGGAACAGGAATGGGGCGGTGGAATCGATCCACCGCCCCTTGATTCTTTTGGAGTTCTGACTATCGTTCACTTTTGCCGGCTCTTGACGGCCGGTGTTGCCCCGGAAGTCGGGGCCAGGATGTCGGGCTTGGTCGCGGGGGCCAAACTGAAGTGCCCCGGACCCATGGAACGCCCGCCGTCCTCCATCCGTCGGCCAGCGCGATGCAATGTCGCGCTGGCCGGTTGTTTTCAGGCCCCGAGCGCGTCATGATCGAGACGATGAACCACCGACATCCGTCGATCCCATTCGGCCCGCGCCGGCTCCGCGCCGCCACCGCGATCCCCTTTCTCCTCCTGGTGCTCGGGTGCGCCGACGGGACCTCGGGCTCGAGCGTCTCTCCGCCCCCGCCCGTCGATTCGGATTATGAGGCGGAGCAGATCCTCACCGGACTGAGCGCTCCGGTAGACCTCCAGGCGCCGCCGGGAGACACCGCCCGGATCTTCATCGTCGAGCAGACGGGCCGCATCCGGATCGCCAGGAACGGAGTACTGGACCCGCGCCCCTTCCTCGACGTCTCGGCGCTCGTGAGCCAGGGCGGCGAACAGGGGCTCCTCGGGCTGGCGTTCCACCCTCAGTACGCGACGAACGGCCGCTTCTTCGTCCACTACACGGACGTCTCAGGCAACACGCGGCTTGCCGGTTATCACGTCTCGAGCGATCCGGACAGTGCGAACCCTGTGGCGACGCCGATTCTCTCGGTCACCCAGCCCTTCGCGAATCACAACGGAGGGCAGATCGCGTTCGGCCCCGACGGCTATCTCTACATGGCCCTCGGGGACGGCGGTTCCGGCGGCGATCCACAGGGGAACGGGCAGTCGCTCGCGACGCTCCTCGGAAAGATCCTTCGCCTCGATGTGAATGGCGCTTCGCCCTACGCCATCCCCGCAACGAATCCCTTCACGTCGCAGGGCGGAAAGAGGGGAGAGATCTGGTCCTATGGGCTTCGCAATCCCTGGCGCTTCTCGTTCGACTTCGCGACGGGCGCCATGTGGATCGGCGACGTGGGTCAGGGAGCGTGGGAAGAGATCGACGTCGAGCCGGCGGCTACGGGCGGACGGAATTACGGATGGAACCGGATGGAGGGGAATCACTGCTATCCGCCGGGATCGGGCTGCGACACGACCGGTTTGACTAGGCCGCGACTCGAATACGACCACGGCTCCGGCTGCTCGGTGACGGGCGGGTACGTCTATCGCGGAGCGGCGCTCCCTGAGCTCGCCGGAACCTACTTCTACGGGGACTTCTGCACCGGCCTCATCCGAAGCGCGCGCCTCGGGCCGGGCGGCGCGCTGGAGACGCACGATTGGACGGGAGTGCTTCGGCGTGCCACCGGCGGACCGATGGCGCAACTCTCCTCGTTCGGGCTCGACGGAAAAGGCGAACTCTACCTGCTGCTCTTGAACGGCGAAATCTACCGGCTTCGCCGGAAGTCGTAGCCTCTTCCAGCCCCCGCGCCGTTACTCCGGAACGTCGAGCGCCGCGCGAGCCGCTACCAAGAGCGGTTCGACGGAGACGGGGCCGCTTACCGCCGCCCGCATCCAGGCATCGGGCGTGAGGCGCCCAAGTCGCGTCAACCGCTCCACCTCCGCCGCGAACGGAACCTGCCGCAACCGCTCCGCCAACTGAAACGCCACGATGTGACCGATGGCGTAGTCGGGGAGATACATGGCCGCGTTCACGATGTGGGAGTAGATCGCGAGAAGTTCCACGTCGCGGACTCCGTAGTGCGGCGCGAACCACCGATTCCACACTTCTCGCGCCGCGGCGAGCACCGCTTCGCGCGTTTCGGCCGGCGTGGCGCGCGGATGCGCGTAGAGCCAGTTCCAGATCTTCATGTCGAGAAGACTCACGCCGGCGATCTCCATGGTCGTCCAGAGGCTGTGAATTGCCTCGTGACGCTCCGCCTCTTCCCCGGGCGAGCCGATCCCAAGGACGGCCATGTCGTAGCCCTGGAAGGTGAAGGCGAACGCCTCGGTGAACGCCGTGTTCGGAACGCCGTTCAGGGCCCAGTGATCGATGGCGTTGAGCGAGAAGACCTGCTCCACGTTGTGCCCCAACTCGTGCATCGCCACGTTGTAGCCTTGGAAGTCCATCCCTCCGGCGGGGACGCGCGTGCGAAGGTGCGCTTTGTCCTCGCGTCGTTGCGCCCCGGAAGCATGGCCGGCACCGCGCGCCGGATCGACGACGATCCGCTCCGCGAGCCAGTTAGCGCGCTCCGGCGTGAAGCCGAGTTGCTTGAGAATCTCCGGGATCGCGTCCTGAAACGCCGCGAGATTCGGAAAGCGCCGCTGTGTCGCGGCGTCGAGTTCCTCGGCGCGGACGGCCGCGCGCGGGAGATAGCCCGTATACCAGAGATCGAACGGCTCGAGTGGACGGCCCAGGCGCTTCGCGATCCGCGCCGCCACGCGCCCCACTTCCGGCGCTTCGAGGAACGAGACGAGGAGCGCCTCCACCTCTCGCTCCGGCATCTGCCGGTCGAGGTTGAATCGCCGCTGGATGAACGTCGGAGCGGTCGGCGCGTACGGATCGACGGCGCGGAGCGCGTGGAACACCTCGAGAAGCCGCGCGTAGCGCGTGTCGGGCTCCCGCACGCCGAGGTCGTTCCGCGCCGGCGCGCCCTCGACAGCCTTCGCTTCATTCGTCTCGGGCGTCCAGGTGACATGAGGGTTCGAGCGAACGGCGTCCGGAATTTCCTGGCGGACGATCCGCTCCATGATCTTCTGAATGATCCGCTGCTTTTCAAGCCCCGTGGTACCGGCCGTGTAGTTCCCCTTCAGCTCGTCGCGAAGTCCCCAGTGGGAGATGAGGCGAAGTCCGTCGGGAAACGGGCGCCTGCCGTCGGGCGTCGTCACGCGGTCCATGAGGATGTTGTAACCGGAGATATAGACATCCGCCGCGTTCAACGCGCGCGTCGTCTCCTGCGCCAACTCGGCCGGAACGCGCATGGCGAAGCGGTCCATCAGGCAGGAGCGCGCCCACGCTTCGCGGCTCCAGGAGGCACCGTCGCGCAGTCGCTCCTCGAGCCGATGAACCGGGAAGTTGAGAAGCGCTAGAAACGCGACCTTCGTGCGGAAGAGGTCGGGCTCCACGTGCGCGAAAAGATCGACGTTCGCGAAGAGGAGATCGACCGGCCCGAGCGGCCCCGTGTCCGTGTCCATCGGCCGTCGCAGTTCGCGGTGGAGCTCGTGGAGGAGTCCGTCCACTTGCTCCAGGATGTCGGAGACGCGCGTGAAGGCGTGTGTCCGCTCGGCTTCGTCGGCCAGGTAGTGCCGCTCGCAGAACGCGACGAACTCCGCCGCGTTCCCGTCCTCGCCCCACCAACGCTCCGCCACTTGGCGAACGCCCCGGCCGATGGCGTCGGCCCGAGCGGCGCCATGCGTGGCGACGAGTTTCGCGATGACCTCGTCGATCGTCGCGACGGGGAGAAAGGCGCGATGCGCGGGTGAAGCGGAGCGGGCGGCGGCAGCCATGGCTTCCGGGTTCATGGGGAGATTACTCCTTGGGGGAGGCGGCCGTGCTGTCGGCCGCGACAGGCGCGTTGGCTGGGGCGTCGCTGCTCCACATGTCGCGGTGGATGCGCCATCCCGTTTCGGTCTTCTTCCACACGACGAGGTATTTTCCCGCCTCCACGGTCTGCCCCTCGGTCCCGATGAGCGCGTAGCGCCCTTCTTCGGTGACGGCGTCGCCCGATCCATGAATTTCGTCCGCCTGGATACGGAGATGGGGTATCGGGAGTTGGAATATTCCTTCCCACGATTTCACGATCGCCTCGCGCCCCAGCGCCGGAGGCTCGTTCGGCGGCATCAGTTTGGCATCATCCGTGTACAGGAGTCCGATCGCCTTCCCGTCGCGCGCCTCGAACGCCGCCATGAAATCGCGGTCGATCGACTCGATCGCCGCGCGGGCTGCCGCGGGATCCGCTTGGGGCGGCCTCGAGCAGGAGCCGGCGAATACGAGGAAGAGCGACACGAAGGCCGCGACGAACGCGAACGGAAACGCGGACGTCCGCCCGGGGAAGGAGAAGCGCATGGCGAAACTCCTCGGTCGTGAAGGAAGTGAAAGGCGAAGCGCGACTACGCTGCCGGTAGCGGTACTGTTTCCGGTTCTTCGACCACCCAGCGGACCGACTTGCTGCAGGGGCAGACGCCGCCGACGCGTTTCAAGTTCGGCATCTTCTTGCTCGCCTGCTCCGGCGTCGTCCGTCCCTCGGCCACGTCGCGCAGCGTCTCAACGTATTGGCGCATGTCGCGGCTGTGGAGGTAGGGATCGGGGAGCGACGCTCCGAGATGCCGGACGAAGGCATCCGCCGTCTCGAATGTCTCGCCCCGCGTGCCGATCATCGTCCAGGCGGGCACACCCTTCCGCCGGAAGAAGCGGCGGTCGGGCAGGATCAAGAGATCCTCCCACGAGACGGAATCGAACTTCGTGTGGTCCGCGAGGAGGCGGACGACGAGCGCCTCGGCCTCTTCGGGCGACAGTTGGGGCAGCCGCGCGCGGACGTACCGCGTGTTGAGATCGGTCACCACCTTCTGCAACTCCTCGAAGTAGAGCGACTGGGCTTCCTCGTTCTTCATGGTCTTGAAGCCGAATTTGATATTCGACTCCCCGCCCTTCTCGTGCCCGAACATCTCGAGCCCGCGCGGCACCCACTTGTGGAGCGACCGCTGAATGGCGTTCATCGTCACGAGTTCGTACCCCTGCGCGGCTCGCTGGACCCAGCGGCGAAGCGGGACGACACCCGCGGCGAGGTGGAACGCCTCCTCGCGGAGCATCGGCGGCATCGACTGCGCGAAGGGCTTGTAGGCGCAAACCTTTTGCATCGACAGCTGATACTTTCCGACCCGGTCGATCACCGCCGCGAAGACGACGTTGTCGACGAAGGAGTCGTAGTCGATGTTGAAGGCGTCGAGCACGTGGGAGCCGGTTCGCATGGAGAGGATCTCCTCCACCATGTCTTCCGGCTTCTGGTCGGTGACGCCGCTCCAGTCCTGCGACGTGAGGAGATGGAACATCTGATAGCCGTGGCGCAACTCTTCCGCCATGACGCGAAGGACCCAGAAGCGGTCTTCATCCTCCTGCGCCCGGGAGAGCGTCACCTCGTGCTGCTGAATGGAGCCGAATTCGGTGGAGGCCTGCGCGCGGATGATGGCGAGAAGATGGCGGCCTTGATCCTCCGTCATTTCGGAGGGCTTCGTCATGCGGGCCTGCCCCTTCTGGTCCCCCACCTCGATGGTGTCTCCCATGCCGACTTCCATCTTGGCGCAGAGGCAGAACTCGGGATCATTCGGGAAGTACTTCGTCCACATCTCCGGCAGGAGCCCGTAATCCGGGAAGTGATGCCGCTGCCAGTGGAGGACGGCCGAGTGGAATTTCTTGGGGAGCGTGGTTTGCTCGACGTTCACGATACGGGCATCTCCAGCGCCTGAAGCGGCGCATTCTGGAATCCGACGGCGCGGAGGAATCCGGAGAGTTCGCTGTCGGCGGGGCCGACCAGCGTCCTGAGAGTCGTGGCGCCCTGGGCGCGCAGATAGGCTTGCGCCGCCTCGAACATCCGCCGGCCGACCGAGCGACCCTGGAAGTCGGGATCGACGCCGAAGCGCTCGATCCAGCCGCTCGTCTCCTCCAAGCCGAACTCCCCGCTTCGAAGATCGGTGAACATGAATCCGACGACCTTCCCGCCGATTTCGGCCACGGGACAGGCCTCGGGATCGCGACGCAGGTAGTAGACGACGCGGCGCTCCCAGATTTCGGGTTTGTAGACGCCGGTCAGGCGCTCGTCGATCGCGGTGATTCGACCCAAATCGAGTTCGGAAAGGGGACGGATCACGACGGAGCCGGGGGCGGAATTCATGGGCTGAGAATAGCATGGCGCCCCGGACGCGGGCACCCGGTAGATGGGCGACGTCCGGGGCGAGGAAAAGCGGGCGTTCCGGCGTAACGTGCGGGGAAAACGCCTACTCGGCGGTGGTCGGGTCGATGATCGTCAGGACCCGGGCGACGCTGTTCGCGGGGAATCCTCCCTGCTTCGCGTGCTCCATGACCATCCCTTCGTCCGGGGCGTTGTAGACGCAGTAGATCTTGTCGCCGGTGACGTAGGAGTGGACCCACTGGATCTGGGGACCCAATTTCGCCAGTACGCCGCACGATTTCATGGCAATGGCCTTCAACTCGGCCGGGGACAGTTTGCCGGCGCCTGGAATTTCGCGTTCGATAACGTATTTTGGCATGGCTCCTCCGGAACGTGGTCGGATGTGTGGGACCCGACGAGACTATACCCGTCAGCTCGGGTGATCTACCAGAGGCGCCGCCGCCGCCGGGCGGTCGTCGAGACTCCGAGCACGCCGAAGAGGCCGCGCACGAGTTCGCGTCCAACGGTCCGGGCGATCGGCGAGCCGAGCGCCTTCCCGATCTGCGCGGCCACGTCGCCTCCGTCGGCGGGTGCGGCCTTCGCGCCTCGTTTGGCCTGCCTCGCCGGCTCCGCACTGCCCCCGTCCGCTCCGGCCGCCTTGGCTCTTGCCTCCAGTACTTCGCGGGCGCTCTCTCGGTCGATCGGCTTCGCGTACTCGGCGTGAAGCGGGGAGGCCGCGACGCGCGCCAGAAGATCCGCCGGCGCGATCGGTGTCATGAGGCTCGCGGGAGGCGCCACGAGTGTCGCCACGACCGGCGTCGGCGTTCCTCGCGGCGAAAGCACCGTCACGATCGCCTCCCCGATTCCGAGCGAGGTCAGCGTCTTCGGGATGTCGTAGAAGTCGGAGCGCGGAAAGGTGTTCGCGGTCGCCCGAAGCGCCTTCTCGTCGTCCGGCGTGAAGGCCCGGAGCGCGTGCTGGATTCGGTTTCCCAACTGCGCGAGGACATCGGCGGGGACGTCCTTCGGCGTCTGCGTCACGAAGAAGACGCCGACTCCCTTCGACCGAACGAGCCTCACCACCTGCTCCACCTGCTGCAAGAACGGTTTGCTCGCATCGTCGAAGAGGAGGTGCGCCTCGTCGAAGAAGAAGACGAGCTTCGGCTTGTCGAGATCCCCCACTTCGGGGAGTTCGCGGTAGAGGGACGCCAGGAGCCACATCATAAACGTGCTGAAAAGGGCCGGCCTGTCTTGGAGATCGGAGAGCTCGAGCGCCGTGACGACTCCCTTCCCCGTGGCGTCTTTCCGGATGAGATCCTCGACCTCGAATTCCGGCTCGCCGAAGAAACGGTCCGCCCCTTGCGACTCCATCTCCACGATCTTTCGCAGAAGAACCCCGACGGTTGCCTTCGACATGCCGCCGAATTCGGCGAGTTCCTTGGCGCCGTCGCCCGTGAGGTATTGGAGCGCCGCGCGAAGATCGGAGAGATCGAGGAGGAGAAGACCGCGGTCGTCGCAGAACTTGAAGACGAGCGCGAGGACGCTCTGCTGCGTCTCGTTCAGATCGAGCGCGCGAGCGAGGAGGAGCGGTCCGAAGGAGGAGACGGTGGCGCGAATCGGCGTCCCCGCCTCTCCGGTCAGGCTGACGAAGTCGACGGGACAGGCGGCCGGGACGAACGGGACGCCGATGGAGGCGCAGCGCTCCTCGATCTTCGCGTTCGAGACGCCGGGAGCGGCAAGACCGGAGAGGTCCCCCTTGATGTCGGCCAGGAAGACAGGGACTCCGGCGGCGGAGAGCTGGCCCGCCAGCAGTTGAAGCGTTCGCGTCTTTCCCGTGCCGGTCGCGCCCGCAATCAAGCCATGGCGATTCATCATGGCGATCGGAAGGCGGACGAGGGCGTCGCCCTTGACCTTGCCGTCCAGAAGCGGCGCGCCGAGAAGAAGTGTCTCCCCGGAGAAGGCGTATCCCTCCCGAATCGTAGCTTCGAAGGTCGAGTCGCTCATCGCCGGAAGTCTGCCATCCCCCAATCGTTACGTCAATTAGGTGAATCCGGAGAGCGGGAAGCCCTTGCTCCCCTCGGGGGCCTGGGCTAGATTCCCGGGACAACCTCAGGGATTGGGCAGGAGCCCGCGCTTCAGTGGCAGGGACGTTCTAATAGGAGGCATCCCCGTGCGAACGATGCTACGAATTCTGACGCTGCTGTCGTTGCTGCTCCTTCCTTCGATCGCCTTCGCCGCCGGCGGAGAGGAGCTCCCGAGTTGGTGGCTCGCTCCGGGTGGCGGCGTTGCCTGGACCCCTTGGGAACTCCGCATCAAGGACAATGTCCCGACCTTCGGCGGGATCCTCGGCTTCAAGCTCTCCGATTCCTGGGCGTTCGAAGCGCGAGGTCATTTTCTGTCGGCCGACTTCGACGCTCCGACCCCGGGATCGCTCGACCTCCTGCATGGTGAAGGCAACCTGACTTGGTTCCTCACGAAGAGCGCCTTCAAGCCCTACTTCACGGCGGGCGCGGGCGCGATCAACGCCAGCGGCGGCGCGAACGACAAGACTAAGTTCGCCTGGAACGGCGGCGCCGGATTCCACATCGGCCTCTCGGGCAGCGTGGCGCTCCGCCTCGAGGGACGGGTCGTGAGCTACAAGGTCCCCATCACCCCCACGGAGGAGAAGTACAAGTTTCAGCCCGAGGCCTTCGGCGGGCTCGCCTTCGGATTCGGCGGCAAGCCGCGCGACGACGATCATGACGGCGTGCCGAACAAGCTCGACCAGTGCGCCGATACCCCGCTCGGCGCGCGCGTCGACGCGAACGGCTGCCCGTTGGATGGCGACGGCGACGGCGTGTTCGACGGCCTCGACCAGTGCGAAGGCACCCCGAAGGGCGCGACGGTGGACGCCAAGGGTTGCCCCAGCGATACCGACGGAGACGGCGTCTTTGACGGCATCGATCAGTGCGCGGCCACTCCGGCCGGCGCGCGCGTTGATTCGAAGGGCTGCCCGATGGATTCCGACAACGACGGCATCCTCGACGGCCTCGACCAGTGCGAGAACACGCCGAGCGGATGCACGGTGAACGCGAACGGCTGCCCCGCCGACGAGGATCAGGACGGCGTCTGCGACGGCAACGACAAGTGCCCCGATACGCCGGCGAACGTCCGTGTCGACAAGAACGGCTGCCCGATCGAAGTGAGCCAGAAGGAAACCGAGCTCCTCGACACCGGCATGATCCGGCTCCAGGACGTGAACTTCGACACCGCCAAGGCGACCATCAAGCCGGAGTCCGAAGCGGTCCTCGACGAGGTTGGGAACATCCTCGCGCGGTGGCCTGAACTCCGGATCGAGATCGGCGGCCACACCGACTCTCGCGGCTCGGACGCATACAACAAGGGACTCAGCGACGCGCGAGCGAAGTCGGTGCTCGACTACATCATCAACAAGTTCCCGGAACTGAAGGCCGAGCAGTTCTCGTCGAAGGGCTACGGCGAGTCGCAGCCGATCGCCACGAACACGACCCAACTCGGCATGGCGAAGAATCGCCGCGTGGAGTTCAAGGTGTTGAACACGGACGTTCTGAAGCGCGAGAAGGAGAAGCGCTCGTTCGCACCGAAGCAGTAGTTCGTTCACCGAAACCAAACACCGGGGGATTCGCACCATGAAAAGGATTCTGGTCATCACCCTCGGCCTGGCGGCGGCCCTGCTCATCGCAGGGGCCGCCCCGGCCCGGGCGGACTACACGGCGCGCTGGTGGCTCGTCCCCGGCGGACAGGTCACCTGGCCGGCGGACGCCCTCGGGTTAGAGGAACGGAAGCTCGGACCGGGCCTCATCGCCGGCATCAAACTGAGCCCGAATTGGGGGCTCGAAGGCCGTGTCCACTACGCCACGTTCGACCCGAGCAGCGGCACGGGCGCCGAGTCGAAACTCCTGCGCGGCGAAGGGAACCTGACCTACTTCATCGACCCGACGTTACGGCTCAGCCCCTATTTCACCGGAGGGCTCGGCGTGGTCGACGCGACCGGGCCGCTCGACGGGCGGGAGTTCGTCTGGAACGCCGGATTCGGCTTCCTCTACCACTTCAATGAAAAGGTCTCGCTCCGCGTGGACGGTCGGAACATCACGTTCCGCCATCCGGTCCTCGCGAGCCAGGAGTGGCTCGAGAGCGAAGAGGTCTTCGCCGGTATTTCCTTCGGCATGGGTGCCGTGAAGAGTGGCCCCTCCGACGAGGATGGTGACGGCGTGATCGACCGCCGCGACCGCTGCCCGAATACGCCGCGCGGCGCGAGGGTGGACGCGGACGGATGTCCGCACGACAGCGACGGCGACGGCGTCTGGGACGGCATCGACGAATGCCCGAGGACCCCTGAAGGCGCGCGCGTCGATTCGCACGGCTGCCCGAGGGACTCCGATGGCGACGGCGTCTGGGACGGCATCGACGAATGCCCGAACACGCCGCCGAACACCCCCGTCGACAGGCGCGGCTGCCCCATTTCGAAGAGAGAGGACGAGCTCCTGAAGACCGGCGTCATCCGCCTCGACAACGTCTACTTCGACACAGCCAAGTCGACGATCAAGCGGGAGTCGCACGAGGTGCTCGACGAAGTCGCGGGGATCCTGAACAAGTACGACGACCTGAAGATCGAAATCGGCGGGCATACCGATTATCGCGGCACGGAGGCGTACAACGAGGCGCTGAGCGATGCGCGCGCGAAGGCCGTGCTCGACTATCTCGTGTCGAAGCACAATTTCTCCCGGAGCCGCTTCTCGGCGAAGGGCTACGGCGAATCAAAGCCGGTCGCGACCAACGAAACGGCCGCCGGCATGGCAAAGAATCGCCGCGTGGAGTTCAGGGTGCTGAATCCGGAGGCGCTGAAGCGGTAGGCGATTCCTGAAGGCGAACGACGAGGGCGGGCGAGTAGCAGGGCGCCCGCCCTCTCGCGTGTCCGTGCGGGCGCTGAATTCCCGCAATTGGGCTTGAGCTATGGGCTTAGGATGTGTTAAACTTCTTTATTAGTCCCTTCGTGCCATCCGGTCTCCTCGGGGGAGGAACGGATCGCACGAGAACTCCTCACTACGGAATCCCACGACCGTAGGAGTAGAAACTCGTTGAGCTTTCTGGCCACGAGCGTTCTCCCTCTCGCGAAGATCTCGGCCCTTCGTTCTCCGGGCTGCGACCTCTCCTATTCGTATGCCTTCCCGATTCGTCCCCAGCCCGGACACCGCCGGGCACCTTCATAACCTCCACCCCCAGTCGGTCTCGGCAGTCGTCTCCCCATCGTTCAGCGCAGTGATCGGTCCACGAACGAACGACCCACCGGAGGCATTCATGAAGAAGTCGATTCCCTCTCTGATCGCGCTGTTCGTCCTGTTCCTCGGATCCGTAGGCGTCGCGCTGGCGGGCCAACCGATGTCGTTCGACGACCGATGGATGAACAACGACAATGCCCGGAATTCCGACAACGGCGATGTCGTCTACCGCTGCGCGACGGATGAGCGCGGGAACAAGTTCCAGGCGCCCGACGAAGATCAGATCCGCCAGTGGATCTCGGAGAACCGCGTTGCCGCGGGCGGCGTGATCACGGTCAACTTCCACGTGATCTACAGCGGCACGGCTGGAAACGTCAGTAACGCCGATCTCGATGCCCAGATTCTGGTGATGAACCGGAACTACGCCGGTAAGGACTATAACGGCAACACGGTCGCCGGAGCCGCCAACACCGGCTACACGTTCGTCCGCGGCTCCACCGATCGCACGAACGCCACCGGCAACAAGAAGAACTGGTTCACGATGACGCCCGGCGGGAGCGCCGAGCGGAATGCGAAGACCGCCCTCGTCACGAACCCGACCGGCTCGCTCAACTTCTACACCTGCAAGCCGGGACAGAATCTCCTCGGCTGGGCCACGTTCCCCTGGAGCCTCGCCGGAAATCCGAACATGGACGGCGTCGTGATTCACTACCAGTCGCTTCCGAACGGAACGCTCGCTCCGTACAACCTGGGCGGCACGGCCTCGCACGAAGTCGGTCACTGGATCGGTCTCTATCACACGTTCCAGGGCGGCTGCGGCACCGACTGCGCGACGACGGGCGACTTGGTCTGCGACACGCCGGCCGAAGCGACCGCCACGTCGGGATGCCCGACCGGCAAGGACACCTGCGCCGGCACCGGCCTCGATCCGATCCACAACTACATGGATTACTCGACCGACATTTGCTACACGCAGTTCACCACCGGCCAGGACGCTCGCGCCGACTTCATGATGTCCACCTACCGTCCCGTCGTCGGCTCCGCGCGGCTCGCTGATGCGACCGCGGCCAATCCGAACAAGGGCAACGCACCTGCTGACATCTTCGAGATGGGCGCACGCAAGGTCGACGGCGGCGGGGACGTCTACCGCTGCGCGACGGACGAGTGCGGCCGGAAGATGGAAGCGCCGGATCAGGCGCAGATCGACAAATGGATCTCCGAGAACCGGATTCAGGCCGGTGGCGTGATCCCGGTCAACTTCCACATCATCTACAACAGCTCCGAGGGAAATCTCACCGACGCGGCGTTGGATGCTCAGATCGCGGTGCTCAACAACAACTACGCCGGGAAGTACTACGACGGCACCTTGATCTTCGGGGCCCGAAACACCGGCTACACCTTCTTCCGCAACAGCGTGTCGCGCACGTTGGTCAGCGGCAACAAGAAGAGCTGGTTCACGATGACGCCCGGCGGGAGCGCCGAGCGGAATGCGAAGACCGCACTCGTCACAAACCCCACCGGCTCGCTCAACTTCTATACCTGCAAGCCGGGCCAGAATCTCCTCGGCTGGGCCACCTTCCCCTGGAGCCTCGCCGGCAGCCCGAACATGGACGGCGTGGTGAT
>JANMQV010000026.1:0-20236 GCA_031370645.1 Candidatus Eiseniibacteriota bacterium | reverse complement strand
GCCACCACGTCCGCCGCTCGGGCGACCAACGCGTCGAGATCGTCCGCCACGGAGATGTGGCGTCCCGACAGCGCATCGCCATCGCCGCTCGCCAATCGAAGAACCAATCGCGTCGATGCCTCCGGTGGAAAGTCCTTCCCCTTCGCGAGCGTCTCAGCCGCCCAGGGAAACCACTCGGCCGACTTCGGATGTCCCACGAGGAGGCGGTTCATGTCGGTACGCACCATCCCCGGTGATATCGAAAACACGCGAACACCGCGGGCCGCGTTCTCGGCGGCGGCGCTTTCGGTGAGTCGAATGAGCGCGGTCTTCCCGACGGAATAAGACGAGAGGTAGTCGTAGGCGCGCGTGCCGACGCCGCTCGAGACATTGATGATTCGCCCGGCGCCCCGCGAGATCATTCCCGGCAGGACGAATCGCGCGCAGAGATACGGTCCCTTTGCGTTGATCTCGACGCCGCGCCACCACGAGTCGGGATCGCACTCAGCCAAGGGGCCGAGCGGATCCGCCACACCCGCGGCATTCACCAGCAACGCGATCGGCCCGAGTTCTTTCTCCACCGCCGCCACGACGGACTCCACGGCGCCCTTGTCCGTGACGTCCGCGGCAAAGGCGCAAGCGCTCCCTCCCGCGGCGGCGATCCGCGCCACGGTTTCCATCACCTGGGAGTCGGTCCGAGCGACTACCGCGACGGCGGCACCTGCCGCCGCGAGCGCCTCCGCATAGGCCCGGCCGAGCCCGCGACCGCCGCCCGTAACCAGCGCGACTTGCCCCCTCAGGAATTGATCGTCCGCCATCCTTACCCTCCTTCGCCGGGCGCCGGTCCGGGATCGGTCATTCCTCCGATTGGCCCCGCGTACAGCCTCATCGTACCATCCTCGGAACCACGCACCGAGGAGGGACCATGTCTCAGCCGTTTCATTTCTCGTTCCATGTTCGCGATCTCGACGAAACGCGACTTTTTTACGGCGAACTTCTCGGTTGTCGCGAGGGGCGGAGCACGGCTGATTGGGTCGACTTCGATTTCTTCGGTAACCAAATTTCCTGCCATGTGACCGGCCCCGTGTCGCCGACTCACGATACCGGCAAGGTCGATGGGATCGCGGTCCCGATGCCGCACTTCGGGGCGATTCTCGAGTGGGAGCAGTTCCAGGCGGCCGCGTCGCGGATTCGGAAGGCCGGAAGGCCCTTCATCATCGAGCCGCGCTCGCGCTACGAGGGTCAACCGGGAGAACAGATGGCGATGTTCCTTCGCGACCCGAGCGGAAACGCGCTCGAATTCAAGACGTTCAAGCACCCCGAGCACGTCTTCACGGCCTGATCGCGACGGCGGCCCGATGAACCTCCCCGAACGCGCGGAAGTCGTCGTCATCGGCGGCGGCGTCATTGGCGCGAGCGTCGCGCATCATCTCGCCGCACGCGGCGTTCGCGACGTCGTGGTGATCGACCGCGCGGAGCGCCCCGGCCTCGGAAGCACCGGACTTGCGACCGGCGGCTTTCGCGCGCAGTACGGAACCGCGATCAACGTTCGGCTCTCCCTTCTCTCCCGCGAAAAACTGATGCGCTTCGAGGAGGAGACCGGTGTGGACCCCGGTTACGAGCAGGCGGGATACTTGTGGCTCGCGGGGAGTGAAGAGGCGCTCGGAACACTCCGCGATGGAAATCGGATGCAGCGCGAAGAAGGCCTCGCCGAAGCGGCCATGGTTTCGAGAGATGAGATCGCGCGCATCAACCCGGCGCTGAATCTCGACGGTGTGATGGGCGGCGCCTTCTGCCCCACCGATGGATTCATCAAGCCCCTGCAGATGCTCGAGGGATACCGCGCTACCGCGGAGCGAGCGGGAGTTCGCTTCATGTGGGGGGTTGAAGCGCGCGGGATGGAACGTGACGGCGCGGGTCGTGTTCGAGGCGTCGACTCTTCCAAGGGAAGGATCGAAACCAGCGTGGTCGTGAACGCTGCGGGCGCATGGGCTCGTGCGATTGCCGCCATGGCGGGCGTCGATCTCCCCGTTACGCCGCTTCGCCGGCAAGTCGTGCCAACGGCACCGACCACCGTGCTTCCCTCCGGAATGCCGATGTCGATTTGGGCGGAGGACGGCTTTCACCTCCGTGTGCGAGACGGCCGAGTCGTCCTCCTCTGGCCGACACCCGGCGACCCGGACGATTCGTTCGCGGCGCGGGTAGACCCTCGATGGGTGGAGGAGGTTGTGGCGAAGGCACTCGGTCGTGTCCCGATACTTCGTGGCGTCTCGATCGACCGCGCCGCGGCGTGGGCCGGTCTCTACGAAATCTCCCCCGACAAACACGCCATCCTCGGCGCCGCCCCGGGATGCCCGAACCTCTGGCTCGCCAACGGCTCCTCCGGACACGGGGTGATGCACGCCCCCGCGCTGGGCGAGCTACTGGCGGAGATGATCGTGAGCCGTGACGGCCGCGCTGCCGCTCTCGACGTCCACCCGCTCCGGCCCTCTCGCTTTGCCGAGGGTGAGCCGATCGAGGGGCCGGCTCTCCTCTAGCCCTCCGCGGCGCCGCTGCAACTGTCGCGCTACCAACGCAGAGCGGCCCCGGAGCAAGCTCCGAGGCCGCTTACTGCCGGTGGCGCTCCCCACGCCACCTGCCCCTAGGGGGCCATTTCTATGAGGAAGTACAATTCAAGCGATTGGGGGTTGGTCGAAATCTCACCGGCTGCGAGACGGGGTGACGGCCCTGCGAACGATCCCCCGCAGCATCCCCCCGAAAACGAGCGCGTGCAGCGGCACCAATGCGTACCAGTAGATCCGCCCGAACAGGCCCCGGGGATCGAAGATGGCGGTCTGGCGGATCTCCACTTCCCACGGCCCGCAGACCGCGACCTCGAACTGCAGCCAGGCGCGGCCGGGAAGCTTCATCTCGGCCTGGAGCCTGAGCAGCCGCGGCGGATCGCATGCCTCCACCCGCCAGAAGTCGAGAGTGTCGCCCGGACGAACGAGTTCCGGATGCCGGCGCCCTCGCCGCAGCCCCGGCCCGCCGACGAAGATGTCGAGCATGCCGCGTAACCACCACAGCCAGTCGCCGAAGTACCAGCCGTTCGCACCGCCGATCCGCTGTATCGGAAGGAACGCCGATTCGGCCGTGGAGCGAACACGCACCGAGCGCGAATCGATGACGCGCGTTCGATACGTTTTCGCCGCGGCGTGCCCCTTGAAAGCGAACGCGTCGCACCAGCGCGTCTCGGCGAAGTCGCGGTCCTCGTTCTCGAGCGCGCGCCGCACCGCATCGCGAAGGGCCCGCGGCTTCACGGCGAATACTCGAAGCGCGCGGTCGTCACGTACCACGGTCTCGTTCCGCACTCCTTCGATGAGCGCTCGGCCCACCGGGGCGTAGAGCGGCGTGATGAGGCGGAGCCATAAGCTCGAGAGGGTCGGCGTCAGGAAAGGGACCGGGATCATGAGGCGGCGAAGGCCACGTTGGCGCGAATACTCCTCCATGACGCCGAGGTACGACGTCTGGTCGGAACCGCCGATTTCGAAGACGCCCTGGACATCTGGCGGAGCGTCGAGTGCCGCGACGAGGTAGGCCAGCACGTCTTCGATCGCAATCGGCTGGGCGGGCGTTCGGACCCAGCGCGGCGTCACCATGACCGGAAGCCGCTCCGACAGCGCCCGAACCATCTCGAAGGAGAAGGAGCCCGATCCGATGATGATGGAGGCGCGAAACTCGACCACCGACACGCCGGAGGCGGCCAGGACTCGCCCGACTTCCTGGCGGCTCGCGAGATGATCGGAGAGTTCCTTCTCGCCCCCTAGCCCACCCAAATAGACGATTCGCCCCACGCGAGCCGCGCGCGCGGCCGCACCGAAGGCCGCCGCCGCGGCGCGGTCCTCCTCCACGAAGTGGCCCCCGGCCCCCATCGAGTGGACCAGGTAGAAGGCGGTTGTCACGCCCGCGAACGCAGGAGTCAACGTCGCGGGGACTGAAACGTCGCCGGCCACAACGTCGGTACCCGCACCGACGCGCGTTCGAAGCGTCTCCGGATGGCGAGTTAGACAACGGACGCGGACGGCGCGCGCTTCGAGGAGCGGCAGGAGCCGTCCGCCGACGTAGCCGGTCGCGCCGGTGAGGAGAACCAGTCCACCGGTCACGCGTTACCGATTTCCTTCTTCAACCACCGGCGCGCGAATGACCAGTCTGCCTCGGCGGTCCGCTCGGAAACGCCGAGCACGTACGCGATTTCCGCCGGCGTGAGTCCCGCGAAGAGTCGCAGTTCCGTCACGGCGACCGTACGCGGATCCCGCTTCGCCAGCTTTTCGAATGCATCTCCGAGGACCACGAGATCGAACGTGTTGATCCCCGGAACGATCACCTCCTGGTCGATCGCGATGCGTCTCCAAGCGCCGCCCCGCTTGGCCGCGCGATGCAGGCGGGCCTGGTCGATCACGAGTTGGCGCATGGCGCGCGCCGCGATCTGAAAGAAGCGGGCGCGATCACTCCAGTCGACTCGGGATTGATCAATGAGCCGAGTGTAGAGTTCGTGAATGAGCGTCGCGGGCACGACGGTGTGGTCGGCGCGCGCGCTCCGGGTGGCGCGCTCCGCCACGCCGCGGAGCTCCTCGTCGAGGAGCGCGTGGAGTTGCTCGCGGCTCTCTTCACGCTCGGGACGCGACTTGGAGCGAGCACCGAGGAGTATTCGCGTCGTCTCGGTTTGGCGCTGCTTGTCCGTCGGATGGTTCAGCGTCGGATCCCTCTCGAGTCGGTGGGTGAGCCGTGGAGTGTACCTGAGAAGGGCCGAGGGCGACCGAGCCTCGCGCGCCAGGGCCGCGCGGTCGCGGTCGCGTATACTCGGCCCCCTCGACATGATGCCGACCCCAACGGCCCGTATCCGGGCTCTCCGCGATCTTCCCCCGCGCACCGAAGCCGACTACGTCCTCTATTGGATGGTGATGGCACGCCGGCCGGGGTGGAACTTCGGCCTCCAGCGCGCGGTGGAATGGGCTGCGCGCCTTCGGAAGCCTCTACTCGTCCTGGAAGCGCTCCGCTGCGATTACTCCTGGGCGTGCGATCGATTCCACCGCTTCATCCTCGACGGGATGGCGGCGAACGCGCGAGGGTTCTCCGGGAAGCCCGTGCGATATTACCCCTACGCTGAACCAACGCTCGGCGCGGGCAAGGGATTACTCGCCGCGCTTGCCGCGCGGGCGGCCGTCGTCGTCACCGATGACTTCCCCGCCTTCATGATTCCACACATGACGGAAGCGGCCGCGCGCCGGATCGAAACACATTTCGAGTCCATCGACTCGAACGGGCTCTATCCGATGCGCGGTACGGAGACGGTATTCCCGACGGCGTACGCGTTTCGGCGCCATCTGCAGCGGGCGCTCCACCAGCACCTGCGCGAATTCCCCGAGGCCGATCCGCTGGAGGGAGCGAGACTGCCGGCCGGGCCGGAAATCCCGGAAGAGATCGCGCGTCGCTGGGCGCCGGCATCGCCCGCCCTCCTCGGCGGCAGCGCAGCCGAACTCGCCGCATTCCCGATCGATCACTCCGTAGTCGTCACCGCGCAACGCGGCGGAGCCGACACGGCGACCGAGGTCGCCAATCGATTCGTTGCCGAACGCCTCTCCCGCTACCCGGAAGATCGAAACGAACCCGAACTCCCCGGTACGAGCGGCCTTTCGCCCTACCTTCACTTCGGCCACATTTCATCGCACCAAGTCTTCGCCGCCGTCGCGGCGCACGAGATGTGGAGCGCCGACCGCCTCGGCGCCAAGGCGACCGGCCAACGCGCCGGCTGGTGGGGCATGAGCGAGGCCGCCGAAGCGTTTCTCGATCAGCTGATCACCTGGAGGGAACTCGGCTACAACCTCTGCTCCCATCGCGCCGATTACGACCGGTACGACTCCCTCCCCGACTGGGCGCGCCGTACGCTGGAGAAGCACGCCGGCGATCCGCGGCCGCATCTCTATTCGGTTGAAGAACTCGAAGCCGCACGCACGCACGATCCCCTCTGGAACGCCGCCATGAATCAGCTGAAGCGCGAGGGATGGTTCCACAATTACTTGCGAATGCTCTGGGGGAAGAAGATTCTCGAGTGGTCAGCCACGCCGCGCGACGCCCTGGCGGCGATGATCCATCTCATGAACAAATGGTCGCTCGACGGGAGAAATCCGAATTCCACCAGCGGCACTTTCTGGACGCTCGGTCGGTACGACCGGGCGTGGGGGCCGGAGCGGCCCATATTCGGGACGATCCGGTACATGAGCAGCGAAAACACGGCGAGGAAACTGCACGTGAAGGAATACATCCGCCGATACGAGACGCCATGACCGACCGCCAACTCCCGTCGCGGCGCCGCGTCTGGGCAGCCCGGCTGATCGCGGTCGCCGCGGACGCCATGCAAATCGTCCTCCTCCCCTTCTTCGGCGTGGGATTCATCTCCCCGGCCGCAGATGGAGTCGACGTGGCCGTGGCGGTGATGATGACCATTCTCGTCGGGTGGCACTGGTCGTTCCTCCCCACCTTCCTGGCGGAGATCATCCCCGGCGTCGGGCTCGTTCCCACCTGGACGCTCGCGGCATGGCTCGCGACGAGGAAGCGTTCGTGAGGCGATTGGCTTGGGCGGCGGTCTTCTCGATAGCGATTCTTCTCGGCGGGCTCAGAACCGCAACGGCGCAACCGCGCGTCGCGTCGACTCGCGGGCCGACGACGGTCGGAATCTTCCGCGACGTCGCGCTCCACTTCCACGCCGACTCCTCCTCCAAGTTCGCGACCCCCTCCGTCACGGTAGAGGACAAAGGCCGCGTGGCGCGGACCACGATCTCACTGGTTGACTCAAAGCAGCCGCAGCGGATCACCGCCCTCGTCACGCTTCGCCCCGTGCCGAAGTCCGATCGCGACGTGGCCGACCGATACGATCGCGCGGGGAACGTGCGACTGGCGATCGAAGGCGGCCCCGATCTCGAGATCCTCCGCTTCATGACGGCCTACGGCGGACGAACCGACTACGAAGTGGACGTGACGCACCTCGCGCCGCTCCTCCGCGGCCGCCGAACGTTCCGTGCGACTGTCGATACGTGGGTCAGCCCGGCGTGGCGGCTCGACTTCTCGCTCCGTTTCACACCGGCCGACTCCTTCCCCGTGGCCACCTGGGCCTCGCCGCTTTACTACAGCGAGAATTTCAACGCCGAGCGAAACAGCGGAGGAGATAGCGCCACCGTCGTCATCCCGCCCGGACTCTCCCGCGTCGTGATGAAATACGCCTCCACCGGCCACTGCACCGACGGGCGGGATGATGACGAATTCGTCTCGAAGGCGAACGTCATCTCGGTGGATGGAGTCGTGGTGGCGCGCGTGCATCCGTGGCGGGACGACTGCCGCAAGTTTCGCGAACTCAATCCCTACTGCGCGCGATGGACGGACGGGACGTGGTCGTCCGACTATGCGAGGAGCGGTTGGTGTCCCAGCCAGGAGGTGACGCCGGTGGAATTCGATCTCACCGACCACTTGAAACCGGGAACCCACACGATTCGATTCTCGGTGGAGGGGATGCGTCCGAAGGACAAGGATGGCAACTACGGCTACTGGCGGCTCTCCGCGTGCCTCGTGGGGTGGGAAAAGCCGCCGGCGCTCTGGCGAAACGAGTAGCGGCGCCGCGAGAGAAAACTACGCGGCGGCGCCCGGATCGACGATCTGCAGGAGTCGGTCCGCGATCCAGGGCTGCGGATTGAAGTAGAGCCACACCGCGGCTCCCGTCAAAACCACGAGGAGCACCAAAAGGGCCGCGATGCGCGTCTGTGTCTTCCGCCGGTCGACCTGGTCGAGCTCATAGAAGCGCCAAAGAAGTTCGGCTTTCTCTTCCGGCGTGAGCCGGCGCTTTTGCGTCAGCTTCTGGACGACGCGTGGAAGCCGCTTCGGGTCTCCCCAATAGGAGCCGTTCCACTCCGGCAGCGGAACGTCCGGCCGGCCAGGCTTCTTTTCCCAACCTCGTTCGTGATTGTCCATGAGCCCGAAGATCCCCCGACAGCCGTGGCGAACATCGTGGGCTATCGTCGAATCTATCGGCGGGCGGATCGATTTCCTGAAGCGAGATTTCGCCATCGTTCCGCGTTCTCGGTAGCCGGAAAGGGCCGCCCGGAGCTCCGAAATCGCGTTGACATCATGAATCGATCTGCCGATGATTTTATCGGCGTGGAGTGGGCGTAAGCCCAAGTTAGCAAAGGAGTACCAAGTGGCTGTTGGGACGGTGAAGTGGTTCAACGAGTCGAAGGGTTTCGGATTCATTCAGCAAGAAGGTGGCGAGGACGTTTTCGTTCACTATTCCGCGATTCAGGGCGAGGGATTCAAGACGTTGGCTGAAGGCCAGCGTTGCGAGTTCGATATCGTCAAGGGACCGAAGGGACTTCAAGCGGCAAACGTTCGCCTCGGTTAACCGAGCGAACCACCGCTGAATCACAGGCGACGGGGCGGCTCCGAAAGGGGTCGCCCCGTTTGTCGTTTCCGTCGCCATCTCGTCGCCCGGCAACGGGACCGCTCGCCTATACTTCCGCCATGCCTTCCGGCCAAGCGCGCGACGCCCTAACGCTCATCCTGAATCACGCCGACGTCGCCGCGCACCTACGCATGAGTGACTGCATCGGCGCGATGAAAGAAGCGTTCCTCGCGCTCGAGCGAGGAGAGGTGACGATGCCGCTCCGCTCGGTCTCCGCGCTTCCCCACGGGGCTGGATGGCTCGGCGTCATGCCCGCCTCACTCTCGAATCCGCCGATTGCCGCGGTGAAGGCGATCACGGTCGTTCCGGCGAATTCCGCCACCGCGCTCGATTCTCACCAAGGCGCGGTTCTCCTATTCGACGCGTCGAACGGGCGGCTCCTCTCCATTCTCGACGCGAGCGCGGTCACGGCCATTCGAACGGCGGCCGTGAGCGGGCTTGCGACCGCCACGCTGGCTCGCCGCGATGCGGGAGATTTGGCGATCCTCGGAACCGGCATTCAGGCGACCACGCATCTCGAGGCGATCCGGAGCGTGCGCACCCTGAGGCGTGTTCGCGTTTGGGGAAGGAATCCCGAGCGGACGGCGGCATTCGTGACCCGGGAGAATGCGCGGCTTGGACTTCAGGGTGAACGAGGCGCGCGAGTCGAGACCACCGCAAGCGCGCGCGAAGCCGTGGAAGGGGCCGATCTGGTCGTCACCGCCACCGCGGCGGTGGAGCCGATCCTCGAGGGGAACTGGCTCGCGCCCGGCGCGCACGTGAACGCCGTCGGCGCCTGCCGCCACAACCAGCGCGAGCTCGACGGAGCGACGATTCGCCGCTCCCGCGTCGTCGTCGATCGCCGCGAGTCCGCCATGGCCGAAGCGGGAGACATCCTGCTCGCGATCGCGGAATCCGCCGTGGGCCCCGATCCGATCGCGGCCGAACTCGGAGAGATCCTTGCCGGCAAGTCGGAAGGCCGGCAACGCGACGAGGAGATCACGCTCTTCAAGTCGCTCGGCCTCGCCATTCAGGACCTGGCCGCGGCGAACGCCGCGTACCGTAGCGCGCTCGCAGCGGGCGCCGGCTCGCCGGTCGATCTCGGCGGGACGCGCGATGCCTGAGCTGCGCGCTCCCACCCTCGAGGAAATTCGGGCCGCGCAGGAGCGAATTCGCGGCTTCGTCCTTCGCACCCCACTTCTTCCTCTCCCGGTGGAGATTGACGGCACGCGAATTTACCTGAAACCCGAAAACCTCCAGGTGATCGGCTCCTTCAAAGTGCGCGGATCGGGAAACGCGATGGCGCGCCTCTCCCAGGAGGACTTGGCGAGGGGCGTCTACACGGCGAGCGCGGGCAACATGGCGCAAGGGGTGGCTTGGAACGCGCGCCGTCTCGGCGTTTCATGCGACGTGATCGTTCCCGAGCACGCACCGGTCGCGAAACTCGAGGCGATCGAGCGACTCGGCGCACGGACCACCAAAGTGCCCTTCGATGAGTGGTGGCGCGTCATGGTGGAGCATCGGCGTGAAGGCATGCAGGGTCGATTCATCCACCCGGTGAGCGACCTCGACGTGATCGCGGGAAACGGTACGATCGGCGTCGAAATCGCCGAGGAACTTCCCGAGGTCGACACGGTCCTCGTCCCGTACGGCGGCGGCGGGCTTTCCAGCGGCATCGCGGCGGCGCTCCGGGAACTCTCGCCGAAGACGCGCGTTCTCGCGTGCGAGGTCGAGACGGCCGCACCGCTCAGCGCGTCGCTCGCGGCGGGAAAGCCGGTCGCGATCGAGCACCGCCCCTCCTTCGTCGACGGAATCGGGGGAAAGAGCGTTCTCGCCGAGATGTGGCCGCTCGCAACATCGCTCCTCGCCGGAAGCGTCGTCGTGACACTCGAGGAAACGGCAGCGGCCATCCGGCTTCTCGTGGCGCGCGCGCGAATCGTGGCCGAGGGCGCCGGAGCGTCGTCGGTGGCGGCAGCCGTGAGCGGCCGAGCCGGAAGCGGCGCCATCGTCTGCGTCGTGAGCGGCGGCAATCTCGACCCCGCGAAACTGGTGACCATCCTGCGAGGCGAACTCCCCTAGACCGGGCTCAGCCTTTCCAGAATCACGTCACGCTCCAGGTACTCCCCGCGACGCCTCCGGGTGCTATGATTCCAGGAAGAACCTGGCTCGACACCGCGCTCCGTACGGGAGATCCCATGCCCTTCGCATTCCGCGCCACTCCGCTCGCATCCACCGCGCTGCGGTTCTCCCTCGTCCTCTCGGCACTACTGGCCCTCGCGACGCCCGATTCGGCGATGGCAGCCGCACCCCCCATTCCCTTCCTGCAACTCACCGGCGCCGCTCCCGGAGACCGCTTCGGCGTTTCGGTCTCGGCAACCGGCGATGTGAACGGCGACGGCTTCCCCGATCTGGTCGTCGGCTCCGAGTGGAGCGACGCCGATGCGACGAACGGCGGCCGCGCGTACGTCTATTTCGGCGGCCCGGCGGCGGATGACAGTCCCGATCTCACGCTCCGGGTCCCGCTGGTTCAATCCCGCTCGCTCACGGGGTACGCCGTGGCAATCGCGGGCGACTTGAACGGCGACGGATGGACCGACATCGCGGTGGGATCGCCCGTGAATCAGTTGATGGGCCGTGTCTTTCTCTACTGGGGGGGCCCGTCGATCGATGCGATCTCGGACCGGACGCTATCCGGTTTGCGATCGCTCGAGTTCTTCGGTGCGGCGCTGGCCGGCGTTGGCGATACGAACGGCGACGGATACGACGATCTCTGGGTCGGCGCACCGCGGTTCGTCCCGGTCACCTCAACGAATACTCGCGTCGGCCGGGGCTATCTCTTTTACGGCGGCCCCACGGCGGATGGAGTCGTCGACGTCACCTTCGAGGCGCGGCCGATCGGCGGAATCGCCGACGAACTCCAGTTCGGCACTTCGGTCGCCGCCGCGGGGGACGCGAATCACGACGGATTCCGCGACATTCTCGTGGGCCAGCCGGGCGACGGGAACTTCAACACGGGGCGGGCGCTCCTTCACTACGGCGGCATTTCGGTTCATCGGCTGGCGGATCGCGTCTTCCTACCACCCGCGTTCCGGTTTCGCGCCGGCACCTCAGTCACGCGCGCGGGCGACTTCAATACTGACGGCGTCGACGACTACCTCGTGGGCGCTCCCGATTCCGGAGAAGACTTCGAGGTGACCGCGGGACGCGCCTACCTCTACTTCGGCGGCCAGGAACTTCCCAACGCTTCGAGCGCCGATCTCGAGTTCGCCGGCCCGGCGGGCTACGACGCCTTCGGCTTCGCGGTGGCGGGAGGAGTCGATGTGAGCGGCGACGGATATCCCGACATTCTGATCGGCGCGCCGCAGGCAGACGGCGTGAATGGCAGCCGCGCAGGGAGGGTTTACATCTATCACGGCGGCCCGGGCGCAGACATCATTCCGGACGCGGTCCTCGAAGGGCCGGAGCCGGACGGCACGTTCGGAGCCTCGATCTCGCTCGGCGATTGGAACGGCGACGGCATCGCCGACGCGATCGTCGGAGCCGCCGGACTACAGGGTTCCCGCACGGATCCGGGACATGTCTTTCTCTACGACCTCGTGACCCCGCTCCCCGCGAGCGTGACGGCGCACGACGAGCACCGAACGATCCCGCTGAATGAGGAGGGTGCTCCGATCTGTCTGAACATCGAACCGCTCGACGGCGCCTTCGCGATCGGCGATCTCGATTTCGCATCGATTCGACTCCGCGCGCCGAACGAGAGCGATGTCGCGATCGCGCCGATTTCATCGAAGCGGGTCGTGGTCGGGGATTCGGATCGAAACGGCGTGCCGGAGCTTGACGCCTGTTTCACGCGCGCGGACCTCCGACGACTCTTCACGGGAACGCGCGGCCGCCGGACGGAGTTAGCGACGCTGGACGCGCGCGTCGTGACGGGGCGGCGAGTCGAAGGCGACGTGGAGCTGAACGTGGTCCTCACGGGCCCCCCGGAGGGTCAGTCGGCGTCGGTCGCTCCCAATCCGATGAATCCGGAGGGGACGCTCACCTTCACCCTTCGCGTGCCTGGGAAGATCGAGGCGCGCCTCTACGACGCGAGTGGACGGTTGGTGCGGATGTTGGCGTCGGAACAATTCCGGTCGGAAGGACGTCACCAACTGAGGATCGACGGACGGGACGACCGAGGCCGCACGCTCCCCTCAGGGATCTACTTCTACCGCCTCCGGACCGACGAAGGAGAAGCGCGCGGTCGCGTGGTGGTCGCGAAGTAGCGGCGTCTAGCGTCTCGGCGCGAGCATCCCCGCGACCCACTCCTGCTTGCTCCGGTAGGCTGCCTCATCGGGAGGATTCGCGCTCATCTCGGGGTGAGGCATCTTGAAGAAGTCGCCGTCGCCCCTCATGGCGCGCTTGCCCCCAATCTCGATGAAGCAGTGCCCGGTGCCGTTGAACGAAGCGACCGGCGCTTCCCCTCGCACCACCGACGCGATGTTCGCCGCGACCACTTCCCCCTGCGCTGCGGCCATGACCCCCGCCTTGGGGAGCGCGAGCGGCATCTCTGGAACCCAACGGCCGGGAAGCGGCACGCTCGTCACGTCGCCGATCGCGTAGACATGCGCCGCGGCGTTCGGTGACTTGATGGCGAGCGTCGCGGGGTCGACGGGGATCCACCCCTCGGGCGGGGCGAGCCACGACTCCACCGCCACGCGCGGGACGCGATGCGGCGGCACGGTGATCAGGAGATCGAAAAGCGCCTCCGACCCATCTTCGAAGCGGACGGCCTTTCGCGCCGGCTCCACGCGCGCCGTCTTCTTCAGCGGGTGATATCCGATCGATCGCTCCGTGAGGAGTGCCACCACGGCGTTTCCCATCGCGGGGCCAGCCGTCGCCATCGGCAACTTCTCCATCGTGTAGGCGTCGAGCGTGCACTTCTCGCGGATCCCCCGCCGCGTCAGCAAGTCGTGGATCAGGAGCATGCCTTCATACGGCCCCGGAGGACAGGGGAATGGGACACGCGGGATGAGTAACACGACGCGCCCGCCCTTGAACGCGTCGAGCGCCGCCTGGAGGTGGAGGGCGTCGAGGAGCCCGTAGAAGGAGTGAGCCGACTCCGCGAGTCCCGGCACGGCACCGAGCTCCTGCTCGCTTCCGAGTGCGATGACGAGATGGTCGCCCCTGATCGTGCCTGCGCTCGTCTGCGCCTCGCGCGTGGCGGCGTCGATTCGCATGACGTCGGCCTGGATTAGTTCCACGCCGGCGGGCAGGAGCGTGCCGCGCTGCCGCGTGATCTCCTCCGCGCTCTTCTCCCCGAGCATCACCCAGGTTTTTGTGGCGCCGACCAAGAAGAGAGGCGCCCGGTCGACGACGATGATCCTGTGTTCCGGCGGCAGCGCCGCGCGGAGCGCGCGCGCGCAGGTGAGTCCGCCGAATCCTCCGCCGAGAATCAGTGTGGTTGTCATGAGTCTCCCCCGTTTCGGTCGCGGCGATTCCGCGAGGAACGATGCGCTACCGCAGCCCCGCTGTCCAGACGACGATAGGATGACGCCGCCGCCTGGCCTGGGGCATACTCCGGCCCATGAATCGGGCTCGCCGCGCCGCCGGGAGGGCGCTCATTCGGACGCTCCTTCTCCCGGCGCTCCTCGCCGTGGCACTTCCCTTCTGGGACGCGATCTTCGCACGGCGGCGAACTTCGTGAGAGTCACGCGCCTGGCGGGCTGGCTGATGGCCGCCTTGGCCGGCGCCACGATCGGCGTGGCCGGCTTCACGTTTTACTATGCGAAAGGAGCGTCGTACCTGGGACACAACGCGGCGGCTTGCGCCAACTGCCACGTGATGCAAGCCCAGTACGAGGGGTGGTCGCGGGGAAGCCACCGCGCCGTGGCCGCCTGTAACGATTGTCACGCGCCGGACGCGCTCATTCCGAAATTCGCGGTGAAGGCAGCGAACGGGTTTCGCCACTCGCTCATGTTCACGACCGGATGGTTCCACGAGCCGATCCGGATCACCCGGGCGAATCGCGCCGTGACGGAGGCGGCGTGCCGCCGTTGCCACGAGGAAATCGTGGAGGCGATCGACGCGGGAAGCGCGTCCAAACATCGCTTTTCCACGCGCGCGTCCGGTTCCCATGAACTAGTCACCTCCAAGCGGGGGCCCATCTCGTGTATCCGCTGCCACCATGGCGTCGGGCACGAAGACTTCGCCCCGCTCGGAAGTTTCGACCAGGAGGAACCCCGTGACTGAGAACCGTACTCCCCGTCCCGGACAACCTGCTCCGATCCGGGGTCGTGGCCGCATTCTGCTGATCGCCGTCGTGGCCGCCGCGGTGGCCGGCGCCGGCGTGACGGCGCTGCTCGTGAACATCTTCGAGCGGAAGCAGGAAGCGAGAAACCCCTTCTACCGCGTCGTCGAGCTGACCGAGGAGACGGAGGACCCCGCGATCTGGGGAAAGAACTTCCCCCTCCAATACGACGGCTATCGCCGTACGGTGGACCAGATCCGTACGCGATTCGGCGGAAGCGAGGCCGTTCCGCGCACGCCGACGGACGCCGATCCGCGCTCGGTGGTCGCGCAGTCGCGATTGGAGGAGGACCCCCGTCTGAAGCGGATGTGGGCGGGCTACGCCTTCTCGGTCGATTTTCGGGAGGAGCGCGGTCACGCCTTCATGCTGGCGGACCAGATGTTCACGGAACGCCAGCATGCGGCCAAGCAACCCGGGGCCTGTCTTCACTGCCACGCCTCGATGGTCGTCCCGTACATGCGCGCGGGCGGCGGGGATCCGACCAAGGGCTTCGAGAAGCTGAACCCGCTCCCCTACGAGGAGGCGAGGAAAGAAGTAAAGCATCCGGTCGCCTGCATCGATTGCCACGATCCGGAATCGATGGCGCTCCGTGTGACCCGGCCCGCGTTCCTCGAGGGGATGCGCGCGTTCAAGGCCTCCCAGGGGACGTCGAACTACGACGTGAACGCCTCCGCCACCCGCCAGGAGATGCGTTCGTTCGTCTGTGGTCAGTGCCACGTGGAGTACTACTTCCAAGGTCCCGAGAAGCGCCTCACCTATCCGTGGAGCCGCGGCCTGAAGGTGGAGCAGATCGTCGCCTACTACGACTCGGTCGGACAGAAGGACTGGACACATGCGGAGACGGGGGCGCCGGTGTTGAAGGCGCAGCACCCTGAATTCGAGATGTGGAATCAAGGGATTCACGCTCGTTCCGGCGTCGCCTGCGCCGACTGCCACATGCCGTACACGCGGGTCGGCGCCATGAAGATCAGCGATCACCACGTTCGGAGCCCTCTGCTCAATATCAGCCGCGCCTGCCAGACTTGCCACCGCTGGCCGGAAGAGGAGTTGAAGTCGCGGGCTGAGGCGATCCAGGAGCGAGTGCACGCGATGAGGAACGAGGCGATGGACGCGCTTCTCGACCTATTGGACGATCTCAAGTCGGCGAGCGCGGCGGGCGATTCACTGAAAGCGTTCCGCGAGGCGCAGCAGTTCCAGCGGAAGGCGCAGTTCTATCTCGACTTCGTGGAGGCGGAGAACTCGAGCGGATTTCATGCGCCGCAGGAGGCCCTTCGCATCCTGGGGCAATCGATCAACCTTTCCCGCCGCGGCCAACTCGCGCTCCGTCCGATGAGGGCGGAGCGCGGCGTGCGCTAGCGGAGCGAGGTCACTTCGGCTGCGGGACGATTCGCAAATACGGTTTCGGCGCTTTCCATCCCTGCGGGAATTTCTTCTTCGCGTCCTCGTCCGAGACGCTGCTCGCGATGATCACGTCTTCGCCCTGCTTCCAGTTCACCGGCGTGGCCACGCTGTGCTTCGCCGTGAGCTGCAGGGAGTCGATGACGCGGAGGATCTCCTCGAAGTTCCGCCCCGTGCTGGCCGGGTAGGTGATTGAGAGCTTGACCTTCTTGTCCGGCCCCACGACGAAGACTGAGCGAACGGTCAGCGTGTCGTTGGCGTTTGGGTGAATCATGCCGTAGAGATCGGAGACCTTCCGATCGTGGTCGGCGATCAGCGGAAAATTCAGCGCGTGCCCTTGCGTCTCGTGAATATCCGCGGCCCACTTCTCGTGCGATCCGAGCGGGTCGACGCTTAGCCCCGCCACCTTCACGTTGCGCTTCTCAAACTCCGGCTTCAGCCTCGCCACTTCACCCAATTCGGTCGTGCAGACCGGCGTGAAATCCTTGGGATGCGAGAAGAGCACCGCCCAGCCGTCTCCCATCCAATCGTGAAACTTCATCGTTCCCGAAGTGGTCTCCGCCGCGAAGTCCGGCGCTATGTCTCCCAGACGAATGCTCATCGTTTCCCCCTAGGTATTCGTTTCGAAACTCACGTAAGATGAAGCGGAGACGAGACGTCCGGCTCCGCCGAAGAGGGTACCGCCGGGGGCGCCGGGGGGCAAGTCGGGGGCTGAAAATTCCCCTTTACTTCACTCCGATTCCCGCCGATACTTCGTGCAAGTAGAAGTTGCCTGTCGGTCGTGCGTAACGTTTAGACGTGACCAATCGCCGCAGGGGAAGTCTCCTGCGGCTTTTATTGTATCCGGGCAAATATTCGCTCGGAGGCCCAGCCATACTGGCCGGGTTGGCTGCCTGGAAGGGCGGCAAGTTGGGGCGATTGCCCCGGTATCCAAGGAGTACATAGTGGCTGTAGGAACTGTGAAGTGGTTCAACGAGTCGAAGGGTTTTGGTTTCATCCAGCAGGAGAACGGCGAGGACGTGTTTGTTCACTACTCGGCGATCACCGGTGAAGGCTTCAAGACGCTGGCCGAGGGCGAGCGCTTGGAGTTCGATGTGACGAAGGGACCCAAGGGTCTTCAGGCGGCGAACGTCCGCAAGGCGTAAGCCACCCAGACCAGAATTCGAAGAACAAGCGGCGGGGCGTTACCTACGGGTGACGCCCCGTTTCGCGTTTTAGACCGCCCTCTCGCGAGCCGCCATCCCCGCCGCGCGGCCCGTGGCCCACGCCCAGGCGAAGTTGTATCCGCCGATCGGTCCGAAGGCATCGAGGATTTCCCCGCAGAGATAGAGTCCCGGATGGAGGCGGCTCTCCAGCGTCCTCGGATCGACCTCTTCCAACGCCACGCCTCCTCCCGTGACCTCCGCCTTGCCGTACCCTTCGTCGCCGGTCCAGGGGAGCGGGTGCCGGGCCATCGCCTCCACGACGCGCCGCCGTGATTCGCGATCGAGATGCGCGAGCGGGAGCGATCCCGAAACTTCCGCGTCGTCGAGGAGCGCGTCCACGAGACGCGTGGGAAGATGCCGGCGAAGAACGCCCCCCACCGTTCCCTCCGCTTCGCGGAGCAAGCGATCCCAGGCCGACTCGCCGAGCGCCGTCCACTGGACGAGAAACGCCTGGCGAGATCCGCCCCTCCGCTTGGAGAGGATGGCGAGGTGCGATGCGTTCAGCACCGCGGGCCCGCTATACCCCTTGTGCGTGAACAGGAATCCGCCCCTCGTGCTGAATCGAGGTTTCGCCCCCGGCGCCGTGATCGTCACCGGAAGCGACACCCCGGAGAGCGCAGCGTAACGATGCGGTGAAGCGGTGAGCGGCGTGAGCGCCGGGTAGAGATCGTGAATCGTGTGTCCGAGGCGTCGCACGATGTCGATGCCGGTGCCGTCGCTCCCGGTGGCGGGCACCGAAAGCCCGCCCGTCGCCACGATCACGCGATCCGCCTCGATCGTCCCACCGCCGGCGAGAAGGACCCGCCATCCTCCCGCCGTGGCGGGCTCGAGTCCCGTCACCATCGCGTCGCCCCGCACCTCGACACCGAGCCGGTCGGCGAGCGCACGAAGCCGGTCCCGCACCTCGCGCGCCTTGTTCGTGACGGGAAAGAGCTTCCCCGTCTCCTCCTCGAGCGCGAGCGGCATGCTGAGCGTCTCCTCGAAGAATCGGCGCTGCTCGCGCAGCGGCCAGGAGAGGAGCATCTTCTTCATCGTGTTCGACGAGGACGCGGTAACGTAGCGGGCGGGATCGAGTTCGGAAGGGAGCACGTTGCAGCGGCCGCCGCCGCTCATGAGGATCTTCTTCCCTCCCTCGGAGGTTCGCTCAAGGAGGAGCACGCGGGGCGAGGCGCCGGAATGCCCGGAGCGGGCGGAGCCGGAATCGTCCGGGCCGCCCGCCGCAAAGACGGCCGCCATGAAGCCGGCCGCGCCGGCTCCGACGACGACGATCACTCTCTCGCTTTGATCACGCCGCAACCGATCCGCGGCCCCGCGTTCCCCACGGGCTGCGACGTCAGGTCGTCCTCTTTGCCATGTACCAGAACGGAGAGGCCGACGAGATCGGCGTAGACGAGGAGCGTGTCGACGCGATCGTACGTCGCCTTTCCTCCGGCGTCGGCGTTCAGATTCCCGAGATCCCCAAGGTGGCGCGCGGTGCGGTTCGCGTCGGGGCTACCGTGCGGCGCGCCGAGCGGGTTGTAATGTCCGCCCGCCGACATGGCGTCGGGTGCGGAGCAGTCGCCCTTTTCGTGCAAATGGAACCCGTGCTTCCCGGGCGAGAGCCCGGAGATCGACGCGACGATCCGCACCCCTGTCTCGACCTTGAAAAAGCGGACCTCGCCCGTGGCGCTATTCCCCTGCGTCGGATCGATCTTCGCGGCGACATATTGCTCCGGATTGCATCCGGTGAGGAACGCCGCCGCGGAGAGCGCGAGGAGTGCCCCGACCGTTCGTCTCTGGACTCGAGTCATCATGATCCCTCCCTGGTGGATTTGACGGCGCAGGTGCACGGCCGGGCCGCGGCGCCGAGGGGCCTATCGTACCAGCGCCAGCCGCCCGGAACCGCTCCCTTGCGACGATTCGACACGATAGAAATAGATTCCCGATCGTAGGAATCGCCCGGAATCGTCCCGTCCATCGAACGGGACGTCGCGGTAGGCTCCCGCGCCAAGTCGATCGATCGCGATCGCTCGGACGAGCCGCCCCGCCGTATCGAAGAGCCGGAAGGTCACCACTCCACTCACGCCGGCATGGAGCGAAACGACCCCGCCGGCCCGAATCGGGTTCGGCGCCACGGACACCGCCAGCCCGCCGCCGGAACCGACGATTTCCAGCGTGATCTCGGCGCGGAGCCGACCACCCGACGAAAGGGCGCCCCCGATCGTGACGGGAACGCGCTGCTTCCCCGCGGGGAGTTTCGAGAAGAGCCGTCTGAGACCTTCCTTCGAGAAGCAAACCTCGAGGTCCGCGATTCCGTTTCGGTCCGCATCGCCGGCCGTGGCGCCTTTCGTGCCGATCGCGGCGATCCGCTCCACCTCCCCCGTGCCGCTCGACAGAAGCGAAATCGTTCCGAGATCGACGTCGCCGTTCAAGAACGAGCCATCGACCGCCTCGAGATGGAGGCAGGCTTCGCGTTTTGCCGAGAGGAGTCGGATCACGCGATCCTGTGGCGCGGGGAAGGCGCGCGCCGCAAAGAGATCGTTCACCGTCGCGCTCGTCGCGGCGGTCGCCTCCAACGCGCCGTCGCTCACGGTGAGCGAGACGATATAGACCCCGCCCGCCACGTACGCGTGGGAGGGGATCACGCCGACGCCCTCCGAGCCGTCGCCGTAATTCCACGAGTAGGACCCGAGTGGCGTACCGTCGGGGTCTGAGGAAGCGGAGCCGTCGAACGCGATCGGAACGCCGATGACGCCCGCATACGGCCCGCCAGGACTCGCGGTGGGCCGGCGAGGCGTGTCGGCGATGGACAGGGTGAGGCTCACGGAAGATTCCGTGACGACCGGATCACTCACGCCGGCGGCACGGTGAGAGCTCTCGGCGGCGAGGCGGATTTCGTACGCGCCCGCCTGCTGGAAGTCG
>JANMQV010000024.1:0-14625 GCA_031370645.1 Candidatus Eiseniibacteriota bacterium | reverse complement strand
CGATCGATCTTGGTGGCGGGCGCCGCTTCCGTACCTCCGCCGGCGCTCACCCATCGGATCGAGTCGCTCGGCGAGCCGTCGTACACGATGACTCCGCGTTTGCTCCAGGAACCGTCCCCTCTGCTCTTCGATTCGCAAATGGTCTGAGGCGGCCCCCCGTCGAGCGCGATCTTCTTCAATTTCCCGTCCGACATGAAGGCGACGAAGCGGCTATCGGGAGACCAGAAGGGGCGGCCGGCGTTTTCCGTGTTCGCGATGGCCTTCGATTCGATGGAGCCGAGCGAGCGCACCCAAACCTTTTGGATACCCGTCGTGTCGGAGGCGCTGAACGCGATCGTCCGTCCATCCGGGGAAATCTTCGGTGTGTCGATGAAATTGATCCCGCCGGGCACGTCGGTGATGAACTCGATCGGACGCGGCGGCTCCGTGCGAGTGAGGATCCCCTTCACGCCGAAGATCAACGCGGCAGCGGCAGCGAGGGCGACCAAGCGCCACGCCAGGAGTTCGCGCGACTTCCGCTTCGCCGCCACCGGCGCCGGAATGCCGGCGCGGGAGCCGGCTTCCGAAACCCACTTGAGTTCGAGCAGCACGTCGCGCGCCGTCTGGTAGCGATCCTCGGGGTCTTTCTCGAGGCAGCGCATGACGATCTTGTCGAGCGCGGGCGGTGACACATTGGAGATGGAGGAAATCGGCTGCGGCGTCTCCTTCAGGATCGACGCGATGAGGCTCGCCTGGCTCTTCCCTTCAAACGCCCGCTTCCCCGTCGCCATCTCGTAGAGCACGGCACCGAGGGAGAAAAGGTCGCTCCGTGGATCGGCCTCTTTTCCCTCGAGCTGCTCGGGCGCCATGTACTGGAACGTGCCGACGATCGTCCCTTCGGCCGTCAGCGGGCGGCTCATCGTGGGTGAAGACATGTCGCCAGCCGTCGGGGCGAGGCCCGTGGCACGCGCGAGGCCGAAGTCGAGCAACTTGGCGCCCGACTTCGTGAGCATGATGTTCCCGGGCTTCAGGTCTCGATGGACGAGTCCCTGGCGGTGCGCGCGATCGAGGGCGTCCGAGATCTCCGTGCCGACCTTTAGGAGTTCGGCGAGAGGGATCGAGCCGTGCGTCAGGCGATCGGCGAGCGACTCCCCCTCGATGAATTCCATGACGAGATAGTCCATCCCGTCCTGGTGGCCGACGTCATAAAGGGTGCAGATGTTGGGATGGTTGAGGCTCGAGATGACGCGGGCCTCGCGCTCGAAGCGCTGGCGCGTCTCGGGGCTGACGGTGAGGTGTCCCTGCAGGACTTTGATGGCGACGGTTCGGTCGAGGCGGGTGTCGCGCGCCTTGAAGACCTCGCCCATGCCGCCGGCCCCGATCTGGCCGGTGATCTCGTAGGCGCCGAGGCGAGTGCCGGGTTCCATGCTCATGAAGGGCGGAGGTTAGCACAGTTGCCGCCGGGCCGCGCCTGGTGCGAATGGGGGCGGAAGCGGCGGCCAAGCCGTTGTATCCTCCGGCCTCCCCCATCGTGCGAACCGTCACTTGCCCTGGGCCGTTTGGAGACGCCATGACCGTCCGACTCTCGATGTTCGCGATCCCGCTGCTCCTCCTCTCGCTTCTCGTTGCCTCGTTCGCAGTTCCCTCCGCCCAGGCCCAGCAACCCCATTGGTCGTGGCCGGAGAAGAGCAAGAACTTGAAGGTGCTCCCGAAAAATACGTCGGCGGACGAGCTCCGCGGCAACATGGTCGGCTTCACCCGGGCGCTCGGTGTCCGCTGCTCGTACTGCCATGTGGGAGAAGAGGGAAAGCCGCTCGACACTTACGACTTCGCCTCCGACAAGAAGGAGAAGAAGAACATCGCGCGCGGCATGATCAAGATGCTCGGCAAAGTGAACAAGGAGTTGAAGACGATCCAGCCGGCGAAAGCGGAGCGGGTGAACATGATGTGCCAGACCTGCCACCACGGGCGGCCGCTGCCGATGACGCTGGCGGAGGAGTTGACGCGCACGTACTCCGCGGCAGGGACCGACTCGACGATCGCGCTCTATCGCGCGCTCCGCGGCCGCTTCTACGGCTCGGCTTCGTACGACTTCCGCGAAGGGTCGCTGGTGGACGTGGCCGGCGCCGCATTGGAGAAGAAGGACCCGCGCGGCGCAATCTCTATTCTGAACGTCGACGCCGAGTTCTATCCGGAGTCGGGGTTCGTGCACGAAGCGCTCGGCGGGGCGTACTTGGCCGCGGCCGATACGGCGCAGGCGACCGTGCACTACGAGAAGGCGGTCTCGGTGGAACCGCGGAATCAGGGCGCGAAGAAGATGCTCGAGACGTTGCACGGAGGCGCGCGCTAGCCGGCCGCGCGGGGGGAAGGCAGGAACGAAACAAGGAGCCCCGACGGCCAGAGCCGCCGGGGCTTTCTCTCATCCGAATCGTCGTTACTGGAGAATCACCTTTCGCGTATCGACCGTTTGCCCCGCCGCGGTCATTCGAACAAAGTAGACACCGCGTGCGGCGTTCGCCCCATTGTCCGCCCCGCCATCCCACTCCGCGCGGAAGGTTCCTGGCGCCGCGTCTTGATCGACGAGCGATCGGACCATTCTTCCCTGGATGTCGTAGACGCGAAGCGTCACCCGCGAGGCCTTCTCGAGCGAATATTGGAGCACCGCGTTCGGGCCAGGCGTGGTCGACGCCATTCGGAGCGCGGCACCGGCGCTCGCGCCGGTGTTCCGGAGGTCGCGCGCGGGGAGGGCCGCGCCGAGGTTCGCAAGTCTGATGGGGCGATCGTCGTGGTGGACGTGATTCACCGGGTTCTGCGGCGGCGCCACGTACGGGAAATAGGGGAGGAACGGGAGGTCGTTCCCGTCGACTCCGTCGCCCAACTGGTTGTTCGGCGATACATTGAAGCCGTCGACCAGCACGCCGGCTACCACACGGAGTTCGATATCCACGACGTCGTCTCCGAGACGCCGCCCATTCGGAAATCCGGCGAGGTCGCCCGCGAGGACACCGAATCGGCTCGGCTTCACCGACGGCGGAATCGTCATGTTGAGCCGAAGCATCTCCCCCGGTGCGACGTTTGCGGGCTGATTGAGCCCCGCCACGCCGGTTGCGAACACGGCGACGATATCGCTCCGCGGCGCAGGCGGCACGTTGATGCCCAAGAGCGCGTGAAGGAGCTTCGCCGGTTCGGGATCGACCACCGAAGCCCCGAACTGCGCGACGTCGTTCGACGGTTCACTCGCATTGAAGAGATCCTTTTTCCCGAGCGGAATCACGAGTTCGTTCACGAGCGGCATGCCAAGCCGAGACACCTGGACTTCCGGCCCCGCGTTCATAACGGTGCCATCTCCGTTCAGCGTGCGCGTCTGGGAGCGCTCCGCGGTGTCCCAGACGCCGAGGATGTGATTGCCGCGGCTCGGATCGGGGGACGTGCCGTCTTTCGTCAGTTGATCCTTCGGAATCTGCATGGCCACCGTCATCACGTTGTAACCGCCGACGCCGTCGATGCCCTTCCCTTTGTCGCCCGGCAGGCGGCGAATGCTCAAGAGATCGAAGACAGCCGCGAGATCGACGAAGAAGGGATCGTCGCGCGGTCCCACGAAGACCCGGTAGCCTCCGGGGAGGGCTTGGATGGCGGATTGGGCCAATGCCGAGTAGTTCGGCATCGAGGTGGGGCCGACGTAATAGGGAGCGACTTGTCCGGAGCCGAGCACCGTCTCGTTGCCGGTGTCGACGTTGACTCGGGTGAGCGTCCACGTCTGGACGACGTTCAAATTGGGATCGGTCAGGCTCGAAACGGGTCCGGTGTTGTAGAGGAACGTGCCTTCGTTTCGCCGAGTGGTGTGGAACGTGAACTCGAAGCGGATGTGCTTCTTCGAATCCCCGACATTGTCGATGTTGATGTAGTAGTGAGCCTCGTCGTCGAACGAAGCGAAGTTGGGTCCGCTGGCCGGCTCGATGAGGGGAACCCAGTTGCCCACGATCGTGACCGCGTCCGGCGCGTCGTTCGCGATCCAGGCGTAGAGGTCGGTGTCGTCGGCCAGTCGGTCCTTGCTGGTTCCGGGCGCTTCGCTGTGGCTCGATGCACGGGAGGCCGAGGGCGAAATCAGGAGTGCGAGCGCCAGGCCGCCGGCGGCGGCGGAGTGAATGATGCGTCGTAGCATCGGCGGAATCCTTTCATAAGGGTGGTCGTCCGGCTGATCGGGGCCGGGTAAGAAGGGCCATGCTTCCCCTCGATGCCCCTATTACGGAGCCGTGTGCGATGCGGATGACCCCATCCGCACCTTCATCGCTCGCTGCCGCGGTAATCGACGGAATGACCTCTTGCGGCTGGGGAGTCGCCTGGCTAGTCTCGGGTCCCGGATGGAGAATCCGGTGTTCGCTTCACGGCGCCGTGGCGCATCCCCGATTCGCCCGGCTCCGTAGATAAGATGTATGGACCGCGAGAGACCTGACACCGCCCGTGAACGACCGCGATCGTGATCGATCCTCCATGGAACGGATTCGAGCCCGGGACGAACGCGCGCTTGCGGATCTCTATGACCGCCACGCCGATCTTCTCTACTCCGTGATCCTCCGCATCGTCCGTGGGGCGGCCGAGGCCGAAGAGGTGCTCCAGGAGACCTGGCTTCAGGTGTGGCGCACCGCCGGGTCTTACGACGCGTCGCGCGGCGCCGTCGGCGCTTGGCTCGTAACGGTCGCAAGGAGCCGCGCCATCGATCGCCTGAGAAGCGAAGGCTCGAGGCGGCGCGTGGAGAGTGAATCGACGCTCGATCCGCCTGCGCCCACCGCCGATGCTGCCGACGAAGCGTCCCAGCGCCAGCGGAGCGAGCGGGTGACGGCGGCGCTCGGGCAGCTCGAGACGCACCATCGGCAGGTGTTGGAACTCGCCTACTACTCGGGACTCTCGCAGGTTGAGATCGCCGGGCGCGTGGGCGCTCCGCTCGGGACCGTGAAGTCGTGGACGCGCCAGGCGCTCCTCAAACTTGGGTCACTGGTGCCCCCAGAGGATTTCTCGTGATGGCTCACCAGGACGAACATCTCATTCTCTGCGCCGGGTTCGTCGTCGGCGACCTGAGCGACGAAGAGCGCCGCTTGTTCGAGGCCCATCTGGACGAGGGCTGCGCCGTCTGCCGCGCGGAAATCGAACGCCTGGGCCGCGCCGCCTACCTGGTGGCCTCGGCGGCGCCGATTCACCGTGCGCCGACGGCGGTTCGTGCCCGCGTACTCGATGCGGTTCGCGCAGAAGCTGCGGCCGACCGGGCCTCTCGCCCGACGCAGCCGCTGGCGATGGCGCCGCGCCGCCGGCCGTTGGCGTGGGCGTGGGGTGCGGCCGCGTTGCTTGCGCTCGCCGCCGGGGTCTGGCACTGGCGCGTCACCGCCGACATCGAACGCCAGCTCGCGGCCACTCGAAGCGAAGTCGCCGCGCTCGAAGCCAAACTTCACATCGAGGAAGAGTGGACCGCTTTCTGGTCCGCGCCGCACGCCAGGGAAATCAGACTCGAACCGACTCCTGACGGATCGAAGGAGCTCGTCGCGAAGGTGACCTACGATCCCGACAGCAAGCGAGCGGTCGTTGCCCTTTCGAACTTCACCCCGCCGGCCGGGAAGGATTATCAGCTCTGGGCGATCACCGCGTCGGGCCCCGCGAGTCTCGGTGTCATTCGCGCCGACGGTGCGGGAAACGCGTTGATCCGCCTCACCGACGTCGGCGCTGCGGAGGCGCCGGCGGCGTTCGCGGTCTCCCTCGAGGCGGCTGGCGGAGCGCCGACTCCCCATGCGCCTGCCGGCCCCGTCGTCCTCGTCGGAAAGGTCGGCGTCTAACTCCACGCAGGTCCCTCATCCACTTCCTGTTCGGCTTCGTAATGGGAAGTATGACGCGTCCCCGAATCACCCAAAGCGTTCATGCCGCCCTGGTGGGGGCGCGCTCGCTCGTTCTCGTCGCGAGCGTCACGGTCGCGGCTGCCTGTCTCCCTCCGATCGCCCACGCGCACGAATATTGGCTCGCGCCTTCGCGCTACGACGGGATCCCGGGAGCACCGGTATCGATCGCCGCGGTGGCGGGTACGGGATTTCGGGGTGAGCGAAAGCCATGGTCGCCCAACCACGGCGTCCGCTTCGCAGTCCGCGCAACCAAGGTGCTAGATCTGAGTGCGGCGGCGGCGGCGGGCGAATTGGAATGGGTGCGTTTTTCCCCCTCCGACCACGGAGGTGCGCTCCTCGCGTTCGAATCGGACTTCACCCCCATTACGCTCGATCCTGAGCGCTTCGACCGCTACTTGCGCGACGAGGGGCTGAACGACGCGTTGGCCGTGCGTCTCGCGGCTTCGCGCAGGCTTGGCGCCGCCGTTCCCGGGCGAGAGCGGTATCGCCGCTGCGCCAAGGCCTGGCTCACGGGGGACATCGAGAGGCGCGCCACCGTGCCGTTCGGCCTCCCCTTCGAGATCGTTCCGCTCGTCGCGCCGGGATCGGGATCGACGCTTCCCATTCGCGTTCTCGCGCAGGGGCGACCCGTCGCTGGCGTGCTTGTGAAGGCATGGCGCACGAGGCTCGAACCCTCGGGGATGCCGACCGATCCATCGGCGCGCGATTCGTCCGTTGTCTGCTGGCGCGGAACGACCGACGCGCGAGGGGAGGCTGTCCTCGACGTGCGAACCGCCGGCGAATGGCTCGTGAGCGCGGTGACGATGGTCCCTTCATCCGATCGAGCCATAGCCGATTGGGAGAGCACGTGGGCATCGCTTACCTTCGAACGCCGATGACGCGCCGGCGTGTCACCCTGGCCCGCGTGCTCGCGCTCGGTGCTGCGCTCTCGCTGCCGGCGACCGCTTCGGCTCACGATCAGTCCTTCAGCTACGCCGACATCGAGTGGCGCGGCGCCCGCTTGGCGGTGACCGTGACGCTCCACCGCGATGATGCCGCGACGCTTCTCGGCGTGGCGCCGGCATCTCTTCTGCTGGCGGACGCGGTGTCCGGTCCGACCGCGGAGCGGCTGGCGCGCGACGTGGCGGCGCGATTTTCGATCCGGGGAGACGCGGAGGGTCTCAGGTTTCGATTCCTGGGGGCATCCACGGTTCCCGAGCGGAACTCCGTGGCGTTCGCACTCGAGGCCCTCCCCCGGCGCCCGCTCCGGTCGATCGCGGTCGAATCCCGGCTCTTCACCGTGGCAACGCAGCACGAGACCTTCTTGAAGGTTTATGTCGACGGTCGATTGACGCGGCAAGACGTTCTCACCGCCGGGCACCCTCGCGTCGAGGTCTATCGAACCGACGCCGCGGGGGCGGCCGCCGCGTTCACTCGATACGTGGCCGCGGGGATGCATCACATCTTCATCGGACCCGACCACATCCTGTTCATCGTGGGGCTCATCCTTCTGGGAGGGGGAGCGCGCCGCATTCTCGGGGTGGTCACGGCATTCACGGCGGCGCACAGTATCACGCTCGCGTTGGCCGCGCTCGGAGCCTTTCGGCCGCCGGCAAGCGTCGTTGAACCGCTGATCGCGATCAGCATCGTCACGATCGGTTGGGACAATCTGCGGACGCGGCACGGAGGGCGTGACTGGCGCGCCCCGATCGCGTTCGGATTTGGGCTCATGCACGGCTTCGGATTCGCCTCGGTGCTCGGCGAAGTGGGACTCCCGCGCGAGGTGCTCGCGTGGTCGCTGCTCGGGTTCAACCTGGGGGTCGAGGCGGGCCAGGTTTGCATCGTGCTTCTCATCGCGCCCGCTCTCGGCCTTCTGGAACGGCAGGCTCCCCGGCTCGCGGCGCGCGTCGTCGCCGCCGGCTCGTGGGGAATCATCGCCGCCGGTGGGTTCTGGTTCGTTCAGAGAGTCAGCGCGGGTGGGTAACGAGACGGCCCTTTTGTTTTCGGCCCGTCCCTACTAACGGATTTTCGCGAAGTAGGAGCGCAGGGCTGCATTGAAGAGCTCCGGCCGCTGGAGCGGCGCGAAGTGGCTTACACCCGGAAGGCGGACGAGCGTGGCGCCGGGGATGGTTTGCGCTAGATACTCAGCGTGTTCCGGTTTGATGAATTCATCGTGCTCGCTCTGCACGATGATGACGGGGACTCGGACTTCGGCTAGGTCACTGGCGGAGTAATTGGGTTGCGTCTTCATCATGGCGCCAACCGCGTCGGAGAAGCCCTCGAACTCGTCCGGCGTTGCGGAGAGTTCGGCGTAGTCCTTGGTGTGCCGGCCGAAGCAGCGGCAAACGATGGGGGTGAATTCGAACTCCTTCGTGCCGCTCGGATCCATGTTGCAGCCGAAGAAGAAGACCCCGGCTACCCGCTCCGGCGCGCTCCTTGCGAGGACGAGCGCGGTGCAGGCCCCGTCGCTCCACCCCACGAACGCCGCCTGATGCAACCCCAACGAATCCATTACGGCGAGCACATCGGACGCCATCAATTCATAGGTGAACGGTCGAGAGTCGCGCGTGCTCCTGCCGTGGCCGCGGCTATCGATGAGCACGACACGGTGGCCGGACTCGACGATGGCAGGCACCTGGTAGCCCCAATTGCCGCTGTGGCCGAGGCCGCCGTGAAGCAGAATCACGGGGGCGCCGGAGCCGTAGGTGGCGTACCAGATTCGAGCGCCGTCCTGCTCCACGTGCCCGTGGACTCTAGGAGCCGGCAGAGGTTCCGCTCCGTTCGCTTCGAACCTCGCGAGATCGTCGTCCTGGAATTCGGGATTCATGGGCCGCGATTCGGGGAACGGAGGCAGGGCATGTTGCGGACCAAAGGAGACGACTACGGTGCGGGTGTCGAAGCCGCCACAAGACGGCCGGACTTCTTGAGGTAACGCGCCAGCGCGTATCCAGCGATCACGATGGCCCACATCGGCGCCAGTATCCGTGCGCGCGGCCCGGCGGCCGTCCATCCGTGCCGGGCGGCAACTTCCCAGACCACCAGCGCCATGGCGGCCGTGATCCAGATGAACGTGGAGCCGTATTCCTTGCGAATCAGCCGCTTCCAGTTGAACGACATGCTCCGCATCGTTGCTCCCAATCCTCGAAACCCGGGGATGAAGCGGTTCACGCGCTGGAAGTACTCCTCGTATTCCGCGCCGAATTGTTTGCGCAGGAATTCCTCTTCGGCGAGCGTAAGGCTCAAATAGGCGATGAAGAAGAACGGAACCCCGACCAGGTAGCCCAGGGTCGAGTTCAGCACGAGGAAGAGCCCGAGAAAAACGAGCATGTTTCCCAGGTAAAGCGGATTCCGTGAATGCGCGAAGAGTCCGTCCTTCACGAGAGCGTCGGCGTGAATCTTCTTGGCCTTACCTCCCCGCTGAATGTAGGCGAGCCCGATGACCGCGGCACGGAGCGCCTGCCCCGCCAACGCCACACCGATCCCGACAACATCCGCCACGAGATCGCCACGTTCCGTCCCGAAGGAAGCGCGTGGGTAGGAGGCGGCGGCGATGACGAGAAACGTGAGCGGGAAGACTTCGTTTCGCCACTTGAAGAGGAAGTTGCCGAACCGGACGAGCGCCCGGTTCGCGGGCGCGGCCGGTTCGGCGACTGGCGTCGGTTCCGCGGCTCCGTTCGGCGTCACTTGGTCGCGATGATCGCGCAGAAGTTGTACCACTTGAAGAAGACGTCGACGTGCCGGAAGCCCTGTTCGTGCAGGAGTTCCTTGTTCTCCTCGAGGCGGTACGGGATCAGGACGTTTTCCAGCGCCTCGCGCTTCTGCGCGATTTCCAGTTCGCTGTAGCCGTTCTCTTTCTTCATCTCGTAGTAGTGCTCGATGAAGAGCCGGTTGAACGTGGAGTTCTCGCCCAGAACCTTCTCCACCAGAATGAGTGCGCCGTTGTCGGTCAACCCCTCGCAGATGCTTCGGATCAGCCGCTGGCGATAGAGCGGACGGATGAACTGAAGCGTGAGCACCATGAGTACGACCGAGGCGTTGTCGATCCGTACGCCTTGATTCAGATCGGCGCATTGGAGTTCGAACGGACGGCCGAAGCCGGGACCCGACAGCTTCTCTTTCGCGAGTTCCAGCATCTCGGGCGACGAATCGATTCCGACGTAGCGGACGTTTCGCTCGGCCGGGACGCTCTGCGCGATCTGCAAGAACGTCGTCCCCGTCGAGCAGCCGAGGTCGTAGATTGCCGTACCCTCCGCCGCGAAATCCGCGACGAGTTCCCCAGTCATCCGCTGGATCTCGTGGTAGAACGGGACCGATCGTCCCACCATGTCGTCGAACACGCCGGCGACCTTATGGCCGAAGTGGAAATCCGCGATGCGTTCGGCCAATTCCGCGAAGATCTCGTCGCGCGCCGCCATTATCTGCTCCTTCGGCTGCCGCCGAGTTCGGTGTGTGCGGAGAGCTCCACGGGTTCTCGGGCGTCGCCGGAGTCGGCGGCGGTGACGTGGAGCGATTCATAGAAGGTGCCGAACTCCGCCAAGTTGAATTGCTGGAATCCGTCGGAGAGCGCTTGGTCCGGGCGATCGTGGATTTCGATCATCAATCCGTCGGCACCGGCGGCGAGCGCGGCGCGCCCGCAGGGGGCCATGATGTCCTTCCGCCCGAGCGCGTGGCTCAAATCGACGATCACCGGAAGCGAAGTCTGCTGCTGAAGCAACGGCACTGCGGAGATGTCGAGCGTGAAGCGCGTCGAGCGCTCGAACGTTCGAATCCCCCGCTCGCAGAGGACTACCTGTTCGTTCCCCCCGGCAAGGATGTACTCCGCGCAAAGGAGAAGTTCCTCGAGAGTCGCCATGAACGCGCGCTTGAGGAGGACCGGCTTGTTGATGCGTCCGACCGCCTTCAGCAGCTCGGTGTTGAACATATTGCGGGCGCCGATTTGCAGCATGTCGGCGTGCTCCGCGACCAGGTCGAGCGTGGCGGTGTCGAGCACCTCCGTCACGACGCTCAGGCCGTACCGATCGGCGGTCGATCGGAGGATGCGAAGCCCTTCTTCGCGGAGCCCCTGGAAGGAGTAGGGATTCGTCCGCGGCTTGAACGCGCCGGCGCGGAGAATCTTCTTCCCTGGAAGTTTGGCGACGTACGCGGCGATCGCATCCATCTGCTCGGGCGACTCAACGGAGCAGGGGCCTACGAAGAAGACCGGTGCCCCATGGCCGATCGCGACGTCGCCGACTCGGATGCCGGATTCCGGGACGAGCCCTTCGCGAAAGACGTGAAGAGCCTGACGACGATCGCGATCCTGGATGTCGAGCGAAGCACGGAAGATCGTCTTGAAGATCTCCCGGATTTCTGCGGGCTTGAAGGGTCCGGTCACGCCGGCCGTGAGGCGCTGGAGCATTTCGTCTTCGCGCCCGGCGTCGAAATCGTCGATTCCGAGCGACCGCTTGAGCGCGGCAATTTCGAGGACGATCTCGCCCCGCTTCTGAACGAGGGCGAGGAGCTTCTCGTTCAGGAGGTCGATTTCGCCGCGGAGGGCAGTGAGTTTCGGTTCGGTCATCGAGGGGCCCTCATCGGGGCAATCCGGACGGCATCGCCCCGAAGCGAATCTTCGGGGGCCGAGTCAATCAGGGGAAAGAGTACCGCAGGCGGCGATTGCGGGCAATCGACACGGAGCCGGCCATCGGAGCACCCCGAAGTGGGGGGCCGAGAAGATGGCGGAGGGGGAGCCCTATTTCAGAAGTACGAGGGAGCCCGACGTGACGCTGGCCGGGCCCTCATTTCAGACCTTGTTCTTGTCCCACTCCGGCGCCATCAGTCATGGCCAGCAGTTTCGGTCACCTTGAGGCTCCCGACCATGCCGTCGAACGTGGATTGAAGGGCCCCGAAATCTCTGCCGGGCGCCAACGCTAGAACATAGACCACGTGACCATCCGGAAGTTCGCGCGTGAACACCTTAACCCGCTCCTCGACCCCGGTCGCCGGCGAGCCGGACAATTGGACGGAGAGCGCACTCTGGCCCGAAATCATGGCACGTCGCTCGGAACCGGAAACGGGTCTCAGATACTGATTGGCATTCATGATGTGGCGGACGAGGTCGCTCGTGGCCTCCTCCAGCGAGCTCCCTCCATATAGCGAGCCCTCCGGGTCGCGATAGCGCGAACCCATCTCCCCCTCGAATGGAACGTAGTGGCTCACGATGACCGCGGTGACGACTCGCTGACGGCCGTTAGCGTCCTGAACGAGACCGCCGCTCGGCGCGATCGTGGCGCCGGGTCCCGACGAGGAGGCGTACGCGCTCCAGTTGTCGGGATACCGGATCTCGAAAAATCCCTGCGGCTGGCGAAAGATACGAAATTGTGAGGAGGGACGCTCGATCGATGCCTCGGTCGTGCTGCTCGCCGTCGTCGGCGTCTGGCCGTTCGCGACCTGCGCCATCGTCGGGGCCGCGGGCATTCGCCGGAGCTCCGTTCGCGCCAACTCGATGTCGCCGGCTGGGGCCGTGCCGCGCACCGGGCCGAGAAGGTTCGCTTCCCGGCGAACGCGCGCCGCGCGGTTCGCGGGCGCCGGGTGGTCGCTGAAGAACTGAGCGAGTTTGCCGGGATTCCCTCCCGCTTCTTGTCGCAGAACGTCGAAGAAGCGCGCCATCTCCATCGGGTCGTACCCCGACTTCGCCATGATCTGGGCACCCACGATGTCCGCTTGTTCCTCGGCCGAGCGGGAATTTCGGAGGAATAGCGCGTTCAACCCGACGCCGCCCACGGCCCCCATGATCGTGCCTGTCGTCGACTTGGACCTTGAGCCGAAAAGACCGCCGAGTATTCCGACTCCGGCTTTCGCCAAGTAAGCTTTCGAGACTTGGTTGGTTTGGTGCCTCAGGGCGACGTGAGCGATTTCATGGGCCATCACTCCCGCGAGTTCCCCTTCCGTCCTCGTCCGCTCGATGAGACCCCGGTGGACGTATACAAATCCCCCCGGCAACGCGAAGGCGTTGATATCGGAAAGATTCACGATCTTGAACTGATATGGATAGGGGGCGCCGGGCGCATTGCGAGCCAGCTTCGCGCCCAGCCGCGCAACGTACTGGTTCACGCTTGGGCGGGAGACCATTGGAAGCTGGCGATCAACTTGAACCGCGGACTGTTTCCCAAGTTCGATGTCCTGCGGGACGGTGAATAAATTGAAGCCTGGCCGCACAACCGTCTGCGCTCGCGCCGCGCCGCTCGCGAGAAGCAGTCCCAGAACCAGTACTGCGGAAGTTCCAAGTCTCCGATATCTAGACATCGACTACCTCGCGATGGAGTGTGTCGTGCGTCGCGTCCGTACTGTCGGCAACGGTGTCGTGAGCTTATCGAGGTGAATGGCGCCGCACCCCCGCGGCTGGAATGGGGAGTTGACCTGAGTCTGCCCCGGATCGGTGGACCCGCCGACCTGTGGCGTACCTGTGTCATGGCACGAACAGTGCCATACGTGGGATGGGGCTCGTGGCTCTCGATAGGGCCTTCTGGGCGCTTCCACTAGCATCGTTTCTTGTCGCCGCGAGCGGTGGCGGATCGAGGGTCCAACTTCAGCCGGGAAGGAAGGAAGTTCAAAGTCTCGCCAGGTTCTTCAATCCACGGGCAAGCGCAGAAACTCGTCGCGAGAAGATCGACAACTGACAGTTCAGATCCGGACGAGTTTTGAGGAGAGCGATCTGGCGCCGCGAGAAGTCCGAGGAACTCCCGCATCATTCGGATCAGGGTAACCCGAAGTGCGGTATGGCGGAGGGGGTAGGATTCGAACCCACGGTGCCTTGCAGCACAGCGGTTTTCAAGACCGCCCGCATAAGCCACTCGCGCACCCCTCCACCTCTCTGGAGCGTAACACCTCGCGCGGTACCGTGGGATGAAGCAAGCGGTCTATTGGACCGCCGCCCCACGCTTGCTGGAGTTCGACTTCATTCGAGCCGCGCCCCGCCCGCGGCGCGGTCGAAGCGCGCGTAGCGCAGCGCCAACGAAGGTAGAACGAGCAGGTTCAGAGCTGTTGAGGTGAGCAGCCCGCCCAAGATCACGATGGCCATCGGTCCTTCGATTTCGCGGCCCGGAGTGCCGGCCCCGAGCGCGAGCGGGAGAAGCCCGAGGGCTGTGACCAGCGCGGTCATGAGCACGGGGACGAGCCGCTCGGATGCGCCACGGAGCGCGGCCTCGGGACCCCAGGCCATGCCCTCCACCGCCACGAGATGCTCGTAGTGCGAGATGAGCATCATGGAATTCCGCATGGTGATGCCGAACAGGGTGACGAAGCCAACAAGGGACCCGAGGGAGAGCGACCCGCCGGAGAGAGCCACGGCCAGGATCCCACCGACGAGCGCGAAGGGGAGATTCACGAGCACGAGAAGTACGCTTCTGGGGCTCTGGAATACGAGCCAGAGGAGGAGCACGATCCCCACTCCCGCAATCGCGGAATTGAGGAGCAGATCGCGTTGGGCCTGGGCCTTGGCTTCGGCTGCGCCCTTGAACACGGCATACACCCCGGCCGGGAAGACCACCCGACGGTTCACTACCCGCTCCGCCTCCGATACGAAGGAGGCAAGATCCCTCCCGCCGACGTTGCAGGTGACCGCCTGGACCGGCCGTGCTCCTTCGTGCAGCACTGAGTAGCGGCCGGTCGTCAGCTCGACATCCGCCAGCTCGCGCAGGGGGACTCTCGTCCCCTCTGCGTTTCGTAGGAGGAATGCTCCGATCTCTTCGGGCTCCCTCCGATCCTCCGGATCCAGGGTCACGACGACGTCGAAGACCTTGCTCCCCTC
>JANMQV010000159.1:0-12445 GCA_031370645.1 Candidatus Eiseniibacteriota bacterium | reverse complement strand
GGCCTTCAACACGGCCGATCGGGAATCGCTTCTCGCTCACGGCCTCCCCGGATTCGACGCGGATCGTTACTCTCGCGAGGCGTTCACAACCGGGCTCGATTTCGATGTCTCGTCGAAGACGCGCGCCTGGAACGTGAACGGATCGTTCGTCGGCTCCGTCGTGAATTCCGAACCGCTGCAGTCGAACCCGGCGCTCTCCGACAAGCCGAGGTACGGCACGGGCGGCGAGTTCACGTTCGCCCGAAATGGCGGGAAGCAGCGCGGCAACGTCGGCTTCCGCTGGGAGTCGGACAAACTGGAACTGAACGACCTCGGCTACCTGGAATCGCCCGACGAAGTGGTCGTCTACGGGTGGACCCAGCGCCGGCTGAACCAGAACGGAAAGAGCAAGAGGTTCAACAGCGGCAGCATCAACTACAACGTCAGTCAGTCGTGGCTCTACTCGGGGCGGAAGGGATTCGACGCCAACACCGGGCAGGTGGCGTGGTCGTACAACCCGAGGCATCGCCAGTACGGCAACACGAACGTGAATGCTTCGGCTCAATTCCGGAATTTCCGCGAAGGGTGGTTCGGCGTTCAGTACAACGTCGAGGGGCACCACCGCTACGAGACGCGCGGAGGTCCGCTGATTTCGGAGCCGGCCACCTACGGCGGCTGGGCGGGCTACTCGAGCGACACGCGGAAGAATGTGTATTTCTCGACCGAGGGGAACATTTTCCGCGATACGGCCAACAATCAGAGCAACAAGGGAACGCTCGGCCTGCACTGGAATCAGAGCAGCGCCGTGAATCACCAGCTCGATCTCAGTTTCGAGAATCGAACGGATGACACGCAGTATCTGGAGACGGTCGATCTGGCTTCACGCCCCGGCGGCCTCGGGATCGGCGGCCGCTCCTACGTTTTCGGCAAGATTCACCAGCAGATCGCGGACCTCACGCTCCGGTCGAACATCCTATTCAGCCGGAAGCAGTCGCTCGAGATCTACGCGCAGCCCTTCATCACCGTGGGCGACTACAACGAGGCGCGGGAGTTGGCGCGCCCCGACTCGTACGACCTGATCCACTACAACGAGCCGGGCTACAACGTCCGCGACTTCGACTTCAAGTACGCCTCGGTGAATACGAACGTCGTCTATCGCTGGGAATACCGGCCGGGAAGCACCTTCTTCCTCGTCTGGACGCAGAGCCGGTCCGACTACGAGGAACGCTGGTTCGCCGGTTCGAACGCGCCGCAGTTCCGGAACAACATCAACACGCGGAATCTCTTCCGGAACGAGCCGGAGAACCGGTTCCTGGCCAAGATCACCTACTGGATTCCGATCTAGGGGGTCCCCCTCCCCCCCTCCAACTTCTGGTGCTATAGTCGCGGCCTTGCCATGAACAAGGCCTGGCTTCCCCAATCGATTCAATCGCTCCGCGGCTACCGCCGCCCGGACTTCTTCCACGATTTGCTGGCGGGCGTCACGGTCGGACTCGTGGCGCTTCCGCTCGCCATGGCGTTCGCGATCTCCTCCGGGATGCCGCCCCAAGCCGGCATTTACGGCGCGGTCGTCGCGGGATTCCTCATCTCCGCGCTCGGCGGTTCGAAGACGCAGATCGGCGGCCCGACCGGGGCGTTCGTCGTCGTCGTTGCCGGCATCGTGGCGCAACACGGCGTCCTCGGACTCTTCATCTGCACCTTCCTCGCCGGCATCATCCTCATCGTCCTAGGCGCGACCGGCATGGGGACGGCCGTGCGCTACATTCCGCGCCCCGTCGTGGCCGGCTTCACGAACGGCATCGCCGTCCTCATCGCGAGCACGCAGATCCGCGATTTCTTCGGGCTTCACGTGGAGCACGCCTCGGGCGCGTTCCTGCCGCGCCTTCGAGAACTCTGGTCCGCGCGGGGGACGATCTCTCTCGAGGCGACCCTCCTCGCAGTCGCTTCGCTCGCCGTGATACTCCTGGTTCCGCGACTCCTTCGCCGCGTTCCCGGCGCGATCGTGGCGCTCGTGGCCGGCACGGCCGCGACCGCACTCCTCATGCTCCCCGTGGAGACGATCGGCACCCGCTTCGGCGGGATTCCGTCGGGATTTCCGAAGATCCACGTTCCGCCGCTTCGACTCGAACTGATTCCGCCGCTTCTTCCGAGTGCGATCACGATCGCCCTCCTTGGCGCCATCGAGTCGCTCATGTCCGCCGTCGTGGCGGATAAGATGACCGGTAGTCGCCACAATCCGAACACGGAGTTGATCGCGCAGGGTGTGGCGAACCTCGCGTCGCCGCTCGTGGGAGGGCTTCCCGCGACCGGCGCCATCGCCCGCACCGCGACGAACATCCGCTCCGGCGCGCGCACGCCCGTCGCCGGCATGATCCACGCCCTCACGCTTCTCGGCGTCCTCCTCGCCGCCGCACCGCTCGCGAAGTGGGTCCCCCTTCCGACGCTCGCGGCCATCCTCTTCGTGGTGGCGTATAACATGGGAGATTGGGAAGAGGTTCCCGAGATCCTGAAACTCTCGAAGGGCGATATCGCGGTCTGGCTCATCACCTTCGCGCTGACTGTCTTCGCCGATCTCACGCTCGCGGTTCAGGTCGGAATGACCCTCGCGGCGCTCCTCTTCATTCGGAAGGTGTCGGTCACGACGGAAGTGGAAGAGGTGACCGATACGGAGTTGGCAGAGGGGCGAGTTCACATCCTGCACGACCGCTCGATTCCCGATTACGTGGCGTTGTTCCGAATCCAAGGACCGTTCCTCTTCGGCGCCACGGAGAAGATTCGCGAGATTACCGACGACGTCGATTCCCTCGCGCCGATCGTGATCCTCCGCCTCCGCGAAATGACCGCCATTGACGCGACGGGGCTCACCGCGTTCGAGGAACTGGCCGATCGCCTCCACGAGCGTCGGCGCGAGCTCATTCTCTGTGGCGCTCGCGAGCAACCGTCTCGCCTCATGCGCCAGGCCGAATTCCACCGCCACATCGGCCGCGAGAATCTCTGCGCCCATATCGAGGAAGCGCTCAGCCGGGCCAAGGTGCTCCACGAGGAACAGCTCCAGTTGGCGCTGAAGGATTTTCCGACCCCGTAAGTCGCTTCCGTTCAATGGAATGGCGCCCTCAACAACTCTCGATAGAGTGCCGATGATTCGCTGGACCGAGTAGGTCGGGGGAGCGATTCGGGCGGAGACGCGCGCGGGGGGATTGATGCGGAAGCTGCCGGCGGACAAAGGTTTCACGATGATGGAGCTGATGATCGTGATGACGGTCATCGGAATCCTGGCCGCGGTCGCCATTCCCGCTTATTTCGGACTCATCTCCAACACCCGGGCTGCGCAGGCGGTCGCGGATCTCCAGGCGGTTCGCGCCGCCGTCTATCTCAGTTACGGCGACACCGGGAAGTGGCCGAACGAATCTCAGGCGGGCACCGCTCCGGACGGCCTCTCCCAGAACCTCCCGAAGAACTTCAGCTTCACCAACCAGTGGTACACGATCGATTATGACAACTGGATGCCGCTCCACCAGTGGGGCACGCTGCCCCCCGGCACCACGACGGCGATCGGCGTCTCGATCGTTTGTCGCGACCCGAAGCTCCTGACGCGTATTCAGGGCCTCATCAAGAACGCCAACTTCCTGCCGGTCAGCCGGACGAAGTACATCTTGGAGATCGCAACGCTCAACGGCTTTTAGGGCGCCGCTCCCACTCGTCGCGCAGGATTCCCATCACCACCACGTCCTCGTAGCGTCCGTCCTTCCACGCTTCCTGGCGAAGGATGCCCTCCTCCGTGAACCCCGCCCTCGCGAAGCGCTTCCGCGCGACGTCATCGCCCGCAAGTTCGTGAAGCCAGAGACGGTTCAGCCCAAGCGTCTCGAAGACGTAATCCAAAACGAGGCGTGTCGATTCGACCGCGATCTTCTCCGCGCCGGGCGCTTCGGGGTCGAGCGCCAGGCGGTAGCCGCCGCTCCGGCGCTGAGGCTGCAGGTTGTAGATCCGAATCACGCCGAGGAGGTTGTTGTCGGCGCGGCGCGCGATCGCCATCGCGACCTGCCGTTCATCGCGCGTCAAGCTCTCGACGTGGCGCTGGCCCCCCTCCTCGCTCATCGGCAATCCCGACGCGAAGCGGCCGCCGAGTTCGTACAGGCGGAGCCAGCGCGCGGCATCGACGCCGTCGCCGGGCTCGAGCGGGCGGAAGTAGATCGTAGCTCCGACAAGGAAGGGGGTTTTCATTTCTGCTTCGCCTTCCGTCGCTCGGCGCGCTCCCACTCGGAGCGCAAGATCCCCATATGGTGCACGTCCCAGAAGCGCCCGTCGCGGTAACAGTCTTGCCTCAGCGTCGCCTCGAGCCTGAAGCCGACGCGCTCGTAGGCCCGAATGCCGCGCTCGTTGAATTCGTAGACCCAGAGCCAGACGCGATTCAGGTTCAGCGTTTGGAAGGCGAAGCGGACCATCAGGCTGGTCACCTCCGTGCCGTACCCCTTCCCCCACTCCGCCTTTCGTCCGATCTCGATCCCGAAGCAGGCCATGCGGCGGCGCCAGTCGATGGCATGGAGCCCGGTCGTTCCGATCGGGAGATCGCCCCGGCGCCTCACGATCGAAAAGACCGCTTCGCTCGCATCGTTGCCCGAGGTGACGCGATCCACGAATCGCAGTTCGTCGTCGCGCGTCATCGGCCGGTGGATGAGCAGATTCCGCACCACCTCCTGGTCGTTCATCCAGACCTGGAAGTCGTCGGCGTCGCTCCGCTCGACGGGCCGGAGGTAGATCGCGCGGCCGACGATCGCGGGGTTTCTCATCGCGATGAACGTCCGTACGAGAAGCGGCGAAAAAGGCTCGCGCGCTTCCACTGCGGCTTCCTCGACGCGTCGGCCACGGCGCGGGTCAGCGCCAGCGAGAATCGGTCGAAGCGGGCCACCGCGGCGAGGTCGAGGGTCTGTGCCGCGTCGTCGGATGGCTGGTGGTAGTGATCGCGCACCCAGGCCTTGTCCGCTTCGGCGGAGGCGGAGTCGATTGAACCGGAATCGAGCATGAGCGCGGGAATACCCTTCCGGATGAACGGATATTGGTCGCTCCGGACGAAGTATCTCCGCGTGGGGTTTGGATCCGGGACGACCTGCAGCGATTCTGCTTTCGCCACGCGGCGGAAGACATCGCCCAGATCCGACTCGTCGATGCCGTAGGCCGTCACGCCGCGAATCGGCTGGATCGGGAGGAACATGTCGATGTTCAGGTTCGCGATCAGTTTTCGTCCCGGCACCGTCGGGTGCGCCGCGAAATAGAATGCGCCGAGTAGCCCCGACTCCTCCGCGGTCGTGAAGAGGAACAGGATGGAGCGCTTCGGCGTGTGACCGGAGCGCTTCAGCATGCGCGCGATCTCGAGCATCGTGGCGCACCCGGACGCGTTGTCGAGCGCGCCGTTGTAGATCGAGTCGCCGTCCGCAGGCTCGCCGACTCCCAGATGGTCGAGGTGCCCGGTGAGAACCACGTACTGCTCCCGGAGTCGTTTGTCGGAGCCCCGAAGCATCCCAATCACGTTGCGGCATTCCGTCGATCGCACCGTGGAGGCGGTGTGGGCGCGGAGACGGTACGGGAGTTCGAAGCGTGGAAGCCTCTCCCCCGCTTCCGCCAGTCTCGCCAATTCGGCATAGCGGTGTTTCGAACCTTGAAAGAGGCGCGGCGCCTTCTCGGCGTTCCAGTAAAGGAAGATCTGCAGACCCGGCGTTTCGTCGAACGCTTCGCCTTCCAGCACCAGCGACGGCGTCAGGCGCGAGGGGGCGGTCAGTTTCCACTTCGTCTCCGACATCGCCGCAACGGGAACTCGGATCACGCCGATCGCTCCCGCCTTGCGAAGCGCCTTCCACTGTTCGATCCGATACGAGTAGTGCGCGAGGAGCGGCCCCTTCACGTCCTTGGGCCCTCCCGCCATGACGACCGCAATCGCTCCCTTGAGGTCGAGCCCCGCCAGATCGTCGTACCCCTCCTCCGGAATCTGGAGTCCGTAGCCGACGAAGACGAGGCGCGCGTTCACGGAGGCGGCCGGGTCGAGCTTCATGGAGTGGGCGGCGTCTTCCCCGAGCGTGAGCGGGATGACGCGCCGCCCCTGCACGAGTGCGAGGTCGCACCTCTTCTCGTCGATCGTCCGCGCGCGGAACGGGACGCGCTGGAAGTAAGTGCCGGAGTCTCCCATCGGCTCCACGCCATAGCGCTTCAATTCGCGCGCGACGTAGTCCGAGGCCTCACGGTATCCCTCGAGCGTCGCTTCGCGGCCGCGCGTGTGGTCGTCGGAGAGGGCACGGACGTGCGACATCCACTGGCTCTCGGCCGGAATTTCGGGACCGCACGAGGAGAGGAGAAGCAGCGAGCCGAGAAGTGCGACGCCGGCGACGACGATGGAAATGGGAACGGCGCGGGAGGTCATGGGCGCGGCGGCGTTAGGGACGACGCGCGACGTCGCCGTTCTTCATGACGAACGCGACGTGCGTAACGGCCGTGATGTCGCGAGTGGGGTCGCCGGGGACGGCGACCAGATCGGCGGCAAAGCCGGGCGCCACGCGGCCAATCTCCCGCTCGAGCCCGAGGAGCGCGGCGTTCGTCGTCGTGGCGGCGCGGAGCGCTTCCACCGGTGTCAGCCCCGCGCGCGTGAGCCAAATGATCTCCTGCGCGTTTTCGCCGTGCATGCTGTAGACCGCGTCGGAACCGCAGGCGATCTTCACGCCCGCCTCGCGCGCGAGTTTCAGCGAGGCGAATTGCTCCCGCTGAAGCGCGGCGAGTCGCACCTTGTAGCCGGCGCCGTACTCGAGCGCGGCTCCATGATCGGCGTACCACTGGAGATGGTAGAGCGTCGGGTCGAGGTAGATCCCTTTTCGCGCCATCTCGCGCGCGGTGGCGCGGTCGAGGCGCGATCCGTGCTCGATCGAACGCACGCCGGCCTGCGCGGCGCGGCGCGCCCCTTCAAGACCCATGCAGTGCGCGGCCACCCACCCTCGAGGTCGCGCCGCTTCCACGACGCCGGCAATCTCCTCGGCGGTGTAGAAGGGCGTGCCCGTCGTGTCGTCGTAGGTGCCGCTCGTCTCATAGATCTTGATCCAGCCGTACCCCTGCCCCAGGTAAGTCCGAGTCTTCTTCACCATCTCGTCGCGGGTAGCGGCGGTCCCGTCCTGCGGCCACTGGATATCAGGACGTCCGGGAAACGGCGGATAGAGCGTGCCGGCCATGACGAGCCGCGGCCCGCGCGTGAGTCCGCGAGCGATGGCCTGCGAGAGTGCGAGGTCGACGTCGTCGCTCGCTCCGAGTTGCCGCACTGTCGTGAATCCGGCGAGAAGTGTTTTCTCCGCGTTTCGCGCCGCTTCGAACGCCACGACGATCGGCGAGCCGAGGAAGTCGCCGGTAGAGTTCGGCGCGTGAGTCGTGTCGCTCCAGAGGTAACTGAGGTGGGTGTGCGCGTCGATGAAACCGGGAAGGAGCGTGTAGCCGGTGAGGTCGATCTTCTCGGCGCCAGGGCCGGCGTCGATGGAGGCGAGCCCATGCGCACCCGCGACGGAGATCGTCTTGATCTTCCCGTCTTCCACGAGGACCTGGACCGGCCCGTCGCGAAGGGCCTGCCCGTCGAAGTAGCGGTCGGCGGTGATGAGGGTGGGCACGGCGGCATCCACGGTGCCCGCGGTGACCGTCAGCGAGAAGCAGAGTAAGGCCAGCGCGACGAAACCGAGCGCGCGACGCATCACCGGAAGCGCAGGCTCAGGCTCACAACGGCGCCGGGCGGCGGAAGCGTTCGCGCGCTTCGGCTTCCCAGTCGATCGGGGGGGCAGCCAGCACCTTTTTGAATTCACGAACGACGACGGGGATCCCGTCCTCGATCGTGCGATATTTCGGCGTCCAGCCGAGGTGCTCGCGCGCCTTTGTGGAATCGACCTTGGGGCAGAAGGTGTACGCCTCGTACGCCCACTCGCCGAGCATCGCGATCGCTTCCTCTTCCGGAAACGAGCGCGGCGGGGGGGCGCTCATCTCCTTCGCCACGAGCCGCGCGCAGTCCCCCATCGTCGACGGCTTGTCGTCGGCGATGAGGTAGTCCTCGTTTTCGACCCCATGCTCCAACGCCAAGCGATACGCGACCGCCGCATCGCTCGCCGCGACGTAATGCATCGTCTGCGTGCCGTCTCCCAGCATCATGAACTGCCCCTGGCTCATGGGCCGAAGCACGCCACCCTCGAACCAGCTCCCCATCCCGTAGACGAACGACGGATTCACCGACATCGCCTTCAGGCCGCGCTTCCGCAATTCCTGGAGCACCGGGAAGACGACGCGATGGCGGATGCCGTATCCACGCCCCGAGGAGATCGGGGAATTCTCGCGCACCCATCCGTTCGCGTCGGGCTCGTACATGAGAGAGCCGAACGTGTGGATGAACCTCTTCTTGTTGCGACGGCAGAGGTCGCCGAAGCGCTGAAGCACCTCCGCCATCATGGCGGCGTGCTTCTCGGCGTCGGACTTTTCGATCTTGCCGCTGGAGGTGTCGGCCGGGAGCGCGAGGTGAATCACCGTGTCGACCTTCTTGATCGCGTTCTCCCACTCCTCGGGCTTCCGAATGTCGCCCATCACCGCGATGACCGCGTACTCGAGCTTGGCGCGTGCGATGTCGTCGCGGACGAGGCCGTGCACGCGATAGCCGTTCAAGATCAGTTCGCGACAAACCACGCGGCCGATCCCGCCTGTAGCCCCGGTGACGAGGACGTTCTTCGAATATTCGACGGTCGGATCGTACATGCGTTAACGCCCCCGAGCGCCGAGCGCCTTCCATCCCAAGGGGAGGAGGGCCGCGGCGAGGCCGATTTTGACGATGTCCCCCGGAATGAAGGGCCAGAAGCCGAGGGCCCAGACGTTCGAGGCGCCGACGAAGCGCGCGAGCCACGGGAGGGCGAGCGCGAAGATGGCGATGTTGCCGAGGATCATGCTGAAAGTCGCGCGAACCGGCGTGCGATCCCAGCCGCGCTCGGCGAGCCAGCCGCAGATAAAGGCGCCGAGTGCGAACCCGGCGAGATATCCGCCCGTCGGGCCGAGTAGTTTCGCGGGGCCCGCGGCGGCGCCGGCGAAGACCGGAAGTCCCCCGGCGCCCTCGGCGAGATAGGCGAGAACAGCGGCCGTTCCGCGCACGCGTCCCAGAAGCGACGCCACGAGGAGCACTCCGAACGTCTGACCCGTCACGGGGACGGGAGAGAAGGGCAACGGCATCGCGACCTGCGCTGAGAGCGCGATGACCGCGCTGCCGGCCACGATCAGCATGAGGTCGTAAGCGAACGCGCCAGCTCGTGAAGCGCCGGAGGCACCGGAATCAGACGAAGCAACAGCGGGCGGCCCGGCGAAACCGGGGCGAATCTTATCGGCGAGGACCATAGGGGAGGGAGTGTAGCCCCGGCGAGGCGGGTGCGGCAAGTGGGGCCGAAGCCCCCGAAAACGCTATTTCCCGCCGGCTTGGCGGAGGCGCTCTTTCAGGAGTTGGGGGAATCCGAGGACGAGGTCGAAGCGGGTCAGGTCGTCCTCCGTGTCGCTCTTCCGGACGGCCAGCACCCGCCCATCGGGAAGGACCGACATGTTGTCGCCGATCGTTTTCGCTTCCTGGGAATCCCAGAGGATTCGCGGCGCGGAGGCGCCCAGACGCGGCTGCGTCACGATTTCGACCTGCACGCATTTCTGCCGGTCGTCCAGGAAGATCACTTTCCGGCCATCACGGCTCCACATGACCCAAGCGCTGCCGGACTTCCCGACCGGAATCGCCTCCCCCTCGGCTGCCGTACCGTTCCACGCGCGGACGTAATTCTCGAATTGTCCGCTCTCATCCGATTGGTAGGCGATGAGGCGGTTATCGGGGGAGACGACCGCATTGGCGTGATTGCCGGATTCCCCCGCGAAGAGCGATTCGGCTCTGGCGGCAGTAGTCTCGGGCTCGTCGACTTCGACCGAAGAGACTCGGACCCGTTCACCATCGACGCGCGTGAACAGGATTCGCAATCCATCGGGGGTCCAGCAGTTTGGAATGAACCTCCCTTCGGGAGGAAAACTGACGAGGCGCCGGGGCGCCCCCGTGCCGCCCGCATTGATCGTGTAGATGCCGTCCGCCGCCGACTTCGCGGTTTGCCCGTAGGCGACGGAGGCGCCGTCGGGGGACCAGAGGAGGCTGTAGCAGTCGGCACCATCGCGCGCGACGTATCGGCGCGCGGAGGTTCCGCCCCGTTCGGAGAGCCAAATTTCGTAGATTCCCGCCGCCGTCGCGACGACCGACGCCGCCTTCGATCCATCGGGCGACGCGAAGACGCCGATCTCGTAGGGAAGTCGCTCGGCTGACCAATCGCTGCTTCGGCCTTCGCCATCGAGCATGACGATACGGCGGTCCTTTCCGGTGAAGCCTCCCGCGGGATAGAGGAGCGCACCACCCTCCCCGACATCGAAGCCGCCGTTCCCCCACGCCGCGTTGATCCGCAGTCCCTCGAGGACGGCGGTAGGCGTGCCTTTGACTTCGAGTTTCGCGAGGTCGAACGGAACGGCGAAGAGCGTCGAGTGGCGAGAGAAGATCAGGTGCCCCGTCGGGGAGTAGTGGGGCGAGCCCGCGTCGCTCAAGAGGCGCTTCGCCTTCCCGGACTTCAGTTCGAGCACGGCGACGCTCTGAACATAGACATTCCCGGAGTAGGTGCTGGTGGCAAGGAGCGCGCCTCGATCCCCCGGGAGCACGTCGACGAAGCTCGCGCCGTTTTCGCTCCCCTCGAGTTCGAGTTTGCGCGGTTTCACCGGCCCACCGCCCGCCGAGAGGTGCACGTATTCGTCCCCCTGGTCGTTCGTGGCAAGCACGTCCCCCGACTCGAGAACGACGAAGCTCTGCGACCACGCCCGATTCCAGCGCCACAATTCCGAGGCCGGAGCGCTCCCATCGAGCGGCGCTTTCATCATCATGAGTTCCGACGATCGTTCGGAGACCGGCTTCAGGAAGTAGACCCACTTGTTGTCGGGGTGGGGGCGCACCGATTGGACCCGCTCGGTGCCCGCCAGCAGTTCGTACTTGTCGCTCTCCAACCGGCGTACGTAGAGATTCGCGATCGGCTCCTGCCCCGGCGCCGGATTGCGGGGCAGGGCCCGGAGCACGAAGGTCTCCCCATCGCCGGTCATCTGAAATCCGGCCGCCCGGAGATCGTCGGGAACCGAGATCGCGACGTGCATGACCCCCGATCTCGACCCGCCGCCCAGATGGAACGCGTTCCACGCGACGATCGAGAGAGCCGCTCCGACCACGAAGGCGATCGCGGCGAAGAGATTTCGCCGCCGCGCAGCCGCCGTGCTCGCCGCCTTGGTAGCCGAGGGATCGAGAGCGGCCGCGGCGCCTTCGGACATCACTCCGGCCGCGGCGAGCGCCGCGGAGGAACGGCCCGCCTTCATCTCCTCCAGTGCCAGCCGCGCGTCACCGATATCGCGGAGGCGCCGCTTGGGATCTTTCTCCAAGCATCGCGCCAGGAGGGCGCGGAGGGCTGCCGGCGTCGACGGCGGAAGCGCACTCCAGTTCACGTCGCGCTCCAAAATTTTCGCAATCGTGTCGGAGACGGTTTCGCCGTCGAACGTCAGTTTACCGGTGAGGCATTCCCAGAGGACGCAGCCGAACGACCAGATGTCGGTGCGGCGATCGACCACCTTGCCGCGAGCCTGCTCCGGCGAGAGGTAGGCTGCGGTGCCGAGGATGACGCCCGGCATGGTGGCCGGGGTCTGCATCGTCGGAGAATGGAGGAGCGTCGGGGAGTGAGCCGCGGGACTTGTCGCGTCCGTGGGGCTGGAGGCGCTGGAGCTTTCGACCACCCTTCCCTTCGCGAGTCCGAAGTCGAGGACCTTCGCCTGGTCCCCCGACGTGATGACGATGTTGGCGGGCTTCAGATCGCGATGGACGATGCCGGCTTCGTGCGCCGCTTCAATTCCGGCTGCGATCTGAAGTCCGATCTCGATCGTGTCGGCGGGCGAGAGCGGCCCGCGCAGAAGACGATCCGCCAGCGATTCTCCTTCGACGTATTCGAGCGCGAGATACTTTCGCCCCTCGCTCTCCTCGAGCCCATAGATGCCGGCCACGTTCGGATGCGTGAGCGAAGCGAGCGCCTTCGCTTCCCTCTCGAAGCGCGCCATCCGCTCGGGATCGGCGGCCACGTCCTCCGGCAACGCCTTGATGGCGGCGGGACGGCCGAGTCGCGTGTCCTGGGCGAGGAAGATGACGCCCATGCCGCCGCGGCCGATTTCACGGTCGATACGGTAGGGGCCGATGAAGGAGCCGGGGGTGAGCATCGGGGCGGAGAATAGCACCCCGGGCCCGGGAATTCACCGGGCGTGACTGGACCGGCTACGTCTTCTTTTCCTTCTTCTCCGCGGCGGGGAAGAGCACGTTGTTCAGAATCAGTCGGTAGCCGGGCGAGTTCTTGTGGAGGGAGAGGTCGGTGGGGGGGTCGCCTACCGC
>JANMQV010000114.1:0-2949 GCA_031370645.1 Candidatus Eiseniibacteriota bacterium | reverse complement strand
GACATCCTCGGCTCGGACCGCGAGAACGCTCGGCGGCTTCCCGATCCCCTTGAAGAGCGGCGCTTGAATCGCTGAAATTCCGAGCAGACTCAAGACTGTCACGATCACCGCGATCCCGGCATAGAGCGGGCGCACGCTCCCTTCGACGCCAGCATTGGCGACGAGTTCGGGAGAAGGCGTCTCGCCCGCGGCAACAGCCGCAGCCAGGGGATCTCCGCCCGGGAGCGCGCCAAACACGGCGTACGCGGATTGCGGGCGGCGCGCGGGATCGCGCTCGAGGCAGCGGAGAATGACGCGCTCCACGGCCGGATCGACGCCCTCCACGAGACTCGACGGCGTACGCACCGAACTGTCGCTGCCGGATTTCGAAGGATCCGTCGTCGAGGGCGCGTCCGCCGCGCGTTTCCCGGTGAAGAGTTCGTAGAGAACGAGGCCGAGCGAGAAGATGTCGCTCTGAATGGAGGTGGCGCCAGAGCGCTGCTGCTCGGGCGCCATGTAGGCGGGCGTTCCCGCGATTCCACCCTCCGCCGCGAGTTCTTCAACGGTCCCGGCAAGGCCGAAGTCGGTGATTCGAACGCGGCCTCTCCCATCGATCATGATGTTCGCGGGCTTCAGGTCGCGGTGGAGCACTCCGTTCTCGTGAGCGGCGCCGATACCGAGGCAGAGCTGCCTCGCGATCTCGAGCGCCTTGTCGGGCGTCGGCCGCCCGAGGCGCCGGAGCACCGAGGCAAGATCTTCCCCGTCCACATACTCCATGACGACGAAGACCTGACCGTCGGCTTCGGAAATATCGTAGGTGCGGCAGACGTTCGGGTGCGCGATTTGGCGCGCGATGCGGACTTCCTGCCGGAGTCGCGCGAGGTCGGCCGCGTTACGCGCGACTTTCTCCGGCAGGAACTTGAGCGCGACCGACTGGTTCAGTTCGAGATCGTCGGCGCGATAAACCTCTCCCATTCCGCCGCGGCCCAATAACCCAACCACGCGGTACCGCGAACCGAGCCGCGTGCCGGGTTCGAAGCGTCCGTGGACCGAGGAGGAGGAGGAAGGGTGCGAAGAGGGCGGGCGTGTATCGGATGAGCCGAGCGTCTGACCCGCCAGCGTATCGCCCGGCGCGGCCGGTGCGTGGGGCGCCGCCACGGGCGATGGCGGCGCGGCCGCGGGCAACGCCGCGCCGCACTCCGGGCAGAACTTCCCCGAACTAGAGACTTCGCGCTTACACGACGGGCAGACCGGCATTGGTGCTGGAGGGTAGCGGGTGACTCACGGCCGGGGAAGCGGGAAATGCCCTACTTCTTGGCCCGCACCCCCGCCGCCACGGGGTCACTCAGCGGATCGCGGAGGAGCGACTTCCCTCCCACCGCGATCACGAACCCGTAGCCCAGCGCGCCGAGCACGAGCAACCACGCGAGCACGGTCTGCGGCGCGACCCAGGTTCCGAAGTCCGTGGTCCACGGGGCGACTTCAAGGAGGAGGGCCGAGGCCAGGGTCACGATCGCCGCCAGGAATCCATACCGGAGGATGGTCAACAGCGCGATAGTGTTTACCGCAAAGACAACTCCAAACTCCAGCCAGACCGACCTCGAGCTGTAGTCGAGAAACATCAACGCGAAGAGCAGACTCAGGACAACGCTAGGAGCCCAGTTGTTGCGCAAGAGAAAGCGAAGGAAGACGAACAGGGTAAAGAAGACCGTCGCGCGCAGCAGGCCGGCCGCGGCCCCGATGGCCAGAGTCGCAAGCATCGAGTTCGATCCAAGCATCATGTTCAACGCGACGGGAGCAAGCGTGAACGGCTTGTCTGCTACCCCAAAGGCGGCGGCGAGATACGGAAAGAGGAAGTACGCGAGGACGAATAGAGAACCAAGCACCAGGCCGGCCAGAAGATCCCGGCCCACGATGGGATCGCGGACTCGGCCCGAGACGAGACGGGCCCACGACACGAGAGAGTTGGGCCAAAGTCTTCTGACGTAGGGTTCGATGGCGAGGTACCCGAAAAACATCGCGACGCCGTGGAGGAGCGCGTGCGCCATCGCCGTTTCGCCGGTGACGGATGTTAGGACGCGGCGAAAGCCGAGCTCGTGCTGGTTCACGGTGAACAGATAATAGGCGAGTTGGAGGATCGCCGACGCGACGCCCGCCACCAAGGCCCCGCGCATGTCCACGCGACCCGACCGAATGTTGCGACGAGCCAAAAAGATGCTCCCGATGAAAGGAATGACCGTAATGAAGAGCGTGAAGACCCAACCTTGCAGCCCCGGCGGGGGCCCTGTGTCCACGACGCGGAGTTCGAGATCGCCGAGGCGCTTTCCTCCCGCGACCGTGTCCATGTCCACGATCTTTCCCCGCACGGCGGCGGCCACAATCGTCGTGTCGGAGGCGCCGGAGTCGGAAACCGCCCACGCGGCGACCGTGTCGGCTCCTGCGAAGAGATGCGCGGGAACGGTCGTGGGCATGACGTGCGACGGGATTCGCCCCGCGAAACGAAGCATCGCATCCCAATCTGGGGGCGAGGCGGCCACGGAGTCGAGCGAGCGATCGCGCACGATACTGAGCGCGAGGAGGCGGCCCGCCGGATCGAGGACGACGCTCCCGCTTCCCGGATAGGACTGAGGCGGATTGTCGAGATCGGAGCCAGCGATGTGAATGTCCGTGCCCTCGAGCGGAACGAGACTCCATCGGCGCCAGAATTGGATCGCGCCCGCTTTCTTCATTTGAGGTGACACGCCGGCCGAGGTGGAATCGCCTCCCTTGGCGGCATCCACAGGCTCGTAGCGCAACCCCAGGCTCGAGAAGTGGGGCGGCGCCTTCCCCGTCGCTTGCGTCATGACCTCTTCCGCACGGACCGCCAAGACTTCCGGCGAGCGTCCGAGGCCGGCGAAGAGCGGCCGCTGCACGACAGATGCCACCAACAAGGTGAGGATCACGAACAGGACCGCGAGCCCCGCGTAGAGC
>JANMQV010000039.1:0-50582 GCA_031370645.1 Candidatus Eiseniibacteriota bacterium | reverse complement strand
GTTCCGCGGCGTCTCCGGCGCGGCGCATTCCGCGGCCCCCTCCGCCGCCAACCGCCTTGAGCAGGACCGGATACCCGATCGTCTTCGCCTCCCGGAGCGCATCCTCCACTCGCGCCACGCCTTCGACTCCGGGAATGGTCGGAACGCCCGAACGCTGAGCCGCGCGTCGCGAGGAGGCTTTGTCGCCCAGGAGTTCCATGCTCTCCGGGGAGGGGCCGATGAAGACGACGCCGGCCTCGGCGCAGGCTCGCGCGAACGTAGCGCTCTGGGAGAGAAAGCCGTATCCGGGATGGATCGCCTCGGCTCCGGTGGCGCGAGCGGCATCGAGGAGCGCGGCGATATTCAGGTACGAATCGGAGGGAGCGGGCGGTCCGATTGAGATCGCCTCGTCCGCCGCGCTCGTGTGGTGCGCGCCCCGATCGGCTTCGGAGTAGACGGCCACGGAAGCGATGTTCATCTCGCGAAGGGTGCGGCAAACGCGAACCGCGATCTCCGCGCGGTTCGCCACGAGGACTTTTCGAAAGGCGCGTGGCGTCGAGGGCCGGATGAGATCGGCGAGCGCGGCGGTCACTTCTTCCAGGACGGGCGGCGCTTCTCGAGGAAGGCTCCGAGTCCCTCCTGCCCTTCCGGGGAGGCCCGGAGCCCGGCGATGAGCGTGGCGGTCCGCTCGATCGACTCGTCGCGAGAGAGCGCGAGCCCTTCGCGAATCAAGCGTTTCGCCGCGGCGACCGCGTTCGGTCCGTTACCCCGGAGCGCCTCGATCAACCGGGCCACCGCGGCGTCGAGCGCCGCCTCGTCCGAGGCGATCTCATGCACGAGACCGAGTTCTCTCGCCACCGCGGCCTTGAAGATCTCGCCCGTCAGGAAGTAACGCCGCGCGGCAGCCGCGCCAATCTTGGGCAACACAAACGTCGAGATGACGGCCGGCGCGATCCCGAGACGAACCTCGGTGAATCCAAAATCGGCGGCCTCGAGGGCGACGACCATGTCGCAGCATGAGATGAGCCCCATCCCTCCGCCGAGGCAAACGCCGTTCACGCGGGCGATGATCGGAATCGGAAGTTCGTCGAGACCGCGGAGCATTCCCGCAAAGCGCCGCGCGTCGGCCTCGTTTTCCTCGCGAGAGAACTGGACGCTTTTCTTCATCCAATTCATGTCGGCGCCGGCGCAGAAGGCAGAGCCCTCGCCGGTGAGCACGACGACGCGGGGCGCCGAAACGCCGCCGGCCGACGCGTCGGCGCGCAAGGAGGCGCACGCCTCGATCAGCTCGCCGATCAGGACGTCATCGAAGGCGTTTCGAACGTCCGGGCGGGCGAGGGTCAATCGGGCGACGGCGTCGTCGCGTTCGAGGCGAACTGTCGTGAAGGCCATGGCGTCTACATCCGATAGACGGGCGACGGTCCCCGTGTCACCGGCGCGTTGAGCGTCGCCGAGAGCGCGAGTGCCACGGCGGCGCGGGTCTCGGCGGGGTCGATCATGCCGTCGTCCCAGAGGTGCGACGTGGCGAAATAGGGGCTCCCCTCCCGCTCGTACTTCTCCAGAACCGGCTTCGCGATCGCCTCGGCCTCCGCGTGCGTCAACTCTTTGCCGTCCCGCGCCAACTGATCGCGCTTCACCTGCACCAGCACCGACGCCGCCTGCTCCGCCCCCATGACCGAGATGCGCGAGTTGGGCCAGCTGAGAAGAAAGCGAGGGCGATAGCCGCGGCCGCACATGGCATAGTTCCCCGCGCCGTGCGATGCGCCGATGAGAAGCGTGATGCGCGGCACTTCGGCGGTCGCCACGGCCTGCACCATTTTCGCGCCGTCCTTCGCGATCCCGCCCGACTCGTAGCGCTTCCCCACCATAAAACCGGTGATGTTCTGAAGAAAGAGAAGCGGGATCTGCCGCTGCGAGCAGAGCTGGACGAAATGCGCGCCCTTGAGCGCACTCTCGCTGAAAAGCACGCCGTTGTTCGCCACGATGCCCACCGGGTAACCCATCCAGCGCGCGAAGCCGCAGACGAGCGTCATCCCGTATTCCGATTTGAATTCGTGAAAGCGACTGCCGTCCACCACGCGCGCGATCACCTCACGCACATCGTAGGGCTGTTTCGTGTCGGTCGGAAGGACGCCGTAGAGTTCCTCGGCCGGATAGAGCGGCTCTTCCGGCTCCGCCAGATCGAGCGTCACGCGTTTCACCGTGCCGAGCCGCTCCACGATGTCGCGCACCGTCGCGAGCGCCTCGTCCTCGTTCGCCGCCATGTGATCGGTCACGCCGCTTACGCGAGAGTGAACTTCCGCGCCTCCCAGCTCTTCGGGCGAGACCTCTTCCCCCGTCGCCGCCTTCACAAGCGGCGGGCCGGCGAGGTAGATGGTCCCGGTGCCTCGGACGATCACGTTTTCGTCCGACATGGCCGGGACATACGCGCCGCCGGCGGTGCACATCCCGAGGACGGCCGCGATCTGGGGAATGCCCTGCGCCGACATGATGGCCTGATTGTAGAAAATGCGGCCGAAGTGCTCCTTGTCGGGGAAGACCTCCGCCTGCATCGGGAGGAATACGCCGCCCGAATCGACGAGGTAGATCGCGGGCATGCGGTTCTCGAGCGCGATCTCCTGCGCGCGAATGTGCTTCTTGATGGTGGTCGGGTAGTAGGTGCCGCCCTTCACGGTCGCGTCATTCGCCACGATGACGCACTCGCGTCCCATGACGCGGCCGATTCCCGTGACGATGCCGCCGGAGGGGACTTCGTCTCCGTAGAGACCCCCCGCGGCGAGCGCGGAGAGTTCGAGGAACGGCGTCTCCGGGTCGAGAAGCCGCTCGATGCGCTCTCGCGGCAGCATCTTGCCGCGGCCCCGGTGGAGCGAGACCGCCTGCTCGGAGCCGCCCTCGCGCACCTTCTCGAGCCGCCGTCGTAGCTCCGCGGCCAGCCCCTCGTGGTGCGTCTTGTTCCGGCGGAACTCCTCGCTGGAAGTCTTGAGATGGCTCCTCAGAACGCTCATGGGGATGACACTCTAACCGCTTCGGCCCCAGAGGGAAAGGGGGTACGCCCGGGCGACGGCGGCGCCCCGCCGGAGGGCTATAGGTTGGTGCGCCACTTGCCGATACTTGGAGGGCTCGGGCCGCGTCCGCGGCAGTCGAGCCACACCGGGGAGAACAACGTGGCGACCAGGCCGAAGGATCGACTCCAGTCCCAGCTCGACTCGAGGACGTGGTGGCTCATTGGGCTATCCATCTTCCTGATCCTCGCGCTGAGCGCGACCATTCCGCTTTTGCTCCTCTCGCTCGTCCGCGCCGGTCTGTTGGACGCGGCGTTCGACACCGACGGGGGCTTCCGCATGGTGGCGGGCCTGGTGGCGCTGACGGTGCTCTTCTCAGGGAATCTCGTCTACCGTATGGTGCAGTTGAATCGGCTCCGCCGGCGCATGGTGCAGGATCAGATCGATCTGGAACAGTCGAGGAGCCGGCTCGCCGAACTCACGTCGCTCTTCCAGCTCGACAACAGCCTTCACATGGGACTTCCGCTCCAGACGATCATCGAGATCACGGTGCGCCGGGTAGGAGCGACGCTCCACGCGCACGAGGTTGACCTCTATCTCCTCTCCCGCGAGACGAAAAGTCTGCACGACGCCGCCTCCTTCGGGCTCGCGGCTCGCCCGCCCCAGCCCGAAGTTCCGTACGGACAGGGACCCGTCGGCTGGTGCGCGAGGCACGACCAACCGCTCCTCATCGAGGCCGGAGACCCCCGCCCTGCGTTCGTCGAGTACGCCGCCGCGCACCCCGACACCGGATCGGTCCTCTTCATTCCGGTCTTGTCGGAGAAGCGGTGCGTCGGCGTGCTGCAGATAGCCCGCTCCAAATCGGCCGAGCTGTTCCGCCCCGAGCATCGCGACTTGGCGCAGCTTTTCGCCGACAGCGTCGGCCCCGTCATCGAACGAGCCCGCGGCGCCGCCGCCCTCCGTCAGAATGCGGCGGCCGTGACCGGCGCTCTGGTTCCGACGGACGTGAGCGTGGCGGGCCCGTTCCAGGATTCGTTCATCCAATCGGCGGGCCAGGAACTGAAGGCGCCGCTCACCGCCATCGTGGCCTATTCGGAAGTGCTCGACCAAGACGACAAGCGAATGTCCCCGGCCATGCGCGCGGAGTTCTCGGAGCGTTTGAGGACGGAGGCGCAGCGTTTGATGGGCCTCGTGGACGACGTGTTGGATCTCGTGCGGCTGGAGCTCGGTCGCTACGTGCTCGAACTTAGGATCGGGCAGGTGAACGATGTCGTGAAAGAGGCGATCGAGGCAGTCTGCGTTCAGGCGTCGGCGAAAGGAATCACCCTGGAGGCGTCGCTCGACGACCAGATTCCGAGCCAGCACCTCGACACGGCGAAGCTACGCCACTCCATGGTCCACCTGCTCCGAAACGCGATCTCCTTCGCGCCGGCGAAGAGCCGCGTGACAATCGTCACCAAACTTGGAGACGGCGACGTGAGAATCACCGTCCTCGACCAGGGCCCGGCCGTCGAGGCGCATAGTCCCGGCGAGATCTTCGAGATCGACGTCGTGGCGAAGAACGAACTGAAGCGCGCGAAGAACGGAGTCGGATTCGGGCTCCATCTGGCCAAGCGGTTCGTGGAGCTCCACGGCGGAACGGTTGGCGCCGGGGCGGCGCCGGACGGGGGCTCCATGCTCTGGATCGAACTCCCTTGGACCGGCGATCTCTCGACGCTGGTCGGCGTCGACGCGTTTGCCGAAGAGCTGACTCAGTACTAAGCCCGTCGCGTCACGCCGTCCCTCGGACGTCGCGGCGGCCGGAGTCAGTGCGGCGCGGCGCGCCCGAGTGCCGCGTGAACCGCCGCCAGCTCTCCGATGTTCTCGAGTGTCAGCATCCCCACCACCGATCCCGCGTCGTCGATCACCGGAATCGCGGGACAACCGCTCGTTTCCATCCTCCGAAAGACCGCCTCGAGAAGTTCGAGAGGATGGGCCGCGCCGCAGCTTCGTTTCACCACGTCGCGCACCGGGCGGCTCGTGTCTCCCCCCGCCAGCGCGGTGAGGAGATCGGCCCGCGTCAGCACTCCAACCGGCTTCCCGCCCGCCCCATCCTCCAGCACGGGGAAATCCTGCTGGCTTCCCACCAAAAGAAGATCCACCGCCTGAGAGAGCGGCGCGCTCTCGTGCAGCACGTGAAACTCGCGCACCATGGCGCGCGCCACGGGAACGCCGTCGAAGGCCGAGCGCATCTGCACCGCGGCCGCCTCCTGCCCCGCTCCGATGAAGACGAAGAGCGCGACAAAGAGGAGCGTCGGGTTCCCGAAGAGGCCGACCAGGCCGAACAGGAACGCGATTCCCTGCCCCACCGAGGCCGCGATGCGCGTCGCGCGAACGTAGTCGAGGCGCGTGGCGAGGAGCGCGCGAAGGACGCGCCCGCCGTCCATCGGGAACGCCGGAATGAGATTGAAGATCGCGAGGAAGACGTTGATGGCGAAGAGCTCCGCCACGAAGTGCCCCTGCATCAACTCCGCCATCGCCGCGGGATCGGAGGCGCGGCCCACAGCGGCCATGAACGGTATAAGAAGAATGCAGGCGATCGCGAGATTCACCGCGGGGCCGGCCAGCGCCACGACGATCTCCTGAAGCGGTTTCTCGGGGATTCGTTCTAGTCGCGCCACGCCTCCGATCGGGAGGATCGTGATGTCGCGCGTCTTCACGCCGTACCGGCGGGCGGTGAGGGCGTGCCCGAATTCGTGGAGGACGACGCAGCCGAAGACGGCCAGGACGAGGCCGACGCCCTCGAGCGCCTTCACGACGTCGTGCCCTCCGGCGAAATGGACGCCGAAGATGAAGATGAGGAGGAGTCCGAACGTCGCGTGAACCCGGACCGGAATTCCCGCGACGGTGGCGATTCGCCACGACCAGCGCATGATTAGCCCGCTCGCGCCCCGAGATGGCGGCGGAACCAGTCGTGGACCTCTCGGTTCCAGAGGAGCGAGTTCTTCGGCTTCAAGATCCAGTGGTTCTCGTCGGGGAAGAAGAGAAGGCGCGCTTCGGCGCCCTTCGCCTTGTAGATGTTGTAGACGGCGAACGCCTGCGTGTGCGGCACGCGGTAGTCGCGTTCCCCGTGGATGATCAGCATCGGCGTCGTGAAACCCTTCGTGAAGCGCGCGGGATTGTTGATGTCGATCGCATCGATGTTGTCCCACGGCTCCCCGCCGTAGGCCTTGCTCCGTCCCTGCGTCACGTCGCTCGCGTACTCGGCCAGGAGATCGAAGACGCCCGCGTGGTTCACCGCGCAACGGTAGCGGCTCGTCTGCGACGCGATCCAGCAGACCATGTATCCGCCGTACGAACCGCCGGCGATCGCCATCCGAGACGGATCGGCGATCCCCGCTTCGATGAGGAGATCGGTCGCCCGCTCGATGTCGGCGTACGGCTTGTCCGCTTGGCGTCCCAGGATCGAGGCGGCGAAGTCCTGCCCCCACGAGGTCGATCCGTGGAAATTCACGGCCGCCACGACGTAACCGGGCGCGGCGAAGGCCTGGAGGTTCCATCGGAAATGGAAGCTGTCGGCGGTGATGCCGTGCGGCCCGCCGTGAATGACCTGGAGCAGCGGCCAGCGCTTCGAGGCGTCGTAGCCGGGCGGAAGGACGACGTACATCTGCACGGACTCGCCCCCGGCGCCGGTGAAGACCATTTCGCGAACTTCCCCCGTCGCGATTTCGCCGAGAAGCGTCTCGTTATAGTGCGTGAGCGACCGCAGATCCGAGCCATCGGCGCGACAGACGGCCACGTTCGCGGGCGACGAGATCGTCTGGTGCGTGAAGTAGAGCTTCCCGTCCCTCCCCACGGCGAGCCCCGAGACGGAGCCCTCTTTCGTGAGGCGGCGCGGTGTGGCGTCCCCCGAGGAGAGCGCGAAGATTCGTGGAGCGCCGTCGTCCTCCACCTCGAGGAAGATCGTTCCGTCGGTCCCGAACTCCCACGACGAGGGGGAACGGTCCCACGCCTCGGTCAAAACGGCATGCGCGCCGGTCGCCCGATTGAATCGGACGAGCCGGATCCGGTCGGCGTAGAAGTAGGGATCGCGCTGGATCCCGTAGAGGATCGAGGCACCATCGGGGCTATAGCGGGGACGGTAGGCGTCCGACGGATCGGGAGCCTGCCCCGGGGGCGTCAGAGAGCGAACGGCACCCGAGCCGTCGGTCGGCACCGTGTAGAGCCCCCAGCGGAGCATCGAGTGGGGCGGCTCGCTCGAGTCGGCGACGAACGCGATCTCCCTCCCGTCCGGCGATATGTCGTACTGGCCCGTCGGCTCCATCAGCTCGAACCAACCGGTGCCCTTCGGCGTGAGGTCGGTGAGCGCGCGCGATGTCAGGTCCAACACGAAGAGATGGGGCCGCTCTCCAGCGGTGAGCCACCGGTCCCAATACCGGTAGAGACGATCCTCGGTGACGTGCGCCTTCACGGGATCCTTCGCGCGCGCCTCGAGGAGTTCCTTCGTTCCCGACGGCGTCGGCGCGTCGGAGAGAAGCATCGCGACGAACGCGATCCGTTCGCCGTCGGCGAACCACTGCGGGTCGGTCGCTCCCATCGGGAGATCGGTCAGCCGCTCCGCCTCGCCGCCGTCGAGACGAAGGAGCATCACCTGCGGCTTCTCCTCCCCCGTGGCGCGCGTGAAGAGGACGCTCGAGCCGTCGGGCGAGAGACGTGGCTCGGACACCGAAGCATCGGCCGCCGTGAGCGCTCGGGGCGCCGCACCGTCGGTCGGGACGAACCAGAGCCGGGTCCTCCCCTTGTTCTGGTCCATGTCGTAGGCGGTAATCGGCACGAGGACGAACGATCCGTCCGGAGAAGGGGCCGGCGCGCCGACCCGTTCCATCTTCCATAGATCCTCGGCCGTGAGGGCGCGACCCTTCGGGTTTCGCGCCGCGTAGACGGTCCGGGTTCGAGTGCCGGTCTCGGGCTGGGCAACGTGCAAGGAATACCTCCGGTTCGAGCCGCCGCGCTCTCGCGTGAGAGAATCGCGGCCAGGGGAGTCGCAGCCGATGAGGATACTCCCGAGGCGGGACCCGCCGCTAGGGGCTGGGTTCGGAGTCGTAGCGATCTTGGTGGCGGCGGGAGTGTTCGGGGCGGGCAGCGCCGGAGCGCCGCCCGCCCCTTAGGATTCTCTAAAAGCGGTAGATCGCGGCGAGCGGCTCGCGGGTCGGCATCTGATCCGGCTTGAGCACGAAGATCTCGGCCCCTCGGCGAAACGCCTCTTCGGCGATATCGTCCGTCAGGTCCCCGTCGCGCGCGTCCTCCTGTCGTTCGTGTCGCGTGACCGAGCCGGTCGTTCGGTCGAGCATCCCCCAGACCTTCATCCCCTCCGCGGCCAAGAGGCAGCGGACCCGCCCAGTCACGGCGGCAACGGCGATGTCCTCGAGATGAGCGGAGCCAAGCCCCATCCCCGCGGCGTCCCGGTAGCGCCCGACCCATTCCGCGATCTCCGCGTCGAATTGCCGCTTCACGTGCGGCCATGCCGCCGCGTGGATTTGTTCGCCGTTCGATCGCTCGAAATTCCCTTCGAGGCCGGTCGCGAGCAGGTGGGGGTAGGTATTCGCTTCCCGGTAGATGGAATGGTAGTAACCGACGGCCGCGAGGAGGAGCGGCGCGTGTTCGTCGCGAAGGAGATCGCGAAGTCCTCGGTCGATGGCGCGGAAGAATTTGAGCAGTTCTTCCTTCGTTCCCTCCTTCCCCGGTCCGCTCCCGTGGAAGACGAAACTCCCCGCGGGACTATGTGCGGTCACCATCCGGTCGTGCGTCACGACGCCGAGAGCGTCGCGCAGGCTCGCCGGCACGCCGTGGAGTTCCACCGCTCCGGCGCCGAAGGACGAGCCTTCGTAGAGCGCGACGTCATTCTGCGTGATCGAGAGGACGAAGTAGCGGCGGTTCGAGTGAAGGAATCGGAGAAGCGGCTTCGTGTGAAACGTGTCGGCGACGACGACGCCTTCCTCGACCGGCATCGGCAACCGATAGGCGGTGATCGTCCCGCCCGAAAAGAAGACGGCGAGCCCTTCGAGCGCAAATTCCCAAAACGGCTTGTCCATCAACTCGCGGAGCGGCTCCAGCGTCGTCTTCGCGTCGCGCACGCCGCTCTTCGAGAGGAGCGCCTCGGCTTCGGCCAAGAGCCCACGGAAGCGCACCGGATCCTGTTTCCATTCCGGGTGCTTCCGATGAGTCGTGAGGTAGATCGAAACGCACGGCGGAACGCCGCCGCGAAGCAGCCCCGTTAAGTCCTCGGCGCGAAAGGGGCGAATCTCGAGCGCGCTGGTGATCGGATGAGTCGCCATGGCGGCTAGGCGGGTTTCGGAACGGGCGGGGGCAGCACGCGCGCTTCGACCATCGAGTCGAAGGCGCACGCCTTGTGCGAGCTGTCGCAGAACGGCTTGTTCGCCGACTGACCGCAACGGCAAAGCGAGATCTGGGTCCGGCCGCTCAGGTCAAAGGCGCGGCCCTCCTGATCGAAGATCGTGAAGTCCCCCTCCACGCGAATTGGACCATTGTTTCGAAGTGTGATTTTCGTGCCGCTCATTCCATTCCTCCGGGTGCGAGTGCGGGCGCGCCGGGTGCCTCTGGCTCGCCGCGTCCGTTCAGTATATACTCCGGGTCGTACCGCGGCACGATGCAACGCACGCGCCTTCCCACGCGCCCCCAAACACAAACCGATCGAGGACTTCCGAGCGATGGCTCCTCAGTTCATCTACACGATGTACCGCGTCGGCAAAGTGCACCCGCCGCAGCGCGAGGTGTTGAAGGACATTTCCCTCTCGTTCTACCCCGGCGCCAAGATCGGTGTCCTCGGCCTGAACGGCTCCGGCAAGAGCTCCCTCCTCCGCATCATGGCGGGCGTGGACGAGCCGACGTCCGGCGAAGCGCGTCCCGCGAAGGGGCTCAAGGTCGGATTCCTCCCCCAGGAGCCTCAGCTCGACCCGGCCAAGGATGTCCTCGGAAATATCATGGAAGGCGTCGCCGAGACGAAGGCGCTCCTCGACCGCTTCAACGAACTCAATCTCAAGCTGGGCGAGCCGCTCGACGCCGACGAGATGGAGAAGGTCATGGAGGAGCAGGGGAAGGTGATGCACGAGATCGAGGCGAAGAACGCCTGGGAGCTCGATCGCACGGTCGAGATCGCCATGGACGCGCTCCGCGTTCCCCCGCCCGATGCCGACGTCACGAAGCTCTCCGGCGGGGAACGCCGTCGTGTCGCGCTCTGCCGGCTTCTCCTCTCGCGCCCGGAGATGCTCCTCCTCGACGAACCGACCAACCACCTCGATGCCGAATCGGTAGCGTGGCTCGAACGGTTCCTCCAGGAGTATCCGGGCACGGTCGTCGCGGTCACGCACGATCGCTACTTCCTCGACAACGTGGCCGGCTGGATCTTGGAGCTCGACCGCGGCCAGGGCATTCCGTGGGAAGGCAACTACTCCTCGTGGCTCGAGCAGAAGCGGAACCGCCTCGCGCTCGAGGAGAAGACCGAGTCAGCCCGCCAGCGCACTCTCGCGCGTGAATTGGAGTGGGTGCGGATGTCGCCCCGCGCGCGTCAGGCGAAGAGCAAGGCGCGCGTCGCCGCCTACGAGCGGCTCCTGGCCGAGGACCGCGAAAAGCGCCAGGACACGACCGAGATCACGATCCCCGCCGGGCCGCGCCTCGGCGGATTGGTGGTCGAGGCGAAGGACTTGGTGAAGGGATACGACGACCGCGTCCTGATCGACAACCTCTCGTTCAACCTGCCGCCGGGCGGCATCATCGGCGTCATCGGTCCGAACGGGGCCGGTAAGACGACGCTCTTCCGCCTCATTGCCGGTCACGAGAAGCAGGACAGTGGCATGCTTCGCCTGGGCGACACGGTGAAGATCGCCTACGTCGACCAGTCGCGCGACGCGCTCGAGGGAAACCGGACCGTCTGGGAGGAGATCTCCGACGGGAAGGACCAGATCGAACTCGGCGACCGCGAAGTTCCATCGCGCTCTTATGTGGCCGCGTTCAACTTCAAGGGCGCGGACCAGCAGAAGCCGGTGAAGAATCTCTCCGGCGGAGAGCGGAACCGAGTTCACCTGGCGAAACTGCTCAAGTCGGGCGGAAATCTGCTTCTTCTCGACGAGCCGACGAACGATCTCGACGTCGATACGCTTCGCGCGCTGGAAGAAGCGATTCTCGACTTCGCCGGCTGCGTCGTCGTCATCAGCCACGATCGCTGGTTCCTCGACCGCATAGCCTCGCACATCATCGCGTTCGAGGAGGACGGCAGCGTCCTTTGGTTCGAAGGGAACTTCCAGGACTACGAAGCCAATCGCCACATGCGCCTCGGCGCCGCCGCCGACCAGCCGCACCGGCTGAAGTACAAGAAGTTGGTCCGAGAGTAGTTCCGGTAGTCAGCCCCGGCAAGACTTGCTAACGGGTTATAAATAAACAACATAGTCTGGCCAAAGAGGTGCCCGCCGAATGTGGCGGGCACCTCTTGACATTTAGTATCATAGTGATATCATATTGGTATCGATCAACCGTCACCCAAGCCAAGTGGAGGTCAAGGTCACATCATGACGAACGAACGGAAAGTCGCCGCGTGGAGCGGCCCCCTGGGGCTACTGATCGGCCTCATCGTACTGGCGCTGGCCATCAACTTCTTCATCGGCGCGATCAGCAAGGAGCACCCCGGACTCCTCTTTGTCTCGGTTCCCTTGCTGTTGCTCTCGATTCTCATGTTCGCGGGCCTCTTCACGGTGCAGCCGAATCAGGCCGTGGTCCTCATCTTCTTCGGCACCTACGTCGGCACGGTGCGTGACGCCGGATGGTGGTGGACCAATCCGTTCAACCTGAAGAAACGGATCTCGCTTCGGACGAGAAGCCTGAACGGGCACACGATCAAGGTGAACGACAAGGCAGGCAATCCGGTCGAGATCGCGGCGGTGGTGGTTTGGCGCGTGCGCGACACCGCCCAGGCGACGTTCGACGTCGAGGACTACGATTCGTTCGTCTCGGTCCAGAGCGAGACGGCGGTCCGGCATCTCGCCAGCGAATATCCCTACGACGCCCAAGACCACGAGGGTCTTTCGCTTCGTGGAAGCACGGACCGGGTCTCCCAAACGCTCCGCCAAGAGCTCCAGGAGCGCCTGCACCAGGCGGGCGTGGACGTGATGGAAGCGCGGCTCAGCCACTTGGCCTACGCGCAGGAAATCGCCGGCGCCATGCTGCAACGCCAGCAGGCGGCCGCCATCATCGCGGCGCGTCAAATGATCGTGGACGGCGCCGTCGGGATGGTGGAGATGGCGCTCGAGCGGCTGAAGCGGAACAACGTCATCGAACTGGACGATGAGCGGAAGGCCGCGATGGTCTCGAATCTGCTCGTGGTCCTCTGCGGCGAACGGGCCGCGACCCCGGTGCTCAACACCGGCACACTCAACGGCTAGAGCGAGAACGGAGCCGAGCGATGACTTCCCGGAAAGCGTTCCTCCTGCGGATCGATCCGCGGCTCTGGGACGCGCTCGAGAAGTGGGCCGGGGATGAACTGCGGAGCGTGAACGGTCAAATCGAATACATCCTGGCGCGTGCGGTGAAGGAAGCGGGGCGGGAACGGAAGCGCGCGCCGGGAACGACATCGCCAGGTGAAACGAGGAACCGGCCGAAGCCCGAGGAGGGCCCGGCCGGTTCTGTTTAGTACCGCTCCACTAGCGTGCCGCCGGGCTCGTTCCCCCCGACCGGACGCTCCGGAGCGCCTCGATCATGGGCCGCGCGAGCGGAATCTCGGCTACGGGGCCGTAGCGCTTCGCCACCGCTCGGAGTTTCGCCGCGTTTCCCACCATGACGATCACGAGGTCGGAGTCGGGGGGATAGACGCGTTGCACCGCGCGGAAGACCGCGGCGCTGTCGACGGCCGCGATGCGCGCGGGATAGCCGGTGATCTCCTCGCGAGGAAGCCCATAGAAGGCATTCGCGGCCAACGTCCCCGCCAACTGGCCCGCGGTTTCGAGATCCGTCGGGAACTGTCCGTTGATGTAGTTCCGCCCGGAAGAAAGCTTCGCCGATTCCAATCCGTTAGCGCGGAAGTCGTGAAGAACCTTGAGCGCCAGGTCGATCGCCTGCGCCGTCGATTCGGTCTTGGTATACGAACCGATGCCGACGGCCCCGCCCGCCGCGAGTCGCTGGAGCCGGCTGCTCGCCCCGTACGTGAGGCCCGACTTGATTCGAAGCGCCGTGTTGAGGAGCGACGCGAAGGTCCCGCCGAATGCGATGTTGGCGACGTCTAGAACATCTCGCTCCGGGTCGGTCGCGGAGACGCCGCGATTGCCGATCCAGAAATAGGTCTGCGTGGCGTCGGCTTTGTCGACCAGGAGCACGCGCCGCCCCGTGATGCGTTCCGGCGCGGGCACGTTCGGAATGCTTCCCGCCGCCTTCTTCCAGTCGCCGAACGCGGCGCGGAGTTTCGCCTCCATCGCGGTCGTCGTGAAATCGCCGACGACGACGAAGATCAGCCGGTCGCCCCCGAATTGATCGCGGTAGCAGCGGAGCACGTCGTCGCGCGTGAGTGCCGCGACCGTCGCCTCGTCGCCGCCGGTCGGGCGGCCGTAGGGATGGGCTCCGTAAAAGGTGGCGCTGCCGTACGCGCGATAGACGTTTCCCGGATCGTCTTTGAGGGCGAGGAGTCCGTCCACGGTCTGGCTCCGCAATTTCACGAACTCCGAATCGGGAAATGTAGGATTCCGGAGGACGCTCTTCGCGAGATCGATCATCAGATCGACGTCCCCTTTCATGAATTCGCCCGTGACGTAAAAGGTCTCCATGCCGGCCCCGGTCGCGAACGTGGCTCCGACGCCGTCGACCGCATCCGCGATCTCCGAAGCGCTTCGCTTCCCCGCTCCCTTTCGGAGCATCTCCGTGGTGATCGCCGCGATCCCTTCCTTTCCCTCGGGGTCGGTCCGCGAGCCGCCGCGCAGGAACGCGCTCATGGCGACAAGCGGAACGTCGTGGCGCTCGGCGAGGAGAATTCGCGCGCCGTTCGGAAGGGTGAGATCGCGGATCTCCGGAAGCCGGATGGATTGAGCCGCCGCCGGGTGCACGCCCAGGAGCGCCGCCGAGAAAGCGAGCAGCGCCACGCCAAGACGCGCCGCGTCCAAAAGGCGCCCGATCGTCATCGCGCGCCTCCCTTCGCGGCCGCCGCGACCGGTTCGTTCTCCGGAAGGAAAATGCCGACCGTGCGATTCTTCTCGTCGAAGAGCCGCTTGGCCGCGGATTGGATGTCACGAGCCGTCACCCGAGCGTAGCGGTCGGGAGCGGCGAAGGCATCGCGCCAGTCGCCCCGGAATACCTGCGCGTCGCCGAGCGTGGCCGCCTTTCCGTCGATCGTCGCCATGCGGCGCCAGAAGTTCATGACCGCCACGTTCATCGCTTTCTTCAATTCCGCCTGCGTGACGCCGTCGCGACCTACCTTCGCCAGCTCGTCGAGGAGCGATTTTTCGCACGCCTCCACGCCCTTGTCGGGCGAGACGGTGACGAGAATCCGGTAGAGACCCGGATCGAATCCCCGAAGGAAGTAGTCGTAGAGCCCGATCGATACCTGATCGCGATCGACCAGCCGCCGGTAGAGGCGGCTCGATTCGCCGCCGGTCAAAATGGTGCTCAGTAGATCGAGCGTTTCCACGTCGGGATCGTTCGCGCGCCCCGCGTGAAACGCGACTTGGAGGTACGGCACCTGCCCCGGCCTGCGAACGACGACGCGGCGCTCACCCAGCTGCGGCGGCTCCACCGTCCGGACGGCGGGAGGCGGCGCTTGCGCGGGGATCCCCTCCAAGTGCCTCGCCGCGAGCGCGAAGATCTCCTCGGGTGTGACGTCTCCGGCGAAGATCATCGTCGCGTTGTTGGGCGCGTAGTAGGTGCGGAAGTAGTTGCGGAGATCCGCCTGCGACCACCGCTCGATGTCGCTCGGCCACCCGATGACCGGCATCCCGTAGGGGTGGGCGACGAACGCTGTCGCCTGCACCTGCTCGTCGAGGAACGACTCGGCGCTGTCGTCGGTCGTCGTACGCCGCTCCGAGTAAACGACACCGCGCTCGCTTTCGACGGCGGTGGAATCGAGCGAAAGGCAGCAGATCCGGTCCGCTTCCAGCCGGAAGATCGTTTCGAGCGCCCCCTTCGGAACCCAGTTCTGATAGCAGGTGACGTTTTCGCTCGTGTAGGCGTTGTTGCTCCCGCCCGCCGCTTCGAGCAAGCGGTCATAGTCGCCCGACGGATAATTCTTAGATCCGTTGAACATCATGTGCTCGAAGAAATGGGAGATCCCGGTGATCCCCGGGCGCTCATTCCGGCTTCCCGCCCTGTAAAGCGTGTACATCGCCACGTTCGGCACGTCGTGGTCGGGCCAAACGATGACGGTCAGGCCGTTCTTCAACATCTTGACCGCGATCTCCCGCGCCATGGCCTGGGTGGCCCCGCGCGCTGCGCTCTTCTCGCGCGGCTGAGCCGACGAGCCGGCGGCGGCTAGCAGCGAAAGGACGGCGACAAGCGCCGCGAACAGGGGAACGCCACCTGGCTTACGAGACATCGCACCTCCTCTTGAAACTCCCGGGACCGGTCCACCGTAAGAATGGTAGGTTTGGGCGCGGGTGACAAGGGCCCGTCGGTTCGGGCGCCGCGACCCTGGGAGGAAACCACGACATGGCAACGATGCACGAAGTGGATTACGAGGTTCTCGGCGACGACATGCAGTTCGTGCGGGTCATTCTCGATCCGGGCGAGGCGGCGATCGCCGAAGCCGGCGCGATGATGTACCTGGAGCAGGGGATCGAGATGGACACGATCTTCGGCGACGGGTCGGACCAGCAGAAGACCTTCATGGGGAAACTCGCCGGAGCGGGTAAGCGGCTTCTGACCGGCGAGTCGCTCTTCATGACCGTTTTTCACAATGAGGCGTCCGAGCGAAGGGCGGTAGCGTTCGCGGCTCCCTACCCCGGCAAGATCCAGCCGCTTCACCTGAAGGAGCTGGGCGGCGAAATCATCGCCCAGAAGGACTCGTTCCTGGCGGCCGCGAAGGGCGTATCGGTGGGAATCGCGTTCAATCGTCGTTTCGGCGCCGGCCTCTTCGGCGGCGAGGGATTCATCATGGAGCGCCTCACGGGCGACGGCTGGGTCTTCTGTCACGCGGGGGGAACGCTCGAGGAAAAGACACTCGGAGCGTCGGAAGTGCTCCGCGTCGATACCGGTTGCATCGTCGCGATCCAGCCGAGCGTTTCGTACGACATCCAGTACGTCGGGAAATTGAAGAGCGCCCTCTTCGGCGGCGAAGGCCTCTTCTTCGCGACCCTTAAGGGCCCGGGCCGCATCTGGCTCCAGTCGCTCCCCTTCAGCCGGCTCGCCAGCCGGATCTACGCGGCAGCCCCCCAGTCGGGCGGCAGACGGCGCGAGGAAGGATCGATCCTCGGCGGCTTGGGGAATCTGCTCGACGGCGACGGGAGATAGCCCGCCAGGCACGCCGGCGGGAGCGGGAAAGGCGGGCCGGGGTTCCAACCCTCATGGCCTCCCCATCTATCCCACGAGTCGTACCAAAAGTCCCCCGGGGGGAGGGAAGTACGCCACCGACAACGCTGGTCGCGCCGACGATCGTGGGCGCAGAGCCGGAGGATGTGTCGCGCGCCCAGCGCGGCGATTTGCGCGCGTTCGAACGGCTCTATCGCGCGCACGTCTCCCGCGTCGCTGGGCTCGTCCGCCGAATGATGGGCTCCGAGCACGCCCCCGACGTGACCCAGGACATTTTCGTGCGCGCCTGGCAGAAACTCGGCACCTTCCGCGGCGAATCGGCCTTCGGCACCTGGCTGCATCGGGTGGCGGTGAACGTCGTCCTTCAGCGCCGCGCCTCGCTCCGGACGGAGCGAGAGCGATTCATTTCCGACGAGCACGCGCTCGACGAGGTGCCGGGGCGGCACCGAACCGACCACGCCGACATCGACGTGGAGCGCGCCATCGGGCTCCTCCCCCCGGGTGCCCGCGCCGTGTTCGTGCTGCACGACATGGAAGGATTTACGCACGAGGAGATCGGGGAGTTGATGGGGGTCACCTCGGGCACGTCGAAAGCGCAACTGCACCGAGCGCGGATGATCCTCCGCGGTCACTTGACCCGATGAGCGAACACGACCGACCCCTGGGAGGAACGCCGATGACCGACCGCTGGACCGACCGGCTATCGGAGCATCTCGACGGCACGCTCTCGCCGTCGGAGCGCCGCGAAGTGGAGGACCACCTCACCGACTGCGCCGTCTGCGGCGCCGTGCTGGAAGATTTGCAAGACGTCGTCGGCCGAGCGCGCGGGCTTCGAGAGCTCGATGCGTCGATCGGCGTCGGGAGCGACTTGTGGCCGGGGATCGAGGCGCGACTTCGCGATCTTCCCGCGACCGGAGCGCGCCCTGTGGCCGCGGCGCCGCGGCACGGTTGGGCCGCCTCACGGTTCACCCTTTCCCTGCCCCAACTCGCCGCCGCCGCCGTGGCGCTCGTCGCCATCTCGGCCGCGAGCCTCTGGTTTGCGAACGATCTCCTCGGCCGCGGTGATACCGCACGGCGCCCGGCGAGCGGAACCCGCTTGACGGTTGTCCCCATATCGAACGCCTCCGCCGACGCGGCGTTCGCGGAAATCGACCAACTGAACAAACTCTTGGAGTCGCGGCGGGAGTCGCTCGACCCGGAGACCCTCCGCGCGTTCCAGGAGAGCCTCGGAAGCGTCGAAGGCGCCGTAGGTGAAGCGAGCCGCGCCCTGGAAGCCGACCCCGGCAACCCCTACATCCAGAGTCATCTCGATGAATTGAGAGAACGCCAACTACGCCTCCTGCGCCGGGCCGTGGCTCTCGCGGGCGGAGCCGAATAGGGAGAACCGGATGCTCACCTCGCTCACTCTTGCCGCCATCACCGCGTTCACCCTTGCGAGCGACGCCGACACGACGTTCGCCGTTCCGCGGGGGACGACCCTGCGCGTCGCCAACTATGCGGGCTCGGTGATCATCGAGACCTGGGGGAAGGACGCGGTGCGTATCGAGGCGACGCACTCCGAATTGGACAAGGTCTGGATTCGCTCCATCGAGGGGGCGCTCCTCATCAAGACCACGACTTCTCCCAAGGCGCAGCGGAGCACCGACATTCACATCACCGCGCCGACCTGGATGAATCTCGAGGTTTCGGGTACGCACACCGATGTGGCGGTCGAGGGCACGCGAGGACAGGTCCACGTGACGACCGTGCATGGCGACGTCGAGGTGGCGGGCGGTTCGGGGCACATGGATCTCAACACGGTGAATCGCGACATCCGCGTGGCGAATTCGATGGGGAGCGTGGTGGCCGAAAGCGTGAACGGCGACTGCGTCCTGCGCTCCATGGAGGCCGACACGGTCGATGCCTCCACCGTGAACGGCTCGATCGTCTACGAAGGCAGCTACCGGCCTCACGGCTCGTACAAATTCGCGAGCCACACGGGAGACGTCGCGGTCGCCGTACCCCCCTCCTGCGACGCCTCATTCGCGGTCGCGACCTTCTCCGGCGAGTTTGTTTCCTCCTTCCCTGTTTCGGTCACCGGCTCGAGCCGGGGACGCCGCGTTCAGTTCTCCCTGGGGACCGGAAGCGCCCGAATCGAGCTCAAGTCATTCCAGGGGACGATTCACCTCTACCAGGCCGGTGCGCCGATCCCGATTACCCTCCACCCCGATGATGATGAGGCTGTATCGGGGAAGATGGAGTCCGGGAAGAAGTAGATCGACTCGGTGTCTCGTCGTTAATCTGCTTTGATACAACTACTTACGCCAAAATTTCTCATCCATCTCAACCATAATATTTCTGTGGTATATTTTTGAATGACGTTATATTTTTTAACCTAATTATGGCTACCGGGCTCAGGCGGGAACGGGAGAAGGAGGAAATCCAGCGGCGAATCTTGGACGCGGCTCGGGAACTCTTTGCGTCCGAGGGCTATGAGGCGGTCACGATGCGGAAGATCGCCGATCGCGTCGACTACACCCCGACGGCGCTCTATTTCCATTTCCGGGACAAACGGACTCTCTTCCGTCGACTCTGCGCCGTCGATTTCAGCGCACTCGCAGCTCGTTTCCAGGTCCTCGCGCGGGTCCCCGACCCTCTGGAGCGGCTCCGCATGCTGGGGCGCGGCTACATCGGCTTCGCCCTGGAGCACCCCCACGCCTATCGCCTCATGTTCATGACCCCGGGGCAGGCGACGGAGGGCGGCGCGGAGGAAGAGGACGCGACCGCACAGGAACTACCCGACCGCGATGCCTATCTTTTCCTCGTTCGAACGGTCTCGGAGGCGATCGGCTCGCGCCAACTGCGCTCCGATCTCGCCGATCCGCACCTGGTCGCGCAGATCTATTGGGCGGCGCTTCACGGAGCCGCGGCACTCTCGATCGCGAAGGAGGGGGACGCCTGGATGGAGTGGCGCCCCCTGGAGGAACGAACGGGCGCCCTGGTCGACACGCTGATCCGTGGGCTGGCCCGCGGGGCGTAGGGCCGAACGCCCACAACACCCCGCGGCTAGTCACCGAATACCGCTTCGCTACTTCTCGGTGTTGAGGATGACCGGGAGTCCGTTTTTCCCGCCCACGATGACGATCTTCGTGTTCTCCGAGAGGGCGATCTTCTCGGTCGCCTCGATTCCCTTCCAGGTGAGGAGCGCCGGCGAGATGCCCGCCGTGACGATCCGCTGGAAATCGGAAATCCCCTGCGCCTCGATCCGCTTCCGCTCGGCTTCCTTCGATTCCTTCCGCAGGACGAACTCCATCTGCTGCGCCTGCTGATCCGCGGCCAGTTTCGCCTCCACCGCCTTCGCGACTTGCGCGGGGAGCTCGATATTCCGGAGCAGGATCGCCTCGATGTTCACGCCGCGATCCTTCATCCGCTCGCGCATCGATTCGAGCATCTTTCGGCTCACTTCCTCGCGGCGCCCCGAGTAGAGATCGACCGCCTCGAAGCCGGCCGTCACGTCGCGGACCACGCTGCGGAATTCGGGCACGAGGACGTTTGCGACCAAGCCGTCCAACCCGCCGTAACGGCCGTAGATGTCCTTCGCCGTGGTCGGTTCGGGGTGATAGACGATGCTCACGTCGAGCCCCACGACGAGCCCTTCGCTCGTCGGCGTCGACGTTCGCTCCTCGATCTGGCTCGTGCGGCAGTTAATTCGGTGGACGCCGGTCCAGGGGAGCCAGACGTGGAGTCCGGGACCCCAGGTGTCGTCGTAGACCTTGCCGAACGATTCGATGACGCCGATGTGCTGCGCCGGGATCGCGGCGCAACCGGCGCCGAGAATTCCGACGAGGGCGAAGAGGACGGCGTAGCGGGAGAGGGCTCCGAGCATGGACGGGACTTCTCCTTCCTTGGAGTGAGGCCCGGGTGCGGTCAGGCGGCGGTCCAGCCGCCGTCGACGAACACCTCCGAGCCGGTCATATACGACGCTTCGTCGCTCGCGAGAAAGGCGATCACGTTCGCGACTTCCTCGGAGCGGCCCATGCGGGCGAGCGGCGTGTGCTCGAGGACGAACGTGAGCATCGGATTCGGCTCCGACCCAACCTTCGAGAGAAACGGCGCGACCATCGGGGTCTCGATGAATCCGGGATGGACCGAGACGACGCGGATTTTCTCCGGTGCGTACCGGATCGCCGCGTTCTTGGTCATCTGGCGGAGGGCCCCCTTGGAGGCATGATACGCGATCGATCCTCCATTGCCACCCACGGCGCCGTAGATGGAGGAGATATTCACGATGGCGCCTCCCCCCGCGGCGCGAAGATGCGGCATCACCGCCTTCATCCCGAGCCACGCGCCGATCTGATTGACGCTGAGAATTCGCTGATATCCCGCGAGCGTCTCCTGCTCGACATCCTCGAGGCTCGCGATACCGGCGTTGTTCACCAGTACGTGGAGCGCGCCGAACGCCTGAAGCGTTCCGCGCACGGCCGAGGTCCAGTCCGCCTCGGAGGAGACGTCGAGATGGACGTAGCGCGCCTTGAAACCCGCTTTGGCGATCGCCGAGCCCACGGCTTCGCCTTCCCCGTCGATCACGTCCGCCACCACCACCAAGGCGCCCTCCCGCGCCATCTTCCAGCAGGTCGCGGCACCAATGCCGCGGGAGCCGCCGGTCACGAGCGCGACCTTTCCCTCAAGCCGTCCGTTCATGGAGCACCTCCTGCCCCGAAGGGCACACTTCTCTGGATCGGTAGCTCGACACGGCGCGCCGGGCGACACGACCAGCATACGCAGGCAGCGTCGAGGAAGGTCATGGTCCAGGGGTGGTACGGCGTTCCGAATTTCGGCAGGGGTTTTGAGAAAAAGTTCACAACCTGGGGCCCAACTATTAGGACCGCAGCAGGTTGACCACCTGTGCTATCCTTGTGGGCTATGATTACCGTGATGAAAAGGACCGATCGTCGCGCCATCGCCATCGTCGCCCACGTCGACCATGGCAAGACCACCCTTGTGGATGCCCTCCTCCGTCAGAGCGGGACGTTCCGCGAGAACCAGCACGTCGCCGACTGCGTCATGGATTCGGGCGACCTGGAGCGCGAGCGCGGCATCACGATTCTCGCCAAGAACACCGCCATCCGGTTCGGCGAGACGGTGATCAACATCGTCGACACGCCCGGTCACCGTGACTTCGGCTCGGAAGTGGAACGAATCCTCACGATGGTCGAGGGCGTTCTCCTGCTCGTCGACGCCGCCGAGGGCCCCCTTCCCCAGACGCGCTTCGTGTTGAAGAAGGCGCTCGAGAGCGGAAAGCGGCCGATCGTGCTCATCAACAAGATCGATCGTTCCGACGCGCGTCCGCTCGAGGTGGAGGAGGAGATCCACGATCTCTTCCTTTCGCTCGCGACGCTCGACTCCCATCTCGAGTTCCCCGTTCTCTACGGGTCGGGCCGGCTCGGATTCGTCTCCAAGGACCCGCAGGCGACGAGCGGTGACCTTCGCCCCCTCCTCGACACGATCCTCAACATCGTTCCGCCGCCGGTCATCGAGGACAAGCCATTCAAACTGATCGTGGCGAATATCGACTACTCCGACTATTTCGGCCGCCTGGCGATCGGGCGCATCAACTCGGGCGAGTTGACCCGCACCACCCCTCTCGTGGCCGTGAAGCCCGACGGCACGGTGTTGGAGCGCGGCCGCGCCAACAAGATCTACCTCTTCGAGGGGATCCACCGGGTCGAAGTGGACCACGCGGCGGCGGGCGACATCGTCGTCCTCTCCGGCTTCCCCAAGATCGAGATCGGCCAGACCATTCTCGACCCGGCGGATCCGACTCCGCTCGCGGGAATCCGCGTCGACGAGCCGACGCTCTCGATGGAGTTCCGCGTGAACGACTCGCCCTTCGCGGGACTCTCCGGGAAGTACCTGACGAGCCGCCATATTCTCGAGCGGCTGGAGCGGGAGCTGGAACGAAACGTGGGGCTCCTCATGGAGCGCCATCCCGAGACCGATTCGTTCATGGTCCTCGGACGCGGCGAACTGTCGCTCTCGATCCTGGCGGAGACGATGCGGCGCGAAGGATTCGAATTCGCCCTCGGCCGGCCGCAGGTCATCTTCCATCGCGACGAGAAGGGCGCCCTCTTGGAGCCATATGAAGAGCTGGTGATCGACTGCGACCAGGCCTATACGGGCGCGGTCATCTCCGCCTTGGGCGAGCGCCGCGGCGAGCTGCAGCACTTGGGCAAGCATGGCGATCGCGCGCGCATGGAATTCTCCATCCCGTCGCGCGGGCTCCTCGGATTCCGCACCGAGTTCCTCACGCTGACGAAGGGGACCGGGCTCCTGAATCACATGTTCGATCAGTACGGGCCACACCGCGGCGCCCTTCCGAACCGGAAGCGCGGCGCCATGGTCGTGAAGGAGGGGGGCGACGTCACGGCGTACGCGCTCGACGCGCTCGACGATCGCGGCATTTTCTTCGTGAAGCCGACCGATAAGGTCTATGCGGGTCAGGTGGCCGGAGAGCAGGGGAAAGACGGCGACATGGTCGTCCAGACTTGCCGAAAGAAGCACCTAACCAACATGCGCGCGTCGGGATCCGAGAAGGGGATGATGCTCACCCCTCCGCGCGAACTGACGATCGAGACGGCGATTGAATGGATCAACGACGACGAGCTGGTCGAGGTGACGCCCGACGCGATCCGCGTCCGGAAGCGGGTGCTCGACCACACGAGGCGGAAGCCCGCGGAAGGATAGCGGCGCGCGGCCCTGGCCGCGACGCGCAGCGAGCGAAGACGCCCGCTCCGGCCTAGGCCGGGGTGGGCGTTTTGTTTTCCGTTTCGGCGCTAGCGCCGAACATCCGGCGCCAGATCGCGCGAACGAAGCGGAAGAGCGTCACGAGAATGACGATCGAGGCGACGAGGAGGAGCGCCACCACGCCGATCGCGATGGCGGGATGAACGACGGCGAGCCACGAAAGGCCGATGGCGAGAAGATCCTCGGCGAAACTGACCGCTGCCGTGCTGAAAGGCTCGGGGCTCGCGTTGACCGCGCCGCGCGTCGCCGCCTTGGTCGAGTGCGCCGTCAGCGCGATGGAGCCGGCCAGGAGTGCGGCCGCGATGCGCCAGAGTTCCGGCACGCCGCTCGAGGCAGGCGCCACCGCCGCGTAGGCGAGGAGTGCGGCGGCCGGCGGACGAATGAAGGTGTGCGCCGCGTCCCAGAGATGGTCGACGGCGGGGATTTTGTCCGCGACGAACTCGATGAGATAGAGCGCGATCGCGATCGCCAGAACGATCGGGTGCCCCAGAATGGCGAGCGAAGGGGGGAGCGCGACGACTTCGAAACGCTGGAGCAGTCCGAGCGTCGCGACGGTCGCGTAGAGGTTGATGCCCGACGCGAACGAGGCGCCGAGGAGAAGTCCGATCGTTCCGAGATTCATGGCTTGGTAGTACTACGCGGCTCGCCGGCCGGGAGTTTCCCCGCCGGCGCGGCGCCGCTCGCGCGTCACTTCGCGCCCCCTTCCCCTCGGTGCGATTCCGCGCGGCGCGTGATCGCGAAGGCGATGAGCGCTACGACGAAGAAGACGAGCAGCGCCCAGGCGACTCCCTGAAGGACCTGAATGATCGTCCGATAGACCTCGAGCGCCATCGACGCGCCGTCGAGCGTGAGCGCGACGCTCTTCCCGTCGGGCCCCGTCGGTTGGGGGTGCACGTATTGCTCCAGTTTCCAAATCTGGACGCCGGAGGAGACGCCGACCACGTAAACCGCGAAGAGAAGAAATCGCTGCCATCCTTCGGCGATCTCCTCGCCGATGATGCGATTCAGAATTTGGCGGATCGGCTTCTTGAAGAAGAAGACGACGATCGCCGAAGTCAGCAGAGCGACGCCGAGCGTCGTGACGAGGAGCAAAAGAAACATCGAGATCCCCCTCCTTTGGCGCGGAACCCTTCCCGCTCTTCCCAGTTTACGCCGCGGGCGCCCCCTTCGGACGGCGAATCTGGGTCCGTGGGGGCTCCGGAGCTACCGAATAATCGTCTTGAATTTGTCGTAATCGCTGAATAAAATTCAGGCGAAAGGAGGTTCAACCGATGCTTGACCCGTCCGATCGTGCCATCCTTGCGATCCTTCAAGAAAACGCGCGCACGCCCAATTCCGAGATCGCGCGCCGCGTCGGCCTGGCCCCCTCCGCCATCCTCGAACGAATCCGGAAGTTGGAGCGGACTGGAATCATTCGCGGATACGAACCGCGAATCGATCCGAGCGCGCTCGACGCGGGACTCGTGGCGTTCATCTTCGTCCACGCCGAGGAGCGAATCGGCGGACTCGAAGCGGGACGCGAGATCGCGCGCCTCCCCGAAGTGCAGGAGGTCCACCAGGTCGCGGGCGAGGACTGCTATCTCGTAAAGGTCCGCGTCGCCGGCACCGAGGCGCTCGGCGCCCTCTTGCGGGACGGCATCGGCACGATCAAGAGCATCCGCTCGACGCGGACCACCATCGTCCTCTCCACGGTGAAGGAGTACGCCCCGATCCCCACCGGCGCCGAGTTCGAGAGCAAGGAGCGGAGCGCGCGCCGGAAACGGCCCCGCTAGATTCGACGCATGACGGCAAACACCACGACACGCGCTTCGGCTCCGGCCCTGCTCGTCGTCATCGCGTTCGGGTGCATCTATCTGATCTGGGGCTCCACCTACCTCGCGATCCGGTTCGCGATCGAGACGATTCCGCCGTTTCTCATGGTGGGATTCCGCTACCTGCTCGCGGGGGGGCTGCTCTACGCGTGGGTCGCGGGGCGGGGCGAAGCAAGGCGCCCGGTCGCGGCGGAGTGGCGCTCCGCGATGCTCTTTGGCGGCTGCTTCTTCCTCTTCGGGAACGGCGGCGTCTCCTGGGCGGAGACACGGCTCTCCTCGGGGGTCGCCGCACTCCTCATCGCGATGGTGCCTCTCTGGATGACGCTCATGGAGACCTACCTCCGCGGTTGGTCTCGGCCGACGCGGCTCGCGACGGTGGGGCTCGTGCTCGGATTCGCCGGCGTGGCGTTCCTCATCGGGCCGGGCGAATCGCTCACGAAGGCGGCTGTCGATCCGTGGGGCGCGTTCGCGCTCGTCTGCTCGTCGCTCGGCTGGGCCTACGGCTCGGTCCACGCGAAGGACGCGCCGCATCCGCCGTCGCTCCTTCAGACCGCGGCGATGCAGATGCTTTGCGGCGGACTCTTGTCGTTGATCCTGGGCTTGTCGGTGGGCGAGTGGGGATCGTTTCGGCTGGAGGCGGTCACGCCGCGGTCGATCGTGGCGTTTCTTTACCTCGTCGTCTTCGGATCGATCGTGGCGTTCTCGGCCTACACCTATCTGCTTCGCGTGACGCGGCCGACGCGCGTGGCGACCTACGCCTTCGTGAACCCGACCGTCGCCGTCTTTCTCGGCTGGGCGCTCGGCGGCGAGGTGGTCACGGGAAGAACCCTCGCCGCCGGCGCCGTCGTCATCACCGGTGTCATCCTGATCCTTCGCTCTCGAGCGCAGGCCGCCACGGCCGCGTCGAAGCGCTGACGATATTCCGTCTCTCGATTACTTCGCGACCACGACCCTGCCGGTTCGCGACCCTTCGGCGCTCGTGATCTGAAGGAAGTAGACGCCCGACGCGAGCACCGAGCCGCCGTCATCCCGCGCCTCGAAGATCAGGTCGTGCCGTCCGGCTTTCAGCGGCTCGCCGTGGAGAATCGTCTTCACGCGGCGCCCGCGGATGTCGAAGAGCCGGGCGGTCATCGGACCGTCGCCCCGCGTGTGAAGGATGATATGCGCCGTCGGATTGAACGGATTCGGCGTGACGGTCAGGTCGAACGAACTCGAGTTCACGAACGTGGCGTCGAACGGGCCGTTGTACCCCCCGCCCGCATAGAGCCCGCCGATGAGCTCGAGATGCGTTCTCCCCTGGATGTCGCCGGAGGCCCGGAGTTCCCGGAATCGCGCACGCGGGAATCGCGTCACGTATTCGATGACGCCGTTCTGATCGCTGTCGTTCTGGTAGATCGCCGGTCCGTCGGCGGGAATGTCGATGCTGCCGCCGTCGAAGGTGGTGACGCGGAGCACGACGCCTTCGGGATCGACCTCCTCCGACGAGAACGCTCCTCCATCGCCGGGCTCGAATCGCACGATCACGAATTCCGCCGCATCATCCACATTGACGACGTCGTTCCGCGCGTCGAGAAACGCGCTCGCCGGAAAGGCGCTCTCGATGGTGACGGAGGCCTGAGCGGTGGCGTGGGCGATTCCATCGTCGACGTGAACGACCGCCGTGTAGGAGCCGGCCACGTCGAACGCGTGAACGGGCGCGATGCCGAATCCGGACTTGCCGTCGCCGAATTCCCAGCGAACGTTCAGGAAATCGTCATCCGGATCGCTCGATCGTGTGGCGTCGAATTGGATCCAGCGATCTTCGATTCCCTCATACGGCCCGCCCGCGTTGGCGACCGGCGGATGATTGTCCGGCCGAACGACCGCGGTGATCGTCGCGTTGGTCTCGTCGGATGCCGTGTAAACGCCGTCGCCGACCGTCAACCCCACGGTGAAAGTCCCCTCGCTCGCATACATGTGATGCGGAAACGTTCCCGATGAATGCCCCCCGTCGCCGAAGTTCCAGGCGTAGGTGAGCGGATCGCCGTCGGGATCGTGGGAACTGCTTCCGTCGAACGGAACCGGAATGCCCGGCTCTCCGTGATAGGGTCCGCCGGCCACGGCGACGGGGCGATTCGGTTCCCCGATCTCGACCGCGGCAACGTCGTCGTCGCTCCCGGAATGGCTCGAAACGGTGAGCGTCGCCGTGTGCGTTCCGACGGTACCGAAGGCGTGAATGGCGATCGAACCAGCCGCGCTCCCGCCGTCGTCGAACGACCACGCGAAGTCGAGCGGATCGCCGTCGGGATCGCTCGAACGCTCGCCGTTGAACCGGACGTCCTGATTCACGACTCCGTGGTAGGGGCCGCCTGCGTCGGCGGCGGGCCGCCCGATGCCCGATGCGTCGCGGAACTCTTCGCCGAGGATCGCGGTGTTGTCCTCGCCGATCCCGGAGCAGCGCGTGCCGAACGCGGTCAAATCGACCGGTTCGACGGGGCTATACCCGAGGAAGGAAAGCGAGGGCGAGCCCTCGATCACCTCCACCGTCAGCGTTGCCACACGATACCGCCCCGGCGGAAAGAGGTCGGACGAGCCGTACCCATTGTGGTAGACCGTGGTCCCCGTCGTATCGCCGCGGCTCGCGAAGCGGACCGGATCCCCCGAGAAGGGCATTCGATTCCGCATCGGTCCGAATGCGACGCGGCCATTGAGTACGCGAAGCACGATCTCATACGTATTGATCGTGAGAGGGTCGGACGGATCGGAGGAACAAAATACCGCACTCCCGTCGCGGTTGTGGTCGGTCACGAACCAGACGTCGAGATCCACCGATCCGCTGGCCGGGAGTTGATCGGCGCTGTCGTTGACGCCGTCGCCGTTAGCGTCGAGGAAGACGTACTGCGAGTGTGCCGAGGGAGCGAGCGATACGAGGATCAAGAACGGAAGGAAGTACCGGAACCACCGCATGAATCCACCTGCCTCTCATGGCGCGAAGGGTGCGCGACTTCGCGCCGGCTAATTCGAGGGGGCGGGGACCGAAGGTACGGGATTCGACGTGACGTGGGGATGGGGACCGAAGAGGCGCCCGAGTTCCGGCCCGGCGCCCGACCCCATGGACGGTAGCCACCGTCGGTCGCCCTGTCAAGGGGAGCCCCCGGAATAAGCCCCGAATCTCCGGCCCAAGTCGAAGCGGTATCGTACACTCCGGCGGCATGAGCGAACGAGCCACGGGGCGACTTCAGATCTTGGCCGCAGCCCTGATCTTCTCCGCCGGCGGCGCGGGGATCAAGGCGTGCGGGCTGACGCCCTGGCAGATCGCTTCGTTCCGCTCCGGAATCGCGGCGATCGTGGTGTTGCTCCTCATGCCGGAGGCGCGACGCGGTTGGTCGTGGCGCGTGGTCGTCGCGGGGCTTCCCTACGCCGCGACGGTTCTCCTCTTCGTCCTCGCCAACCGTCTCACGACTTCCGCGAACACAATCTTTCTCCAGTCGACCGCACCGCTCTACATCCTTCTCGCGGCGCCCTGGCTCCTGCGCGAGCGAAACCGCCCCGTCGATCTCGGGGTGATGGGACTCATCGTGGCGGGCCTCGCGCTCTTCTTCGTGGGGGTCGAGGCGCCGAGGAGGACCGCGCCCGATCCGGTCGCGGGAAATCTGCTGGCGGTGCTGAGCGGCGTGGCGTGGGCCTTCACGATCATGTCGCTTCGGTGGATGGGTCGTGGGTCGGGAGACTATCGCGGTTCCGCGGCCGGTGCGGTCGTGAGCGGGAATATCACCGCGTTCCTCATCGCGCTCCCGATGGCGCTCCCGGTCACGCACTTTACTCCGGTAGACGGCGCGGTGCTGGCGGGGCTCGGTGTCGTGCAGCTCGGGCTCGGCTACGTCTTCCTGACGAAAGCGTCGCGCCACGTGCCGGCATTCGAGGCGTCCGTGCTTCTTCTGGTGGAGCCGGCGCTCAATCCGATCTGGGCGCTCGTCATCAACGGGGAAATTCCGGGGCCGTGGTCGCTGGCGGGAGGAGGGGTGATCCTCGCCGCCACGCTCCTCAAGACGTGGTCGGACTCGATGACGTCTGCCCGAGGTAGCGCACGGTCATCACCGTGACATCGTCGAACGGAGGGCGATCGGCGACGAACGTCCGAATGGCGCCGAGGAGTCCGTCGCGAATCTCCTCCGCCGACTCCGTACCGAATCCGCTCAGCGCCGCCAGAAGACGCTCCTCGCCGAACTGCTCCCCATCCGGCGCCTCCGCGTCGGTAACGCCGTCGGAGTAGACGACCAGGACGTCGCCCGGCTCGAGACGCGACATCCCCTCCTCGAATTGAGCGTCCTTGAACGGGCCGATCATGAGGCCACCCGTCTCGAGCCGGCCGACGACCGCCCGCCGTCGAATGACGAACGGAGGGTTGTGTCCGGCGTTGCTGAAGTGGAGCACGCCATCGCGCCCTAAGACGGCGTAGAAGACGGTGGCGAAGCGGGCTTCGATCTCCCGAGCGGAGATCGCCTCGTTCACGCGGGCCAACGTCGCCGCCGGGCCGTCTCCTCGACGGGCGTGCGAATCGAAAATCCCCTGCACCATCGCCGCGAGAAGCGCCGCGGGCGGGCCCTTCCCCGCCACGTCGGCGAGCGCGAACCCGACGCGCCCATCGGGCAAATCGAAGTACTCGAAGAAATCACCGCCGATCGAGCGGCACGGAATCGATGCGCCCGCGGCGGCATACCACGTATCCGACCGAGAGCGGGGCGGGAGGAGCGCCTGCTGAATCTCGGCGGCGATCCGCATCTCCTGCCCCTCTCGGGCGTCGCGTTCGGCCTCGTCGCGCACGCGGTCGACGAAGCGGCGTTGATATCGCCTGGCATAGATGTAACTGAGGAAGAGCGCGTTGAAGAGCCCGGTGAAGAGGAGGACGCGCGCGACCGCGGTGGCCGAGCCGAGTATTTCGGGAAAGAAGGTGAAGTGAAGCGTTAGGGCCGCGCCGACGCTTCCGAGGGCGGCGGCAACGGCGAAGGAGGCGATCTGAAGCGTCAGGTCCCGCGACTCACCTCCAGCGGGCGTCCCCATGGGGAGGTGCGGGAGCATCCACTTCCGGTTCAACTCGACGGCCGTGTTCACCCAGAGCGAAAAGACGAGCGCGACGAGGTAGAACTCCCCCAGAGCCTTGAAGAAAGGCTCGGATTCCGATCGATTGGTCACAAAGAAGAAGAGTGCGAAGGGGACGCTGAGGACGATCGGCCTGCCGAGGAATCGCCAAAGCGGGTGTTTTGTCCACGTGCGAGCGGGCATCTCCGGACTATACACGACCGGCAGCCGCCACGGCGCTGGGGCGGAGCGACGCGACGACGCGTGGGGGCTAGGAAGGTGATGCGGCGGAGAGTCCTTTCTTGACTCGATGCGCACGAATGGCGCGGACCACGTCCCGCATCTCCGCACGATCCCAAGGAGGGACCGCGACAAAAAGGGGGCGATACTCGCGGAACATCCGTTCCATCTCGAGCGTCGCGTCGCGCGCCACGATGATGAGCGGCGTATCGGGGAGGAGGCGGCGGATCATGCGAAGAAGCGCCGGCTCGAGCGAGCAGGGAGGGGCGAACCCAAAGACGACGGCATCGGCCGGACTTCGGACGATCTCCTCGAGAAGCGACTCGTGAGAGGCGCAGTGGACGGTGATGCAGCCCTCACTCTCGAGGAATAGGGTGAGCGCGTCGGCGCCAGGCGCCGCGCAGGCGCAGGCGACGATTCGAAGGGATGGGCGCCCTCGCCCGTAAGTGATGAATCGGTGGGACTGGAGTAGACCTCGGCGAGAGAACGATCGGCCGAGGTCCGGCGTTCGCCTGACGAATTCGTCAGGCTTCCCTGCTCGGCGCGTCAGGCACGGCGTCGCCGGAATCGCGCCTCAGGAGTGCAAGAGCTCGCGGGCGCCACTCACGCCGAACTGCTTCAGCTTGCGATAGAGGTTCCGCTCGCTGATCCCGAGAATCGTGGCGGCCTTCTGGCGATGGCCGTTGCAGTCGTCGAGCACCTGGAGGATGTAGCGGCGCTCCGCCTCTTCGAGTGTCGGCCGGCGCCCTCCGTCCGACGGGACGCCTTCAGGGGTGGAGCGCCGGACCCCGATCGGCAAATTTTCCGGAACGAGGCGCTCCCCTTCGCAGAGAATGAGCGCCCGCTCCACCACGTTCGCCAGCTCCCGAGCGTTCCCGGGCCAGGGATAGCGGATCAACACATCCATCGCCTCCGCTGAAATCTCGACGTTTCGCTTCGGCACGATGGCCGAATTGCGAATGAAGTGCGCCACGAGGAGCGGGATGTCTTCCCGGCGCTCGCGAAGCGGCGGGATCGGGATGGTGAAAACATTGAGCCGGTAGTAGAGATCTTCGCGGAACGAGCCCGCTTGCATCATCGCCTCCAGCGCCCGGTTCGTCGCGGTGATGACCCGCACGTCGACTCGGACGTCGGCGGTGCCGCCCACGCGCCGAAAGATTCCGGTCTCGAGAACCCGGAGGAGTTTCACCTGGAGCGGCGGCGTCACCTCGCCGATCTCATCGAGGAAGATCGTGCCGCGATCGGCCACCTCGAAGAGGCCGTGCTTCAGGCGAACCGCGCCGGTGTAGGCCCCCTTCTCGTGTCCGAAGAGTTCGCTTTGCAGCAAGTTTTCGTGGAGCGACGCGCAATCGACGACCACGAACGGCTGTTTCGTTCGTCGGCTCTGGCGATGCACGGCCCGAGCGACGAGCTCTTTCCCGACGCCGCTCTCGCCGCGGATGAGCACGGTGGAGTCGGTCTGCGCGACGCGCTGAATAAGACGGTGAACCTCGTGGATGCCGGGGGTGTCCCCCACGATTCGCTCGCTCGGCTGGAGCCGCTCGAGGTCGCGCTGCAACACCGCGTGTCCGCGCTCCAGCGACTGGACCTCCAACGCTTTCTCAATGACCGCTTCGATCTCGCCGAGCTTGCACGGCTTCGAGAGGAAATCGAACGCGCCGTGCTTCATGGCGCGGATCGCCTCCTGCACGGTCCCGAACGCGGTGAGGATCACGACCTGCGTGGCGGGGAGCGACTGCTTGATGCTCTGGAGCAGATCGAGGCCGTTTCCATCGGGGAGGCGCACGTCGAGGAGCACGACGTGGTAACTCTGCTGCGCGAGCGAACGGCGCGCTTCCTCCACCAATCCGGCCTCGTCCACGTGGTAGCCGGCGCGGCGCAACTCTCGGCTCACGATTTGGCGGAACGACTCCTCGTCGTCCACGAGAAGAAGGCGCGCCTCAGACACCTTCTCCTCCCGGACCCTGCACAGGGAGTTCCACCGTGAATTTGGCGCCTCCTTCGGCGCGATTCTCGGCGATGATCTGCCCCGCGTGGCGGGCCACGATTCGCTGCGAGATGGAGAGCCCCAGGCCGGTGCCGGATCCCGGCGGTTTGGTGGTGAAGAAGGGATCCCAGATGCGCTCGAGATTCGCGGGCGCGATCCCCGGCCCGCTGTCGGCCACTTCGAGCGAGACCCGCGTTCCGGCCGCGCCGGTGCGGACGCAAAGCAATCCGCCACCCGGCATCGCCTGCACGGCATTCAGCATCAGGTTCATGCAGACGCTTCGAAGGCCGCTCTCGCGGGCCCAGATGACGGGAAGCCCTGGATCGAGCGACTCCTCTACCTCCACGCCCTGCCGCTTCATCGCATAACGAAGGAGCGTGAGCGTGTCGCGAACCGAGTGATTCAGGTCGACCCACGCGCTCGGCCCGGTCGGGGGCTGCGCCAGGAGCGTCAGCTTGTCCGAGATGTCGCGGCAGCGCCGCGTCTCCCGCTCCATCACTTCCAGGAGATCGAGGATTTCCGGATCGGGCGTGCAGCCCCCCTCGACTTCGCTCCCCGCGACCAGGCGGCGCTGCACCGACTCCACCGCGACGAGGACCGACGCGAGCGGATTGTTGATCTCGTGGGCCACGCCCGCGGCCAGAATCCCGAGCGACGCGAGGCGCTCGCTATGGCTCAGCTGACTCTCCAGCCGGGAGCGCTCCGAGACATCGCGCCAGACTTCCACGACATGCGTCACTTCGCCCTTCGCGTTGAGCACCGGGCTCATCGTTCCTTCCCACCGGCGAGAAATGCCGCGCGAGTCGGGCACGAGCCGAAGGCGCCGGGTCGGCTTCCGCGTTTCGATGACGTCGCACGCGCCGCAGCGGGAGGCTTCGTCGCGGCCCGAATCGCCGCCGAGCCACCGGTCGGGACAGCGCTTCGCGTCGCAGACGGGGCCGCCGAGTCCGAAGATGTCGACGTATCGCCGGTTCGCCGCCACGACGCGTTGCTCGTGGTCGACCACGAGAACCGCTTCGTCGAGCGAGTCGATGAGTTGCGGAAGGATCGGCTGCACGCGTTGAAGATCGAGCCGTTCGGAAGCCGGAATCGGAATCATAGGGACGCCGCGCGCACTCGCTCCGTTTTTCGCGGGCAAGCGCTGGCGTACCGTCGGTTTTCCACGTCCTGACATCGACATCCCTCCTACCTGACAGCTTGGCAGCGGCGGCGCCACGTCTCAATGCTGCGGAGGTAGCAGTCCGGAGGGTCCGGGAGGGTAACCCCTTGGACCAGGGATGCTTGAGACCCGCGCCATCGCGCGCGGTGGCGGCGAGTTCGGTGGCACGGGGTATGCAGCACCAACGCCTCGTCGAAATGATCGCCGAACCGCCATAAAGAACCCGCGGCGGCCAACAGGGACCAGGGAACAGGGAGCAGCGGCCGCGACCGCGCTCCCAGGCTCCGGCTTTGAAGCGATGGGGTTGGTCTCACCCTCGCTTCGAGGCGTCCCTCTTCCCCGCGCCGCCGCGGGCGAGTTTGTTCCTAGCGCGCTTGCGTCGGGGCCGCCGCGCCCTTTTTCGTCAGGTTTTCCTTTCGCGAAGCAGACGTTACAACCAGGCGCCTGCAGCAGGCGGAGGCGTCGGGATCCGCGGAGCAGGTTCCGTGCGCTAACTTGTTGGGGCGGAAACCGGTGACGAAGGCCGAAAGGGCCAAACAGTTAGGCTGACTCGTGGCACGGGGTTTGCTGTTCGACGCCGTGCGCATGATGTTCCCGTGCTGCTGTGCGCTTTCGTTAACCGAAAGGAGTCGGGCCATGAAAATCGAAGAACTGATGACAAGAGAACCCGAGTGCTGCACGCCGCACCATGACCTGGCCCACGCCGCCATGATCATGTGGCGGCGGGACTGCGGCATCGTCCCCGTCGTGGAGGGTGGCACGCAGAAGCTGATCGGTGTCATCACGGATCGTGACATCTGCATGGCCGCCACGATGAAGAGCCTCTCGCCGTCCGCCATTACGGTCGCCGACGTCATGAACCAGACGCCGAAGACCTGTCTCCCCACGGACGACCTCAAGATCGCCCTTCGCAAGATGGGCGAAGCCCAGGTGCGGCGACTTCCGGTCGCGGACGCCGACGGCACGGTCCGAGGGATCGTGGCTCTGAACGATTTGGTCCTGCACGCGGAAAAGTCCGAGGGAAAGGGCGAAGGCTCGTTACCTTACGCGGATCTCATGGCGGCGCTTCGGTCGGTATCGAAGCACCGTTCCGAGGCGGTACTCGCGACTCGGTAGACCCTCTGTAGAAAGTGATACGTGGGCGCGGCGGCGCGCCGGAGGGGACGCACGCAGGACCTCCGTCGCCTGCCGCGTTTCTGTTTCGGTACCCGCGCGGCACCCCGTCGCGATTGACTTCGGGTGTCATGAGTCGGAAACTCGAATCCTCGACGCACGAATCCGGAGGGAACACATGGCGGCGGACGCGAAGATTTCGGACGAAGCGGTGGAGACGAGAACCGGCAGGAGCTGGTCTCAGTGGTTCCGCATCCTGAACCGGTGGGGCGCCGCCGCGAAGGGGCACAAGGCGACCGCGGCCTGGCTTCACGAAAGCCGCGACCTCTCCCCCTGGTGGGCACAGATGGTCACCGTCCAGTACGAGCGCGAACAGGGCCTCCGCGACAAGCACCAGAAGCCCGACGGCTACTCCATCTCGGTGTCGCGCCTCGTGGCCGCCTCGGCTCCGAAGGCCTTCGACGCGCTATCACGGCCGGCCGATCTCTCGCGCTGGTTCACGCGCGGCGCGCGGGCGAACGTGGAAGTGGGCGGCTCCTATTCCAACGGGGACGGCGATCGCGGGCGATTCCTGGCGGTGGCGCGCCCCCGCCGGCTTCGCATGACGTGGGAGAACGAGAAACACGCGCCCGGCTCGATCGTGGAATTTGCGATCACGACCGCGAGCGGTGCCAAGGGGCCGAGAGCGCGTGTGGAAGCGACGCACTCCCGGCTGGCAACGAAACGCGACGCCGAGAAGATGAAGGCGGCTTGGTCGTGGGCGCTCGATTCCCTCCGCTCCTACCTCGAGACGGGAAAGCCGATCTCGGTCGAGGCGTGGGAAGCGGGGCGGGCGAAGAAGCCGAAGAGCGCGGCCGGAAGTGCGCGCTCGAAGCCGGCGAAGGCCAAGCGAACGTCGGCGAAGCGCGGGGCGGCGGGCGGGACGGCGAGGAAGCGAATCCGGGCGAGCGCCTAGTGCGGCGACGCGGACGCCGCCCGGCGTTCGCGCGGCGCTACGTGGGAAATTCCGTCGCGACGGATGCGGTGCAGTGAATCAACGCCCGGTTCGCTCCCGCGTGCCGCAGAAGCGCGATCGAATCCCCTTCCACCTTCATCTTCCCCGTGAGGATCGCGGTCGACGCGAGCATTCGGCGCTCCAGAATCTCGCGCCAAACGGGGAACGGCGCGCGAAGCGTGAATCCCGCCTCGGAATGCGAGGGCCCCGGCACGAACTCCGCCGCCTCGCACCGCCCCGCTTGAAGCCGCAGGAAGAGATGAAGCGATTTCGCCAATCCGCCGCCCGCCCCGAACGCGAAGAGCAGATTCCCGTTGAACCCCACGCCCCACTTCGCCGCCGCGTTTCGATATTCGCTCGATCCATTCACCGTCGTAAGGAGCGCCTCGCACCACGCGGGCGTGCCGAAGAGAACCGGGGCCGCCATCAGCGCCCCTTCGACGCGGCGGCGCCGCCGGAGAGCGGCACGAAGCCCGGGTTCAGGATGCCGTCCGGATCCCACCTCTTCTTCGCCGCCACGAATGGATCCCACATCGGCCCGAAGTGCGCGCGCCACTCTTCCGGCGTGAAGGAGACGTAGCCGGAGAGGTAGCGCTTTCCCCCCATGGCCACGCTCAACCGACTCGCCATGTCGAGCATCGGACGCGCTTCGTCCCAGAATTTCGCCGGGATCGCCGGGAGAAGTCCGAATCCCATGAGGTCCTCTCCCGGCGGACGCATGAAGAGTCGTGAGCGGGAGGCGCTCCCCTTCGCCGGCCAGAGGAGTACGTGCCCCCCCACCAAGATGGCCGGCGAGAGATCGGGCAGGAGCGCTTCGAGCATCGCGGGCGCCGTCTCCCACGGAAGCACCGTCTCCATCCAGGGGTGAACGTGCTCCCAGGTGCCGCCGCGCTTCCAGAGATCGAACACCGGTGCGAGCCGGTCGAGGAACTCGAGGGTTGGGAGGTCGTCGGTGTAGAGAAGCTCGTAGGGACGATAGCCGTCGAGCATCGCGCGATCGTCGGGCGGAGCGCCGGGGTCGAACTCGACGGTCAAATGCACGGGATAGAACCAGCGGGCGAAGACCTGCCGCTTCCCGTTCACCGGCTTCGTGCCCTGGGGACAGGGAGAAGTCCACGATTCGATGTGATCCCAGCGGCCGTCGTCCATCGCGCGTTTCATGTCTTGAAAGAAGCGCGCGGTGTCGTCGTAAAGGAGGTAGTAGGTACGCGTCATCGCCTTCGCGCGGCGAAGTTTCAACCGAGCGCGGACGATCACACCGGCCTGGCCCAATCCGGAAACGACCGACCAGTAGAGATCGGGCTCGCGATCGGGGCCGCAGGTCACCAACTCCCCTTCTCCCGTGACCACGTCGAGTTCCGCGACCTGATCCCCTTGCGTGCCGTGGCGGAACGACGCCACGCCGATTCCCGCGATCGACAGCGTTCCACCGACGGTGACGTTCAGATTGTTCGTGAGGACCGGCGGGACGAGCCGTTCGCCGTAGGTCGCGTCGAGGAGATTCCGCCAGACGGCGCCCCCCTCCACGTCGATCGTCCGCGCGTCGCCGTCGATCCGAAGACAGCGGCCGAGCGAGCGCATGTCGAGGAGAATGCCGCCGTCGCTCACGCCGAGATGGCTCTGGCTGTGTCCCGCTCCTCGCGTGGCGACGTGAAGACCGTTGGAGCGCGCGAAGCGAATCGCCTCCACCACGTCGTCGGCCGAGGCGGGCCGGAGGAGCGCTCGAGGGGTCGCGTTGACGATGTGTCCGAAATTACTTCGGAATTCCTCCGGCGCGGCGGGGCCGTCGGTGACCTGGCCCCGCACGCGTTCGGAGAGAGCCCGGACGAGCGAATCAGGCACGCGCCGTGGCGTCCTTGTAGAGGTGGCGAAGGAGGAGAATCTGGCCGTAGTGACCCGAGAAGTGCTCGAGCACGTGGTAGAGATACCAGCGACCCGAGATGCCGACCTCGGTGCCGTCCTCGCGCTTTCGAATCACTTCCGCCGTGAGATCGGACTCCTTCATTCCGGAGACCATCTTCTTGAAATAGACTCGCGCCTTCGCGTGGAGGCCGTTGTAGAACGCGAGGTCCTTCCCGTTCAGAAGCGCGATCGGCTTCGCGCCCGGCTTGATCGGCATGCCGTCGTCGTCGTCGCCGATGCCGAGAATCGGTTGCACTTCCGCCGGGTGAGCCTTCGCCACGACGATGAGCGTCCACCACGCCTCCACGATGGCCATGTGGGCGAGGAGCATCCCGATCGTGTTCATGCCGGGATGCGGCTGCCACTGCAGCTCGTCGGGCGTAGCGCCTTCCAGATCTTTGAAGAGAAGTTTGGTCTGATCGTCAAGAGAAGCCACGACCAGCGCGGCGTCCGCGGCGCCGAATCCCGCGGGAAGTTCGATCATACGGTGCGTCATGGTCGTCATGGCCCTGGCTCCTTGATGAGGGGGAAACAAGTCGGGGCGGCGCGTGGGCGCCGCCCCGAGAAGGATATCACGGACCGCCGGGTGTTTCGGCCGCGTCGGACCGTGCGTCGCGCTACGGCGTCGTGGCCGCCGGTGCCGCGGGCGCGTCCCACGCGCCGGGCGCCGGTAGCGCGATGACGGGCGTGGCCGCCTTCTGGCCCGGGAGCACCGCCATCGGCACTTCGTGCTTCACCGGCACGATGCTCTTCAGATACTTCGCCAGCGAGCGAACATCGCGAGGCTTGAGGGATGCCGTGTTCGGCCACGGCATCGGGGGGAGGAGACCGGTGCCATCGGGACGGCTCCCGGTCCGCAGGGTGAGGACGATCTGGTCCTCCGTCCAAGCGCCGATCCCGGTGACCGGATCGGGCGTGATATTCCTCGCGTAGGAAACGCCCCACGGCCCACCCCAGCCCACTTCGCTTCCGGACAAGGCGCGTTGGAAGTCAGGAGTTCCGTAGACGCCACCCGGCGTGTGACAGTCGTGGCAACCCATCGCCGTCGCGAGGTAGGCGCCGCGCTCGGCCGTGGCCATCGTGTCCGGCGCGGCAGCCGATGGCTCGCTGCTTGGCGCCTTCGAGCAGGAGGCCGCAACGAGCGTCACCACGGCGAGGGTGAGCATCGCAGAAGCGAGATCGCGAATCGGTTTCGACATCTTCATCCCCCTAGGAACCACCCCGAAGATAGAGATCGCGCGCGACCTTGGCGACAAGGGCTAGCGCGACCACGATAACCACCAAGCGGATGAATCGGTTCCCTCCTCGAATCGCGAGGTGGGCGCCGGTCCAACCGCCGGCCACTTGCGCCACGAGCATCGGCGCCGCGAGAGACCATACCACCACCCCTTGAATCGAGAACACCACCAGCGCCGCAAAATTGGAGGCGCAGTTCACGACCTTCGCGTCGGCCGACGCACGGGAGAGGGAAATCCCGAGAAAGGCAACGTAGAGGACGATGAGAAACGTCCCCGTGCCGGGGCCGAAGAAGCCGTCGTAGCCACCGACGAGAAACGCGATCGACCCGAGGATCGCCGCCGAGCGGTGGCGTGGCTTCTCCTCTTTGGCCGACGGCATGCGAACGAACGCGAGGAAGATCGCCGCCGCGACGAGAAGGACGAGCACGAGCGGTCGAAGGACTCCCGGCTTGATCTGGAGCACGAGGAGGGCGCCGAGCGCCGAGCCGACGAGCGCGAGCGGAAACGACAGGAGCGCCGCGCGGCGATCGACAAGCCCCGCGCGCGCGTAGCGGACGATGGCCGCGGCCGAACCCCAGACCGCTTGCCCCTTGTTCGTGCCGAGCGCGAAGTGCGGCGGGAGTCCGACGGCGAGGAGCGCCGGGACCGTGATGATTCCGCCTCCGCCGGCGATCGCGTCGACCGCACCGCCGGTGAATGCGGCCAGACAGAGGAGGGCGAGCTCCGTCGGGCCGACGTGAATCATGCGGGGAGCGAGGCCACGATTCGCAGCCCCGCCGCGGTGATGTCGCGCTCTCGGACCAGGCGGCTCTCGACGTCGAAAAGTTGCCGTACTGCACGTTCGGCCGCGGCTCCCGGAAGGGCGCGATCGTGAGCGTAGCGATAGAGGTAGGGCGCCTCTTCAGCCGGCCCGCACTCAAAGCGCTCCCGCACGGCGGCGAGCATGTCGTGCCCCGTCGGAAGGGGCGGATCGTGAGCGTGCTCCTGTTTCCAGCGGCCGAGCGGATTTCGAATGGCGGCGAGCGCCGGATCGGGCGGTGTCAGGAGTCCCGCCGCGACGAGAATCGATTCGAGGTCGTACCACCAGCGCGCCGTCGGGAGGGTCACGCGGTCGAAGGCGAATTCCTCCGCCACGAGGCGCCCCCCGGGGCGAAGGAGCGCCGCGGCCCGATCGAGCGCCCGATCGAGAGGCGCCACATGGTGGAGTGATCGCGTGAAGACAACCGAGTCGAAGCGCGCGCCGCCGGCAGGGCCCTCGTAGAATAGAAAGTTCGATTCGATCCAGATCACGGGCGCGGAGGCGGCAGCGACGCCGAGCGCGAGCGATTCGTCGAGGGCCGTGACGGTATAGCCTCTTGCGGCGAGCACGACCGCGACGGCACCGTCGCCGCATCCGACTTCGAGGAGTGTGGCCGGCGCCGGCGGGAGCGCTCGCTCCAGGAAGCGGACCGTCTCCTCGGTCGGAAGCGCGAGCGGCGACGGTGCGCTCATGCCCGCTCTCGCATCTGGACCGGCGATGCCGGAAGGAGGTCGAGCGCGATGGTCTTCCCCGCGCGATCGATGCGGCCGAACGTGAGAACGCCGGTCGGGCAGGATTGCACGCACGCGGAACAACGAACGCATTCCGGATCGTTCATCGGCGCGCCTTTGTTGGCGAACGACATGACGTCGATCCCTTGGTGGCAGACCGACGTGCAGACATTGCAGGAGATGCACTTCTTCTTCTCCGCCACGATAGCGAAGCGGCTGAAGCGGGCGTAGAGGTGCATGAGCGCCGCCAGGGGGCACATGAAGCGGCACCAAACGCGCCCCGAGAACCAGAAGTACGCCCCGTACCCGACAACCCCGGCCAGCGCCACGTCGACGGTCCACTTGTAGGAAGTCTTGAACCAGGGATCGAAGACGGCGTCGATGGCGTTCCCGTCGGGGAGAATCCATCCCACGACGCGGAGGAGGAGGAGGAGGACGGCCACGCCGAGAATTCCCTGCCCGAGAAAGTTCAGCCGGTTCCAGCCGGGGCCGTGCGGCATCTTCTGGCGATGCGTGTCGCCGAGCGTCTCCGCCAGGGCGCCGCAGGAGCAGATCCAGCCGCAGTAGATTCCCTTTCCGTAGAAATAGATCCCGAGCGGAATGAGAACCAGGGTCTGCACCGCCGAGATGACGAGCCACCATCCCAGCGGCTCGTGCGTGAAGACGTTGTAGACATTGAGCGGCCACGCGAGGATGAGCCCGTAGGCGCGCCAGTATTCTCGGCCGTGCCCGTACGTCACCACGGGGAAGAGCGCGTCGGCGATCCCCCGCGGGAGAAGTCCGTGGTATCCGAGAAGCGGAAGGATCACCTCGGGGAGAAGGAAGAGCGGGACGACCTGAATCGCCATGAGCGTGAGCGTCTGCGCCGTGACGTAGGGAGTGCGGCGTCGGCGAATGCGGCGAACGCCGAAGATCGCGACGACGAGCGAATAGGCGAGCGTGTACCAGAACGACGGGCCCGCGGCGCTGATGGCGAGCGTGCCGAGGAGTGTGTTTGGATCGGCCGCGGCTGCGGCAACTCCGCCGCCCGCGGCGGCAAGGAGATCGGGAAGGTTGAACGGGAACCAGTGCCGGGCCGCCCACCATTCGGATGCCGAGCCGCCCGACTTCCAGTTGTAGAGCCAGGTGCAGAAGAGGACGAAGAGCCCGAAGGCGACCCACGAGGCGGGACGCATCTCACCCCGAATCCGAATTCCCGAGCGGCGAAGAAACGTGAGCGGCGCCTCGCGCCCGATCATGGTGAAGACGTTGTCGTTGGGGAGCGACTCCTCCGCACCCGAGGCGCCGATGAGAGTGGCGCGGTCGCTGCCGATCTCCTTCACGCGGGTCTCGAATCGAATCGTGGCGACACGGCCGGCCTGTTCCGCGTTCTCCGGCTTCGGCCTCACGAATTCGCGCCCGCGGTGGGCCAGCGTCACTCGCGCGCCCGCGCTCCCAAGTGCGATTGCCGTCTCGAGCGCCGAGTCGCCGCCACCGACCACGAGGACGTCCTTGCCGGCAAAATCGGCGGGATCGTGGAGCCGGTTCGAGACTTTGTCGAGCGACTCCCCCGGCACGCCGAGACGGCGGAAGTCGCCGCTTCTTCCGAGGGTAAGGAGCACGCGGCGGGCGCGAAGTGGGGCGCCTTCCGCCATGTGTATCGTCAGCGTCTCCCCCGTCCTCTCGATTCGCTCGGCCCGGCCCGCCAGGGGAGCGATCCCCGCGGCCGTCGCCTGCGCGCGGAGTTCCTCGAGGAGCGGCTCCTTCACCGTGGCCGAAACCTGGAGCGAGCCCACCGGCGTCATCCCCATCGGGTAGGTGTAGATCGGCTTTCGCTTCGGGAAATTGGCGATCGTGGAAAAGGGCTCCGAGGCTTCGAGCACTTCGAAACGGAGCCCCTGCGCCTTCGCTTCGATGGCCGCCGCCATTCCCGCCACACCGCCGCCGACGATCACGAGGTCGAGGAGCGAGGGTCCGGACGAGCCTCCGGCCGGCGCGACACGAGCCGAATCCGAAGCGGCCTGAGAGCCGAGTTCGGCGGCGATCCGTTGAGTGGCGCGAGCGCCGGTATCGAGCGAGAACTTGAGGAGCGGCACTCCCGCGAGGTCGCCGGCCACGAAGATTCCGGGGACGTTCGTGCTGCCGTCCTCGCGGACGTCGGGGAGCGGTTCAACCCGCCCGGCGGGCCAGCGGAGGTGGAGCCAGGAGGCGAATATCGAGAGCGAGGCGAGCATTCCTCGCATGATACACGCGGCCCGGAATTGTGTGACCAAACGGGTTGGCGGGGGTGGTGGACTTTGCAATAAAAAGTACTTGACCAAACCCTCGAGCCGGCCGATGATTCCTTACGACATGAGTCGCCCCCAACAGAAGAACGCGCCCCGGCCCCTCGCCGGAGGCGCCGACGAGCATCTCCGCGTCATCCGAACGGCCATGGAGCGAGCCGGCTCCTTCACCGCCGTCCCCGGCTGGGGCGGCGTCGGGATGGGATGCGTGGCCCTTCTGGCGGCCGGGATCGCCCGATCGTCCCGGGACTCGGGTTCGTGGCTTCTGATCTGGCTCTGCGCGGCGGTGGCCGGATTCGCGATCGGCGCCTCGACACTCGCGTGGAAGGCGTGGCACTCGGGGGTCCCGTTGCGTGGGGGCGTGGCGCGCCGCTTCTTCCTCACGCTCGGCGCCCCGATCGCGGTCGGAGCCCTTCTCACGGCCGCGCTGGCGGCTCGGGGGCAAACGGCCATCCTGCCCGGCGTCTGGCTTCTCCTTTATGGAAGCGCGGTACTCACCGCGGGAGCGCAGTCGATCCCGCTCATCCCGACACTTGGTTTCTCGTTTTTCGCCCTCGGCGCGATTGCGCTCGCCTCCCCCGCCACGTGGGGAAACGCCTATCTCGCGCTCGGTTTCGGGCTTCTTCAAATCGCGTTCGGCCTCGTGATCGCGCGGAGGCATGGTGGCTGACCGAGCGAGAGCGCGCGGGAAGAGCGGTGCGGAGGCACGCGATGGGAAGCCCGAACCGCGCGGACGCGGCTCTGCGGCGCCGGAAGGGCTCGGTTCCCTCGACAAGATTATTCACGAGCGCGCACGGCTCGGCATCGTGAGCGCGCTTGCCGTCAACGAGGTGCTCACGTTTCATGACCTCAGGGAATTGCTCGGGCTGACCGACGGGAATCTCTCGGTGCACGCTCGAAAGCTCGAGGAGGCGGGTTATCTCTCCTGCCGGAAGTCGTTCGAGAATCGAGTGCCGCGAAGCGAGTATCGCCTGACCGCTGAGGGGCGGCGCGCACTCGAACGGCATCTCGAGCATCTCGCCGCGGTGATCCGCTGGGCGAGGTCGTAGCCGCTTTTTCTCGATCCGGATACTTTGCGTTGCAAAGTACGAATCAAAGGAGCCACCCCATGGTCCATGTGCCGCCGTACGCCCCGATCGTGACGCTCGCCTTCCTCGGCGCGGCACTTCTCCTCGCCGCCACGCTGGCGGGCGCTCTCTTCGGAGCGCTCTCCAAGCGAACACGTCTCGCCGTCGGATGCGCCTGCGCCGCCGCGGCCGTGGCCGGCGTCTACGCGCTCGTCTGGGGCGCCGCCGTGCTCGGGTCGCACGAGGAGATCCTCGTGCCGGGCGAGACGAAGGTCTTTTGCGAGATCGACTGCCACCTCGCCTACTCCGTGGCGCGCGTGGAGCGGATGACGTCGCTCGGCGCCACGGGCCCGCGGCCGGCGAACGGTTCGTTTCTCGTGGTCACGATGAAGATCTGGTTCGACCCTTCGACGATCTCCTCGCGCCGGCCGCTCGACGTGCCGCTCTGGCCGAGTCCGCGCGACGTCTTTCTCCGGGACGGGAACGGCCATCGCTACCACGCGCTCCCCGGCGCGGCGGCGGCACTCGCGGCCGCGGGCCGCGCGAATACGCCGATGACCGAGCCGCTTCGTCCCGGTGGGTCGTACGAGACGATTCTCGTCTTCGACGTCGCCCCCGATGCCCCCGAGCCGCGGCTCTACGTCGGAAACATCCCGGCCGAGAGCGCGTTCCTGATCGGGCACGAGTCGGCGCCCCTCGCGAGGAAGGCGTGGTTTTCGCTTCGGTAGGAAGGGACTAGGGGGTTTCGGCGCGGGCCGCGGCGTAGGCGCGCGACAACCACGCGGCGAGCCGCTCGACCGCGCTCGTCGCGGCGGCGTCGAACGCGTTCACCAGATGGCTGTCGACATCGATCTGCGCGAAGATCGTCTCTCCGTCACGGATCAAGACCACGAGCTCGGAGCGCGTCTTCAAGGAGCAAGCGAGGTAGTTACCGACTTCCCGTACGTCGGGGATGTTGAGATCCCGTTTCTCCGCCACGGCGGTTCCGCAGATCCCGCGGCCCACGGGGATGGTCGTGTGCTCCGTCGCCTCGCCTTCGTAGGGACCGAGGTGGAGCATCCCGTCGGAGCCGAGTTCGTAGATTCCCGTCCAGTCGAAACGATCGTCGCTCTCGTGGAGTCCTCGGACGGCGGCCTGCAACAGTGTCTGAAGCGACTCCCGCGCCGACTTCCGGGCTTCGAGGGAAGCGAGGAGCGCGTCGATCGCGGCGCCGGCCGTCTTCACTTGCCGAAGCGCGAGGCGAGCCGCGCCCAATCCGACGGCGAGATCTGCGCCATGAGGGTCCACTTGTCGCTTCCGTCCGGGCGAATGAGAAGCGCGTCCGCTTCCTTCAATTGATCGCGCTGGAAACGGAAGAGCGGAATGAAGGGGTCTTGGTGCGTGATGAGGACCAAGAGCGCGCCGTCGGTGAGCGGCGTGCTGAGCCACTTCACGCGGGCGTCCCGGCTCGCCTTCGATTTCACGAACAGGTGGATCGTGGTGTCGGCGTGCCCGAAGGCGATCTCCGCGGTGTCGCGGCAGCGGAACATGGGACTCGCGTGCACGGCGCCGACAGGGAGCCCAAGCGATTTCACCGCCTTGCCGATCGAATCGGCCTGGGCGCGCCCTACTGCGCTCAAGTTCCGCTGCGCGGTCCGATCCGCGAAATTCGCGATGTCGGCGTCGCGCTGAGCCCAGTCGGTGGCGGCGTGGCGGAAGAGGAGAACGAAGTTCCCCTGCCGAAGGAGGCCGACGAGCACGGAATCGGGAGGTGTCGGCACCTCAACCGTGTTGCGCTTGGCGGCCGCGCTATCAGCCTTGGCGGCGGCGCTATCGGGCTTGGCGGCGGCGGCTCCGGCGTCTGCCGAAACTCGTGGCGCAGGCGCGGCGCAGGCGATGACGACGAGCAACGCGAGAGCGCCCAGAAGCGCGAGGCGCCTCATGCCCGGCTCGCGACGGGCACGGCCGCCCCCGATGCCGGAGAAGCGAGAGCGTCCTGAGACCGCCAGTGCAGCAGCAGCGCCAGCGCGAGCGGGCAGGCGTAGGCGCCGCCGCGCTCGATGAACTCGAAGATCGGATGGAGCGCCGGTTGCCCGCTGATCGGGTAGAGCATTTCGGTACCCACCTTCCAGGCGAAGATGAAGAAGAGCAAGAACGGAAGCGGCCGGATCAGTGTGGCGACGCCGAGCGCGATCTCGAACCAGCCGATGACCGGGAGGAGCATCCCCGGGCCGAAGATGTCGGGGCCCACGCCGATGGCCGCCCAGTGCTTCAGCAGAACCGCCTTCGGGACGAACGCACCGTACCCTCCGTGGCCGATCAGAAGGAACCCCGTCGCGATTCGAAGGGTCCAGGCGAAGGCGTTTACGCGAGCGGGAGGCAGCGACCAGTTGCGGATCCTCGCGAACCACTCCTTCCCCGTCCGAGGAAATCCGGCGAGAAGGAGGAGGGCGAATGGCATGCCGTAATTTCCGCCGCGGTCGAGCACCTCCCACCACGATTCTCCCGTGAACGGCCGAAGGAGCGCCGTCCAGAGACCCCAGATGGCGCCCCACAGGAGCACGCCGCGCGTCGGCACGAACAGGACGCTGAGCGCTAGGATGTAGTCGTGCGTTCCGATGACCGGTAGGTAGTGAATGCCAATCTCCGGAGGGATTCCAACGAAGCCGAGATACCTCGTGAAGCTCACCTTCTGGAGGAATCCGTACGTGCCATGGCCGATGAAATCCATGACGAAGGCGATGCGGAGGATCCAGTGAAGGGCGAGGATGTGTTGCGGGGTGGTCGTCGTGGTTGTTCTGATCTTAGCGCTGTTCATGGGCTCTCGTTAGGCTGGTCCGACCTCCACGGCGACCACTCCACAATAGCCTAGATACGCTTCAATAGCAAGGGCTTAGATCAGCGGCCCTTCCGCAGCAGCGCGATCTGGCCGGCGTGGTAGAGAGCGTGTTGGACTTGCCCATGCACGAGGTCGTAATAGGTCCGGGTGGCACCGGCCCGCTTGGTCTGAAGTTTTCGGTCGGTCATGCGAGCGATGGCCATCCTAAGTTCATCGGCTGCCGCTTCGAGGGCGGCGCGGGCCTCCCTCCAGGCCGTCGCGGTGGGCCGCGGCATGGCGGGCCAATCGAGAGCCCGGGAATCCTCGATCACCTCCCCTTCCACGCGCGAGCAAACGATCCGCTCCCACGAGGTCAGGTGGAGAACCAACTCCCAGATCGTGTGCGCTTGGGCGATCGGGCGCTTCGCGGCGGCTGCCGCGGTCACCCCGCGGAGCGTCTCGAAGACGGAGGGTCCATGCCAGGCTTCACCGTGATAGGCTCGTCGGTGCTGCTCCGCGATTCGTTTTGCCTCGCCCATAACGCTTCTCCTCCTCAGCGCCCCTTCAGCAGACTCTTGATCACGAATCCAAGGTTCGCAGGACGCTCGGCCAGCCGTCGCATGAAATAAGGCACCCACTCGGTGCCGTAGGTGACGTAGACCCTCATCCGGTAGCCGTCCCGCACCAGTTGCTCTTGGAGGTCGCGCCGGATTCCGTGGAGCATCTGAACTTCCCAGCTGTCGGGCGAACGATGGAACTCGGCGGCCAGCGCTCGCGCCGCCTCGATCATCCGCTCGTCGTGACTCCCCACCGCGGGAGTGAATCCATCCGCGAAGAGAATCCGCATCAGCTTGATGAAATTCGCGTCGACGTCGCTCTTCGCGGGAAACGCCACGTCGGATGGTTCCAGGTAGGCGCCCTTCACGAGCCGGATCTTCGGCCGGAGGGGCTGGAGGCGCTTCAGGTCGGCCTCGGTGCGGAAGAGATACGCCTGCACCGCGAGCCCGACGTTGGCGTAGTCGCGGCGGACCCCCTCGTAGAGCGCCAGGGTGGCGTCCACGGTCGGCGAATCCTCCATGTCGATTTCGAAGAAGTTCCCCCGCGCGGCCGCGTCGGCCACAAGGCGCCGCGTCAGATCGAGACAGAGGGCCGGATCGATTCCGAGTCCCAACTGGCTCGGCTTCACCGTAACGAAGGCGTTCAGCTTCTTCGCGTCGATCTCGCGGAGGATCCGTTGGTAGGAGGCGAACGACGCCTCCGCCGCCGCGCGGTCGGCGACGTGCTCCCCCAACTGGTTCAGGATGACGAGGAGTCCCTTGGAGTTGAGCTCGGCGCTCGCGCGGAGGGCGTCCTCCAGGGTCTCACCCGCGATGAAGCGGCGCGCGAACCCGAGCCGCATGCCGGTGCTTCCGATGGCACGGGTGAAGGTTCGGCGGTTGGAGAGCCAGGTGATAAACGAACGGGCGACCGACACGGAACCGGGGCTCCTCCTTGAATGAGAAATCGAGGCGCAGCCACTATAGCGGATCGTCGGCGCCCCTGCTAGGCTGGCCGTTCAGACAGGAGGTGCGCTGTGAAACGTGCATGGATCATCGCGGCGGGAATACTAGTGGCTGTCGTTTCTCCCGCGGCCGTTTCGCCCGCCGCGGCGCAGCATCAACACGGGAACGACACCGATCGCGCCGCCGCCACGGGCAATGTCCCCATCTTCCGCGGCGTCGCGATTCCCCACAAGATCGCGACCCGTTCGGCGACCGCGCAGCGGCTCTTCGACCAGGGCCTCGGTCTCTGCTTCGCCTTCAATCACGACGAAGCCATTCGGTCGTTCGAGGCGGCCGCCCACGCCGACCCCACCGCCGCGATGCCCTGGTGGGGTGTCGCGCTCGCGCTTGGACCGAATATCAACATGCCGATGTCGCCCGAGGCGGAGGAGCGCGCGCTCGACGCGCTCGCGAAAGCGCGGGCTCGGATGGCGAAAGCGACGCGTGCGGAGCGCGACTACGTGAATGCGCTCGCCAAGCGCTACGCCGCGCCCGCGGGTGAGAACCGCGCGGGGCGCGACTCCGCCTATGCCGATGCGATGCGTGGGCTGGTGAAGAAGTATCCCGCGGACGCCGACGCCGCGGTCCTCTGCGCCGAGGCGTTGATGGATCTGAGGCCCTGGGATCTCTGGACTCCGGGCGGAGAGCCGAAACTGGGCGCAACTGAGATCGTCTCGCGACTCGAAGCGGCGATGAAGCGAGCGCCGAATCACATCGGGGCGCTCCATCTCTACATCCACACGCTCGAGGCGTCGCCTTACCCGCAACGCGCCGAAGCCGCCGCGGACCGGCTCCGGAAACTCTCCCCCGAGGCAGGACACTTGATGCACATGCCGACGCACATCTATCTCCGCATCGGCCGGTACGAAGAAGGCGCGCTCGAGAACCAGCGCGCCATCGACGTGGATCAGGGCTACATCGATCGTTACAAGATCGAAGGCATCTATCCGATGATGTACGCGAATCACAACATTCACATGCGCTGGTCGGCGCTCTGCTCCATGGGCCGGAGCGCTGACGCCATCGCTGCCTCCCGTCTCCTTCAAGAAAAGGCTCCGTTCGACATGGCGCGCCAAATGCAGCCGATGGAGCTCTTCACCGGTGCGCCGTTCTTGACGCTGCCGCGATTCGGCAAGTGGGGCGAGATTCTCGATGAGCCGGCTCCGCCCGCCGACCTCCGGCTAACGAGCGGAGCCTGGCGGTTTGCGCGCGGCTTGGCGTACGCCGCGACGGGGCGCCCCGCGGAGGCTGCGGCCGAACGAGAAAGTCTCGCCGCGATCGCGGAACATTCGGACGGGCTTTACTGGGGGCTCGCGACGGGACGTGCCGTCATGAGCTTCGCGCTCACGTTCCTCGACGGCGAATTGGCGGCGAGGGCGGGACGCGCGGAGGAAGCGACCGCGCTACTCGGGCGCGCTTCCGGGATGCAGGACTCGCTTCAGTACGACGAGCCGCCGCAGTGGAACATGACCGCCCGCCAGTCGCTCGGCGCCGTATACCTCGGCGCGGGGCGCGCCGCCGAAGCGGAGGCGGTCTATCGGGAAGATCTGAGGCGCTTTCCGGAGAACGGATGGTCGCTCCGCGGTCTCGCGGATGCCCTCCGCGCACAGGGGAGGCGAGCCGACGCCGATGCGGCCGAAGCCAGATTCCAAAAGGCGTGGGCGGGCGCGGACGTGACGCTCACGTCGTCCCGCTTTTAATTTCAGCAGGAGCCTCTCTGCCATCGCCGGTGAGTTTCTGCCACGGCGTCACGCCCTACGGCCAGTAGTCGCTGTCCGGGCCGCCTACCAACACGTACGGGAAGATCCACGCCTTCGAGTCGTAGGCAGCCGCGTCATCGAAGAGCGTCCCGTTCGAGAGCGCGTTCACGCCGAAGTGCCTCCACCCCGAGAAGACTCCCGCGGGGAATTTACCGGTGTAGGTTCCGTCGCCGTTGTTCGTCAGCCGCGCGCGCCGATCGTGGTGGTAGAGGAGAACGACGTCGTCCGTCCTCGGTGTCGTGACCGTGACCGTCACCGTGTCGTTCGACGCGAAGCGAAGCGTGCGGCGCAGGAGAATGAATGCCGCCGGATCGGTCAGGGTCGTGTCTTTCGTGGCGCTCTGAACTCGAACGCTCGTGATGCGGCTCGTCGCGTTCTTCGAGGTGACCTCGATCGCCGAAGCGGCGGCAAGGCGCCAGAAGGGACGACTTCCCGGCATCAGAGGGACCCGCTTCATGAGAAACCGGCGGACCCAGCGGTCTTCCAGCGGCTTCTGAATCACGCGCTCGGTGTCCGGCAGATTCGGGTTCGCCGAGTCGCGCGGCACGATGTTGAAGGTGCCGATGAACGTGCGGCGAAGCGTCACGACCGCCGTGGTCGGAATGCCGGCGGTGTCGGTGTCGGCGAAGGCGAACTCGAAGTTCCGCGTGCGGTGCGTGATCGAGCGCCAGAAAAAGAAGGGCTCGATCGCGACGTCGGCGGCACCGGGTGCCGGGTGCGCGCCGCGTAACGCCGGGGCGAGGTTCGTCGTCGCCGCATCGTCAAAGAGTCCATCGTTCGTGAACTCGGGAGCCGCGGTGAGGCTGCCGGTGATGGCCGCTTCCTCGCCGGTCGAGTGTGCCTGGGGGTTCACACCGTTGTTCGAA
>JANMQV010000032.1:0-7428 GCA_031370645.1 Candidatus Eiseniibacteriota bacterium | reverse complement strand
GCGCCGTTACAACCGACGCATTGCCTCCAGCATTTCGCGGACGGCCTCGGTCAGGCCAACTTCCACGGAGCGCGAGATGAGGGTGTGGCCGATGGAGAGTTCCGTGAAAGGGTAGCGGCGAAGGAGGGCGCCGACATTGCGGACGGTGAGACCATGGCCGGCATGAACCGCGAGGCCTTCCTTCTCGAACGCCTTGGCCGCGCCCTCGATCCGCGCGAGTTCGCGTCCGGCGGCCACGGGATCCCCTCCCTTTCGCCCCGCCGTGGACTCGGAGGCCGCGATCGGTTCCGCGGCGTGGGAGTAGGCTCCCGTGTGGATCTCCACGATCACGGCGCCGACCTTCCGCGCAATCGGAGCGAGCGCCGGTTCCGGATCGAGAAAGAGGCTGAGTGCGATCCCCGCCGCGCGAAGCCGCTCCCCACCGCTCGCCACCGCCTCGGCGTAGTGGGAGAGGTCGAGTCCGCCTTCCGTCGTCAATTCCGCGCGCCGCTCCGGCACGAGCGTCACTCGCTCTGGCTTCACTTCGCACGCGGTCTCGAGCATCTCCTCGGTCAGAGCCATTTCGAGATTCAATTCGGCACGCGCCTCCGCGCAGAGCGCGCGGATCCGGTGAAGATCGTGGTCCTGGATGTGCCGCCGGTCTTCGCGTAGGTGGATTGTGATTCCCGTCGCCCCGGCTCCGAGTGCCAGTTTCGCCGCGCGGGCGGGATCGGGTTCCATGCCGCCGCGAGCCTGGCGGAGGGTTGCCACATGATCGACGTTCACGCTCAATTCGCAGGTCACGATTTCGTTCCTCCTAGAGAATGAGCGACGACGTCGGCACGAGCTCGACGCCTCGCGCTGCAAGTCCGGCCCGTTCCGCTTCGAGCGCCGTCAAGACGGCGCCGTTCGCGCGAATCGAGATGATGATCACGCCGCGCTGAATAGCGCTTTCCACAATGGCCGGGAGTTTCGCCCTCACCGATGCTGCAGTCGCCCCCTCGAGCGTGCCGCCCACGGTCGCGGTCCGAGCGCCAAGGTGCTCCCCCATCTCCTCCACGACACTCGGCCCCACTCCATGTGCATCGAGAAAGGGAAGATCGCGGCGTCGCAATTCTCCCAACACCGACTTCATCACGTCGGGATCGTTCACCGCGGCGCTTCCCATGCGCGTCACCACTCCCACCACCGGCGCCAGCGCCGAAAGGCAGCGCTGGATGCGATCCTCCACTTCGATACGGGAAAGATCGAGCAGAATGGCGTCCTTCCCAGGATCGTTCTGAGGATAACCGCGCGGCTCCATCGGTAGGAGGGCGAAGACTTCGCGGTGCTTCTCGCGCCATGCCCGTGCCAGTTTCACGCCCGCGGGCCGGTCGTGACGAAACGCCGCCGCGAAGGGCACGGGACTCTTGAGGAACGCGGCCAGGAGATCGGGATCGGCGTCTTCCAGATCGGTCACGATGAAGGCGATCCGCGCGCCCGCGTCGCTCATGGTCGGATTCGGTTCCACCACGATGGCGTGGGTCACGCGATCTCCGTAGCCGACGCGAATATCGAGCGAGATCCCAGCGAGCGGCGCGGGGCGCTCGGTGCCGCGGACCACTCGCCCCCCGAGGGCGCGCATCGCTTGGCCAATCGCGTCGTTGATCCGGTAAAGCGAGGTGCGCGGGGAGACTTCGATCCGCCACTGAACCGGTGCGTGACCCGCGCCCGCTGCAAGAGCGGCGCCGGGGCGCTCGTCGATCTGTCCCCTCGCGATGCCGATCTCTTCCAACGCCCCGCGGAGCGTGCGGCTCGTCAGGCGGTTAATGGCGGCCGTGTCGCCCGCCTTCACAATGCGGAGATACTCCGATTCCGCGCGAAGGCGGAAGCGGTCCCAGTCGCTGTCGATGGAGAGGGTCGTGGGGCGGGTGCCGCTAAAGACGGTATCGGCGGGATCGCCCGATTCGCTGAATCCGCCGGTAGGGCGGGCCGCGTTTCGGCTGCCGCGCGGTTCGTCTCGGGGGCCGCGCGGTTCATCGTGGATTTTCGGCCGCGTCTGCGCGACGAAGACCACGACGCCGATCAGGACAGCGGCGAGGCCGATGAAGAGCCCCTTCGAGGGGGCGCGGCCACGCCGCGAGGACTTGCGGGCTTTCGCCAATTTCATGCCGTTGTCGGGGGGGACTTGGCGCGCCTCAGCGCGCGGGAGACGACGGCGAGGATTCTACGTTACTTCTAGTACTCCTTCCATCGGTAGACCTTCCAGGTCGTGTCCTGATCCGCGGGAGCCCCCGGCACGGGGATCGGGATGAAGACGTACTCCATCGTCTGATTCGTCGTCAGCCACGTTTTCGCCTGGAAGATGTCCTCGATTCGCACCGTTTGACTGGTAATCGTGATGATCTTCGAGCCCGGCGGATCGGCGACGTAACTGTCCAGAACTTGCCAGGTCAGCGGCGAACCGAGGTCGAGCAAGACGGTGACGATGTTCGGATCGAGCTTGAGGCGCCCGACGTGCCGCCTTTCGTCGCTTCTCGAATAGGGAATCGCGAGGTCGGGAGACTCCCCTCTGTAGTTCACGTAGTAGACGCTGTCAGTTTCGGCGGAATCTCGCGCCACATACGCCGTGACGAGGTTGCTCAAGACGTTTTGCGGGCTGATCGGGGCGAGAATTTTCAGCGGCTTCGGGGTCGCGGAGGGCGCCTTCCGATCGGGGCTGAAGATGCAGCCCGACATCAGCGCGAGAGCGATCACCAGAAGCGCCAGCGAAGGGAGTTTAAGTCGTGAGGCCATAACTAATTGTACCTCCGGCGCGAGCTGCGGGTCAATCGCGCCGTCCCTGGCTAGAAACCAATGCGGTAGGCCTGCCGTAAGTACCCCCAAGTACGCGAGGTAGTTCCGGCGGGGTCGGGCCTGTCCACCCACTCCCCAACCAGCCACTGTCCACCCGCGTTCTTTCGGACCGTGATCTCGGCGAGACCCTGGAAAAGGGTGTCCGGAATCCCCGATCCCTTGAACTGGATTTCGTAGGCGTAGCGGCGTGTCTCGACGTCGCTCTGGCTAAGGACGATGACGGAGTCCCTCAGTTGAAGGTAGAACTCGTCGGCGCCGCTCGCGACGTTCTGGGCGACGCGTTGCTCGATCGCCTTCGTCCAGTTGAGAAACTGACCCGCTGGCGCCGTGAGGGAATCGTTATCGTCAAAGTCGAACACGATATTGTCGGCGAGCGAAGAAACGTAGCAGGCGAGGCCGTCGCCACGCCCGTAGGCCAGCTTGATGTTTGTATAGACGTTCTCCGCCGCATCGAGCGACGCGCACGGGAATGTGTTTGCCCCGGGATCGTTCGGCGTCCGCGTCTCGAAGAGATCGCAGGAGACGCCCCCGGCCAGGACGAAGGCGAAGACCGCCACCGCTGCCGCCCTGGTCAAAAGTCTTTTTGAAATTGGATGCTCACGAGCCAATTGTTCTCCGAGCCGAGCGCGCCGGCGACGTTGGACTGGGTGTTGTAGCGTTCCTCGCGACGGATGGAGCCGACAAGTCCAGCCCCGTTCCAGAACGAGCGGTTGATCTCCGCGCCGTAACTCAAATTCCATTGCCCCGTTTCGGACTGTTTGCCGGTCACCAGGTCTCGGTTCACCGTGTCCGTGAGGCTCTGCTTCACGATGAGCGTAATCCCTTGCACGGGCCGAATGCCAATTCTTCCATCGAGCGCCTGTTGAGCCTGCTCGGTAGTGGGCGCGTAGAGTCGTGCACCCCCTCCTCCCGCCTCCAAGGGCGAAAACTCTCCCTGATCGAAGAAGTAGTAGCGGTGATCCAAGCGCACGAACGCGAACGGAAAGAGTGTATCGGCGATCGACGTTTCGATCCGGAAGTTGCGCGAGAGGCCATCCCGATCCTGATCGTAGTCGAAGGCCCTATCCGTCGCCGTCGCGATGTAGTCCTGCCAAATCGAAAGATTGCGGTTGAGTGGGAGGCGAAGCGCCGCGTTCACTTGGTAGACCGTCGTCGCGATATTGCCCGACGACTGCTCACTGTCGATGGCCACGTTGTGGGATCGCGAGATGGAGAAGTTGACCGTCGTGCTGCAGCGCGGGGTGACGGCATAGCGTGCGCCGACGCTCGCGAATGCGCTTGCGACGTCGCGGTCGTCCTTCGAGAAGGTGCGGTCGGTGGAATCGGGGACGAATGTGTAGCGGTACGAAGAGAGTGTGGCGGAACCGAGGCCCATGAGGTAGAGCCGTCCGAACACGCGCTGCTGAAGATTCGTGGTGACGACGCGTGTGATGGTGTTTCCGTTACCGGTCGATTGACGCTCCGCACGGGCGCGACTCACGTCGAAATTCAGGAACGCTTGCGAGAACGCGGAGGAGTAGAAGATCATGCCGGATGCCTGGCGCGTGGTGACGAGGGCATTCAGATTCGGGCGCGCCACGTACTCCTTCAGCGAACGCCGGAGGACGGCATCCCCGTTGAAGCCGATCCCCGGTTTGGGAACCACCTCCACCCGCAGATGGTGAGTTCGGCCATCGTTGGAGAGCTGTTCGACTTTCAACTGCCCGAGATCGAAATAGACCTGGTCGGTGCCGGTTCGCTTCGATTCGAGGAGAACTTTCGTCCCGCGGATTCGGTCGACCGTGAGTCCTCCGCCGATGATGGCGTTGTCGGCCGGCAACTGAACACGGCGGATGTCGATGGAATCGATTCGGCCTCCGTCGCCTGCGACGGGGTCGGTGCCGCGGAACCTCCGCACGGTGGTGATCGGCTTCGTCTGGCTCCCGTACGCCGACCCGGAGAGGAGAAACCCTTTGGCGAACGGCCAGCTGAGCGTCCCCCTGACGGCGTCGAGGCGCCCGGAGGCGAATGACGAATCGCGTTGCACCGCCACGGAGTCAGGCTCGCCGGTCTTGGGCGTGAGCGCTCGTTCCGCGAGGCGGAGATCGTAGTTCCGCTGGAACTCCGTAGAACCGATCACGGTCAGCTGGACCTTCTTTATCGGCGGCGCGGAGTATTGGCTCTGAAACGTCAGACCGTTTCGCCTTTGGTTGGACGTCGAGGCTTGGATGCCGTCCGAAATGGAACTCATCGAGTTTCTCCCGGACATCGACAGGACGAGCCGTGGCTTCACGCGCCAATCGAGTCTTCCGAAGAAGTCGCCATTCGTGCTCCTCGACCCAAACTTGAGCACGTCCTCCGTGGTGGAAGTCTCCCCGGAGATCCCGAGGGCGAGGTTCTTCCATGACGGGTTGTACCCCAGCGACTGAAGCCACGCGTCGCGCGATTGGTCGTACTGGTAGCTCGTCTGGTAGGAGACGGGGATCTTCGGCTTCGCCTCGAACGCGCTATCGGGAACGACATCGACGAACTCCTCGTATTCCTGCGCGGCAGCCGGTGCGGGGCCAAGCGGTGCGCGAGGAAGGTGACACGCCGCGAGCAAGAGCAGAAGCGCCAAAGCGAGTCCGCGAGCGGCGTGAAGGGCACCGCGAAGCATTGCGTGACGAATCGCCTTCACGCGACCGCCCCCTCGGCCCTTGCCACGCTGATCCACTCCTCCACCGAGACCGTCTCCGCGCGCCGGCCGGGATCGATTCCCGCGCGTTCCAGCATGCCGCGCGCCTGCTCCGCGCCGATGCCGAGCCCGTGCCCGAGCGAATTGGCGAGCGTCTTCCGCCGTCCGCTCGTGGCGGCGCGGACGATTCGCTCCACGGAGGCGCGTTCTTCCGCGGTCGTCCCCGGAAAGGGCCGCGGCTGGATCGTGAAGACGACCGAGTCGACGTCGGGCCTCGGGTGAAACGCTCCGGGCGAGACACGGAACTCCACGTGCAATTCGGCGTGGAGCGCCAGATAGACCGTGAAGCTCCCATGCTCCTTCGTCCCCGGCTTCGCCGCCAGGCGCTGCACCACCTCGCGTTGCGACATCAAGAGCGCTCGCTCGATGCGAGGACCCTGTTCCACGATCCACGTCATCGCCGGGCTCGTGATGGAGTAGGGGAGGTTCGCGACGACGGTCACCGGCCCGCTCCCCGGGAGGAGCGTATCGAGACGCTGGTCGAGAATGTCGCCCCGCACGACGCGGGCGTTCGAGTAGGGACGGAGGCGCATCTCCATATATTCGGCAAGTCGGAGATCGAGCTCCACCGCGACGAAGGGGCGCCCGCTCGCGGCGAGGCGCTCGGTCAGGGCACCAAGACCGGGGCCAATCTCGAGAATCGCGCTCTCCGGCGAACCGGCGACAACACCCGAATCGGTGCCCTTCCCCAACGCCAAATCCGCGATTCGCTCGGCCACGCGGGGGTCGCTCAGGAAGTTCTGCCCGAGCCTCCGGCTCGGCCGCACGTCGATCGAGCGGAGCGTGGCCGCCACGCCGGTCGTGGCGTGCGAGTCGCTATGGGCGTCCCGTCCCGGCGTGGTGCGATTCTCCCTAGAGGTGAAAGAGGGCGCGGGATGTGGCATCCGTCGCCTCCTCCACGGCGGCCGGCGTGACGCCGAGCACTCCGGCCAAATGCTCGCGGACGAGCGTGAGGTACGCGGGCTCGTTCCTCTTGCCGCGGTGCGGCACCGGGGCGAGATAGGGGCTGTCGGTTTCGAGCACCACGTGCTTCAGGCCGACGGCTCGCACCAGCTCCGGGAGGTGACTCCTCTTGAAGGTCGACGAGCCGCCGATTCCCAATTTGAACCCCATCGCGATCACACGCTTCGCGAGCGCGAGGTCGCCGGCAAAACAGTGGAACGATCCCCCCGCCTCGGGCGGACCTTCCTGCTCCAAGATCTCCGCGACGCGCTCCCCGGTGGCGCGATGGTGGAGTACGAGCGGCTTCCCCACCTTCTTCGCGATCGCGATGTGGCGGCGGAGAAACGACTCCTGCACCGGAAGCGGCGCGTTTTCGGGCCAGTGAGCGTCGAGCCCCGTCTCCCCGATCGCGACCACTTCGGCCGCGGCGGCGAGCGCCTCGATCTCGTCGAGTTCGGCGGCGCGATCCTCGCGCACCTCGCAGGGGTGCATTCCCACCGCGGCTCGGACCCCGGTCGCACGCTTCGCGAACGCGATCGTGTCACGTGACGACGCGGCGTCGGTCGCGGCCTCCACGATCCAACGAACCCCGGCTCCGCGGGCCCGTTCCAGGACGGCGTCGCGATCGGCGTCGAACTCCTCTTTCCCGACGTGGGCGTGAGAATCGATCACGGCGCGGCGGCTCCCGGCGTCACTTCTCGATGCGGGGGAAGAGCGGCTGCGATTCGCCGAGCGCCACTCCGGAGGGAGGAGGCGGCAGGAGCGCGCCGCCGGACGGAAAGCGCGCCGCCTCGATCGCCGGGGAGAGCCTCAAGGTCTCCCAAACGAGGCGCGCCTTCGACGGCATGATCGGGAAGAGGAGGAACGCCGTGTGCTGGAGCGCGACCGCCAACTCCCCGAGCAGGGCGTCGAGTTCCCCGGCCTTCGCGGGATCCTTCGCTAATTTCCAGGGCGCGCCC
>JANMQV010000190.1:0-16656 GCA_031370645.1 Candidatus Eiseniibacteriota bacterium | reverse complement strand
CGGCGGCTCGTTCCTCCCCGAGACAAACGGCCGCCTTCGCGCTAGAATGCCCGCCATGACTACCGAATCGCCTCGCCCGGCGCGAATGGGCCTCGGAATGGTACTTCTTGCGGCAAGCCTCGTGCTCGCCGGCTGGTTCATCGGTTCGGGTGTGCGCGATATTCGGACGGCCGATCGTTTCGTCTCGGTGAAGGGCGTTAGCGAGCGAGAGGCGAAAGCCGATCTCGCGCTATGGCCGATTCAACTCGCCGTGCCCGACGCCGAGCTCGCCGCGGCACAAAGCCGCGTGAACCAAAACGTCGCGAAGGTCATCGCCTTCCTCCACGCGAACGGCATCGACTCAACCGAAGTAGAACTCCAGGGCCTTCGCGTCACCGACACCTTCGCCAACCCCTACAACCAGGGCGGGCGGCAGGGTCCTCGCTTTGTCATCCAGCAGACCGTCATGGTCCGGTCGGAGAAGCCCGAAGTCGTGCGGGCCGCGAGCCAGAAGGTCGGCGACCTGGTGAACGCGGGCGTTGTTCTCTCCTCGGGCCCCGAGTGGGGGCCGGGCGGCCCGTCGTACATCTTTCGCCGCTTGAACGACCTCAAGCCGAGCATGATCGCGGAAGCGACGGCGGAGGCGCGGAAGGCGGCGGAGCAGTTCGCCAAGGATTCGAAAAGCCACCTCGGCGGCATTCATCGCGCGAATCAGGGTGTCTTCGTCATCCTCCCACGCGACGCCGCCGGGAGCGAAGGCGGGAACGGCACGAGCGAGCAGGCGCAGATCACGAAGACCATCCGCGTCGTCACCACCGTCGAATACCTGCTCCGAGGCTGACCTCCGTGACATCCGCCGAACGCGCGCCTAGCGGGGCCCGCGCGCGCGTCCTCCTGACGGGCGCCACCGGGTTCGTTGGAAGCAGGATCGCGCACCGTCTTCTCGATTCGGGCGCCACGATTCGCTCCATCGTCCGGCGCCCGGGCGCCGATCCGTCGCTCTTGCGCGCCGGATACGAGGAGATCGTCGGCGATTTCGTCGAGCCCGAAGTCTCGGCTCGCGCGGCCGAAGGGTGCGACCTCATCATCCACGCGGCCGCCACGTCGGGCCCTGAGTTCGAGCCGGTGCGCCGTGTGAACGTGGACGGAACCCGCTCCATGCTCGCCGCCGCGCGCTCCTCGGGCGCCGCCCGGTTCATTCAGATCTCGACGCTTTCGGTCTACGACGTGAACGGCCTCGAAGTCGTGGATGAGGAGTCGCCGCTCAAGACCGGCGCCGAGCCCTACGGCGTGACGAAGGCGCAGGGGGACCAGTTCGTCTTCGAGGCGATCGGCGCGGGGCTCCCCGCGACGATCCTCCGCCCCGGGGCGATCCTCGGCGTCCACCCGACCTCGACCTGGGCGGTGAAGGTCCCCGCCAGGATACGAGAGGGGAAGGTGAAGCTCCTTCGGGACGGTGGCAATACGCACCCGTTCGTCCATGTGGAGGACCTCGTCGATGCCGTGCTCCTGGCCGTGGAGATTCCGCGTTCGGTCGGACGTGCCTACAACGTTATAGAAGTGAACTCCACCTGGCGGGCCTACACCGAGGAGGTCCGAAGGTGGTTCTCGATGCCTCCGCTCGAGCGCGTCCCGGACGCTGAGGCGGCCACCATGACCTACTGGACGGGCCGCTTCTCCGGCGAGCGCTTGAGGAGTGAGCTCGGATGGCTCCCGGCGAAGTCCTTCTCCCGAGGAATGGAGGAAGCCGCCAAGTTTTGGTCCCCTCTGACTACTCCCGGCCCTACGACGGCGGATTGAGATAGAATCATATGGGCCGCGATAACGCTTGAGTTTCTAGTGAGTTGAGAGTATTCTCTCGCGTAATCTCTTGGAGAGCTGAACGCCGGGGGTCACCGGATACCGCCTCCTCCTACTGCCATGTTTAATTTCCACCACCGCAACGGGGGAGCCTCAACATGAGCCGCTCGCAGTCCTTCTGGAAGAATCTGCCGGATCACCGATCGAGCTTCGCGATCGCGTCGTGCCTCCTCGCGCTTCTCTCCCTTCTCTTAGTCTCTCCGGCAGCGGCCGCGACCGAGACGGCGCCTGGTGACACGACCTCGGTCGTCACGCTCAAGGCGAACTTCGATTCCGACAATCCGAACGCGCCGCCGAACCTGACCCTTCCGGGTCTCCCGGTCGGTGACTTCCTGACGCTCGATCTCTCGTCCGGAACCGTTCGGGTCGTTCCGTCGTACGACGGGCTCTCGAGGCCGGTCGAAATTCGGCAGACGAACGGTTCGGGCATCGTAGGGCTGAACGCGTTTGCGGCATCGGTCCCCACGTCTGCAGAAATGGTGACGGTCCGCTGGCGCTCGGTAGCCAAGGACGACCAGGCGGCCAATCTCATCGCTTTCGCCGTTCGTGCCTCCAACGGCGCCACGCTGGCGTCGGTGGAATATCTCCACCAGGGGCAGCTCTCCTATAACGGCATTCATTCTCCGGGCCAAATTCTCCCCGTGGGGCAGAAGAACCGGAGCGCCCAGCAGTTCACGATCGGCGTCAACTTTCTTACGCGAACCACCAGCCTGTCGATTGACGGCTCGCCGGTCGCCGGCTTCCAGTCCGTTCCGTTCGCTGAGCAGGGCGATGACGTCGCGCTCCTAGCCTGCTACGGAGAGGGGGGCCAGCCCCAGACGATTTACGCGGACGATCTCTCGATGGTGGCCTTCTGTCGATATCCCAGCCGGGCCCCTACGGTCTCAGCTCCCGCTTCGATTCTGGGAACGGAGCAGGCGCCAATCGCCTTTTCGGTCCTCGCTTCGGATCCCGATGGTGAATCGATTTCGTCGCTGACCTCCTCGATCCTCCCGGCCGGCGCGTCGTTCACGCCGAACGGCTCGAATACGATCGGCTCGTTCGCCTGGACTCCCGACTTCACGCAAGCGGGCGCTACCTCGGTGACGTTCACCGCAGCGAACACGCTTAGCGGATCGGCCACCACGAGCTTCTCGATCGGAAACCTCGACCGCGCTCCGCTCGTGACTGGCCCACTCACCGCGACCGGACAGGAGGCTGCGCTCCTGACGTTCGAAGTGTCCGCGACCGATCCCGACGGCGATGCCATCGCGTCGCTAGGATCTTCGCCCCTCCCGAGCGGCGCCACGTTTGCCGTGAACCCTGGGAATAGCAACGGGACGTTCGAATGGACGCCGGGCTTTGCGCAGGCGGGGAGCTATTCGATCTCGTTTACGGCGCAGGCTGGGGCGGCCGCCTCGACGCTAACGACCGAGATCACCGTGACCAACCTTGACCGCGCGCCGGTGGCCACCGCGCCGGTCGTGATGGAGGGCGCTGAGGGCGCCGAAGTGGCGTTCGAAGTATCCGCCAGCGACCCGGACGCCGACGCGATCGCGTCGCTCACCTCCTCGACCCTTCCAGCAGGCGCGTCGTTCACGCCGAACGGCTCGAATACGATCGGCTCGTTCGCTTGGATCCCCGACTTCACGCAAGCGGGCGTCACGTCGGTGACGTTCACCGCCTCGAACGCGCTAAGCGGCTCAGCGACCACGGAAATCAGCATCGCGAACATCGATCGCGCCCCCGTCGTCACCGGCTCCCTTTCGGTGACGGGTCCCGAGGGTGCGCTCCTCGCCTTCATCGTGTCGGTTTCCGATCCCGACGGTGATGCGATCGTATCGCTTGGCGCCTCGCCGCTTCCAGCCGGGGCCTCGTTCGCGACCGATCCGGGCAACACGGGCGGCACGTTCTCCTGGACCCCCGGGTTCGAGCAGGCGGGGACCTACTCGGTTACCTTTACCGCGCAGGCGGGCACGGCTTCCGTGTCGCTCACGACCGCCATCACCATCGCGAATGCAGATCGCGCGCCAGTCGTCGCCGCGCCGGCGGTGGTGGATGGCGAAGAGGGCGGCATTCTCCTCTTCGACGTGAGCGCGAACGATCCCGACGGCGACGCGTTGAGCGCGCTCGGGGCCGATCTGTCGGCGCTCCCGTCCGGCCACAGCGCGACTTTCGCGCCCGCCGCGGGGAACGCGAGCGGCACCTTCCGCTGGCCGATGGCGCAAGGGGAGGCGGGAAGCTACGTCGTCACCTTCAGCGCCTCGAATGGCTCGACCGGAAGCGCGGAGACGCGGATCAACGTCGCCTTCGCCGGCACGACCATCACCGGCGAATTGATTTGGACGCCGCAGCCGGGCGAGGAGGGGACCTACTCGGTAACTTTCACCGCGACGAATGCCGCGAACGAGACGGGGAGCTCGCTCACGACGATCGTCGTGACGCCGTCGCTCTCGGCGACGACGACTCCGACTTTGGACGGCCGGACCGTCGGCCTTGCTCCGAGCGCGATCAACAAGGGCCCGATTGTCAGCTCGACCGGCCTCGTGAGCACGCAGACGAAGTCGACCACGACCATCAGTGCCACGGCTACGGAGAGCACCCCGCCCCTCCTCGCCGCGGCGCGCCGGGGCGCCAACACGGCCGGTTCGATCGCGCAGGTGGCGTCGGGCATCGTCGCCTTCACGGCGGATATCTCGGGTCTGCCGGCCGGAAACAACGCCATCTTCACGCTCGATCAGGAGCCCGTGGTGGCGGCGCCGTCGACCTTCACCATCAACCCGGGCGACGCGCTTAGCTTCTCGGTTTCGGTCTCGGATCCGGACGGCGACGCGATCTACGGTCTCTCCGCGGACCTGACCGTACTGCCGGCAGGGAATACGGCGACGTTCACTCCGAACGGCACCTTCACCTCGGGCGCCTTCGCCTGGACGCCCCGGCCTGAGGACGCGGGGAGCTTCGCGATCGTGTTCACTTCGTTCAACGCGCTCGTCGGGAAGGCGACGACGAACGTGACGGTTCGCGCGGTCGCGCCGGCGCGGATCTTCCTGCCGGGCTCAAGGAAGATTCGGCTCTCGTCCAACAAGCCGTTCGGGTGTCTCAATATCGAGCCGGTGAACGCGGCGTTCACGCTCTTCGACATCGATCTCACCTCGATCCGCATGGTCTCGATCGGGACCGGGTCGGTCTCCGAAATCGCCGCGAACACCACGAAGACGGCGATCATCGGCGATCGGGACGGTAACCAGATCGAAGACCTTCAGGTCTGCTTCAGCAAGGACGACTTCCGCGCCCTCTTCAGCCTCCTGCGAGGCTCGAACAGCGTGCCGGTGATCGTACGCGGACGGCTCGTGTCGGGCGCGCTCTTCCAGGGGTCCGTCACGCTCGACATTCTGGCGGGCGGGGGCGCACTCCAGACGGTCATGTCGCCGAACCCCTTGAACCCGTCCGGCGTGCTGAGCTTCATCACGAAGACGCCGGGCGCGGTTCGGGTTTCGCTCTTCGATATCAACGGCCGCTTCATCCGGACGCTCTGGGCGAGCCAGGCGGCGGCGCCTGGAGCCCACGAGATTCCGGTCGAGGCGCGCGGAGCCGACGGTCGCACCCTTTCCTCCGGCGTCTATTTCTTCCGGATCGAGAGCAAGGACGGCGTCGACACGGGACGATTCACCGTCTTGAAGTAACCGCCGCGTCCTCGCGGCGCGTTCGAGCGCTCACGCCGGCTGCGCTATACTGGCCGGCGTGAGCAGCCTCGAACCGGGCCGTCAACTCGCCCACTACCGCATTGAAGGTCGCCTCGGTTCGGGCGGCATGGGCGACGTCTACAAGGCCCTCGATACCAAACTGGGCCGTTTGGTCGCCCTCAAGATCCTCCCCGCGGCGACCACCTCCGATCCGACCGCGCGCCGCCGCCTCCTCGAGGAGGCCCGTGCCGCCGCCGCGCTCACCCATCCCCACATCGTCACGATCTACTCGGTCGACACCGCCGATGGCGCCGACTTCATCGTCATGGAGCACGTCGAAGGGAAGAGCCTCAAGGAGCGCCTCGAGCACGGCCCTCTCGAGGTTCCCGAACTCCTTCGGCTCGGAATCGAAGTGGCGGACGCGCTCGCGGCCGCCCACGCGATCGGCCTCATTCATCGCGACATCAAGCCGGCGAATATTCTCCTGACCCCGCAAGGCGCTGCGAAGGTGCTCGACTTCGGCATCGCCAAGCGGATCACCACCGCCTCCAGCGAGACGATCGGGCAGACGGCGACGAACATCACCGGCGGGGGGATGGTGGTCGGCACGGTGGCCTACATGGCGCCCGAGCAGGCGCGCGGCGAGCCGCTCGACGGTCGCGCCGATCTCTTCTCCCTCGGCGCGACCCTCTACGAGGCGGCCACGGGGCGCCAGGCGTTTGAAGGCGCGACCGCGCTCGACACCATGATCGCGGTAACGACGAAAGAGCCGCCGAACGCGAGCACGGTTCGCCCGGAGCTCCCGTCGGACATCGACGTCATTCTCGCCCGATCGCTCGCGAAGCGCCGCGACGATCGCTACGGAACGCCCCGAGAGCTGGCAGACGCGCTCCGCGGGCTCCGCGAAGGGGGCGACAAGCTCTCGAGCAGCATGGGCGCGCTTCGTGTCGCCCCCGACACGGTCCCGAACAATCTCCCAACACCGCTCACGTCGTTCATCGGCCGCTCCCGCGAACGGGCGGAGATCCGCCGCCTATTCCTCACGGCGCGAATGGTGACGATTCTCGGCCCCGGCGGGAGCGGAAAGACGCGGCTCGCGGTCCAGGTGGCGAAAGAGGTTCTCGGCGAATTCGCGGACGGCGTCTGGCTCGCCGAGTTGGAATCGCTCGTCGATCCGTCGCTCGTCGCGCAGCAGGTCGCCCGCGCCGTGGGCGTGCAGGAAGAAGCGGGGACGCCGATCGCCGCGACGCTCGCCGCGAGCCTGGGGTCGAAGATGGTGCTCCTCGTGCTCGACAACTGCGAGCACTTGGCCGCGGCGGTGGCGCCGCTCGTGGCGACCCTCATGCGCGCCGCGGCGAACGTGCGTGTCATTGCGACGAGCCGCGAAGCGCTCGGCGTGCCGGGCGAGGTGATCTGGCGGATCCCGACCCTTTCGGTGCCCGACCCGCGCACCTCCGTCATCAAGAGCAAGGAGGCGGCGGGGCGGTACGAGGCGGTCAGGCTCTTCGTTGATCGCGCGCAGGCGACGCAGCCCTCCTTCCAATTAACGGACAAGAACGCCGCCGCGGTGGCGCAGGTATGCCACCGCCTCGACGGAATTCCGCTCGCCATCGAACTCGCTGCGGTTCGCGTGAAGGTGCTCCCGGTCGAACAGATCCTGACGCGACTTCAGGATCGTTTCGCGCTCCTCACCGGCGGAAGCCGCACCGCGCTTCCGCGGCAACAGACGCTTCGCGCCACCGTGGACTGGTCGTACGACCTCCTCTCCGAGCAGGAGAGGAAACTTCTGAACCGCGTGAGCGTCTTTGCGGGCGGCTTCTCTCTCGAAGCGGCCGAGTCGGTCTGTGCGTGGAATGGGCTCGAGAGTTTCGACGTGCTTGATCTTCTTTCGCCGCTCATCGACAAATCGCTCGTCGTGCCGAACGAATCGGGAGAGTCATCGCGATACACGCTCCTCGAGACGATCCGGGACTACGCCGCGGAGCGGTTGAAGGTAGCGGGCGAGGTGGAGACACAGGCCGACCGCCACGCATTCCATTTCTTCAAGCTGGCGCTTCAGGCCGAGCCCGAACTTCAAGGACCGGAGCAGGCGGCCTGGTTCGAGCGGCTCGACCAGGAGCACGACAATCTTCGCCGGGCGACGCGCTACTACCTCACGAAGGAGGACGCCGGTTCCGCGCTCCTCGTCGCCGGTGCGATCTGGCGCTTCTGGCTCACGCGCGGAACGTGGGAGGAAGGGCGCGCGGTCCTGCGCGAGAGTTTGGCGCTCCCCGGAGCGCTCGAGCCTAGCGTCGAGCGGGCCAAGGCGCTCTACGCCTCGGCGGCGCTGGCCCGAGGGCAGGGCGACTTCACGGCGGCCGACATCTACCTGGGCGATAGCCTGGAGATCGCGCGTTCGCTCGGCGACAAGGCGGGGGTCGGGAATGCGCGGTTCGAGCAGGGGAATTTGGCCAATATCCGTGGCGACCTCAAGACCGCTTCCGCGCTTTACGGCGAGGCGCTGGCCATCCGGCGGGAGATCGAGGATCGCCGCGGCGTCTCCCTCACGCTGCACAATCTCGCGGTCGTCTTGCAATCGCGGGGAGAAGGCGAGGAAGCGCGGCGACTCTACGAGGAGGTGTTGGAACTCCATCGCGCCCTCGGCAACGCGACGATGGAGGCCTACACCCTGAACGGCCTGACCGACATCGGGCTTCATCAAGGCGACCTCGATGCGGCGCAGCGCTACCTCGAACTCGGACTCGCCATTCAGCGGCAACTCGGCAACAAGGAAGGAATGGGCTTTTCGCTCCGCCAAATGGGCGAGGTGGCCACGCGGCGGGGCGACGCGGGGCGCGCGAAAGCCTTACTCACCGAAGCGCTCGAGGTGTTCCAAGCGATCGGCGACACGACGGGGTTGATCGATATCGTCGACAGCACGGCGGGGCTGGCCGCGCTCGTCGGTCAATCGGAGCGCGCCTTCATCCTGGCGGGAGCGGGAGCCGCCTGGAGAACGGCTGCCGACGCGCCCCGAACGGAGCCCGACCAACTCGACCTGCATCGCGCGATCGAACCCGCCCGAAAGGTTCTGGGGGAGGCCGGTGCCGCGACGGCGGAAACGCGCGGTGGCGCCATGTCGCCGGCGGTGGTGATGGAGTTGGTGGAGACGTTGCTGCGGGAGTAGGCGCGGAGCGCGGGTGTGATCGCGCGCGCCACGGAACCGCTAGGGGCGAATCGAGGCCTGCACGCCCTTGGCGTCGGTGAAGTCGAGATGTGGACCCTGTTTCCCATCCACCGTCAGCTGCGCGCGCGGCGTCTCGGCCGTGTCGAGCAGGTCTAATGACGGCCCATTCTTCTCCAAGCCCAAATTCGCGCGTAGCCGCCCCTTTTCGTCGAGCAGCGAAAGGGCGGGGCCTTCCTCGCTCATTCCGAGAATGGCGCGCGCCTTTCCATGCGAGTCGACGATGCGGAGGAGTTCCAAATCGAGCGTTTTGGTCGGCGGCGCGCTCATGCCGACGACCGCCGCCGCAATGAGCAACGCGGCCGCCGCGAGTGCCGTGCGTTTCCAACGCCGATTTTCCCGTTCGAGCGCTTCGACGCGTTCGATCAGGTTCTCGGAGAGGGTGGAAGGGTCCACGGAAAAGGTTTTGCGTTCCGGCGTCACGCAACAAGAGATCGGCCGGAAGGCCCGAAAGGTTTAGGAATAGTTCGCGCCGGGAGCGTCGCCTGGCCCGTTCGGGCCATCTCCGGCGCCTCCCCGCGCATGACGCCGCGGCGGGGTCGTAACCGGCGGGACGCAGACTGGTCAGCGCGTAAAGAGCGCACCCGATTCGGCCGATAAAGTACCCACGGGATCGAGACCAGCCCGTGGAGGTGAACCGAACCCTGAACATCCGACGCTACGCCAGCCTCGCCACCACTCGTATCGTTCTCGTGATCATGGCGCTCGTCGTCGCGGCGCGGGCAGCGCACGAGTTTCGCGGCACGCCGAATGTCTGGCTCGTCGCGTCGCTCTTCGCCACGAGTGCCGCAGCGCTGTTCATCTGGCCGATTCTCGTCCCCTCGAAAGAGAGGACGTGGAGAACCTACTCGCTCGGCCCCGCCTTCTTTCTTTCGGGAATGTTCCTTCTGCCGCCCGCGGCGCTGGTGGTCGGCGTCGTCTATGCGATCCTCCTGGCCGGGATCGTGGCCGGGACGCGCGGCTACCGGCTTCTCACGCAACTCTCGCTCGCCGTGATCGCCTACGGCGGCTTCTCGCTCGTCTTCGACCTCGCGCCTCGCCCCAGCGACTACCTGCTTCAGCCGGCGCCGCGCGCGGCGCTCGAAGTGGCGATCGCGGCCGCGGCCAGCATGACGATGCTCCTCCTCCGTAGCATCGTGCTTCGCGTGGAGCACGGGTCGGCGTCGCCGAACTGGGGCTCGTTCCAAGGCCCCGCGATCGTGGAAGCGCTCTACTGCCTCGTTCTCTCCGTCTCGATCACCGTCCTCGCGCGTATCCATCTCGCGCTCCTCGGCGTCGTCTATCTGGAAATCGCCATCGCCTGGTGGTTCGTCCACCGCTACCGCGAGTACCTCCAGGACATGAATCGACTCGGCGAGTTCCAGGTGACGGTCGCGCTCGCGGTGCAGGAAGCGCAGCGTCCCTGGTCGGTGATCACGGGGAAAGGCGGGATGGGACCGCCGCGGCGAAGGGCGGGGGATCGCGAAGAGAAGACGTTGGGAACCGCGAGGAAGATTCGGTAGGAAGAGGCGCGACTCGGTTCCCGCCCGGGAACCGCCGGACACCGGCTTAGGTGCGGGCTCCCGCTCCGTAGTGACTCTCCACGTAACCGTCGACCAGTTCCAAGAACTCCTCGGTGAGCCGCGCGCCGTGGAGGGTCGTCGTCAGCTCTCCGTCGATGAAGACGGGCGCCTTCGGATTCTCGCCCGAACCGGGGAGCGAAATGCCGATGTGCGCGTGCCGCGATTCGCCGGGCCCGTTCACCACGCAACCCATCACCGCGACCCGCAACTCCTCGACACCGGGGTACTGGCTGCGCCACGCCGGCATCCGCTCGCGCAGGTGACCGTTCACGCGCTCCGCCAGTTCCTGAAAGGTGGACGAAGTCGTCCGCCCGCAGCCGGGGCAGGACGTGACTTGAGGCTGAAACGCGCGAATTTCGCACGATTGGAGTATCTGCTGGCAGGCGTAGACCTCTTCGCGCCGATCGCCGCCCGGCGTCGGGGTCAGGCTCACGCGAATTGTATCGCCGATCCCCTCGAGCAGGAGCGTCGAGAGCCCCGCCGTCGAGGCGACGAGCCCTTTCATCCCCATGCCCGCCTCGGTCAGGCCGAGATGGAGCGCGTAATCGGTTTCGGCCGCGAGGCGCCGGTAAATGTCGAGCAGATCGCGCACCCCCGACACCTTGGCGGAGAGGACGATGGCGTCGTGCGGCTGTCCGAACTCCTCGGCCATGGCCGCGGAACGGATGGCGCTCTGAAACATGGCGTCGAGCGTGACCTCGCGATCGGGAAGCGGCCTCGGGCGTTTCGCGTTTTCGTCCATCAGGGAAGTCAGGAGTTCCCGGTCGAGCGAACCCCAATTCACGCCGATCCGAACCGGCTTCGCGTTCGCGACCGCCGCCTCGATGATGCGGCGGAAGTGCTCGTCGTGGCGCTTGCCGGCGCCGACGTTTCCCGGATTGATGCGGTACTTGTCGAGGGCTTTCGCGCACTCGGGGTAGTCGTGGAGCAGGAGATGTCCGCTGAAGTGGAAGTCGCCGACGATCGGGGTCGAAAGCCCAGCGTCGCGGAGGCGCGCCTTCACCTCCGGAACCGCCGCCGCCGCCTCGGGCGTGTTGACGGTCACACGCACGAGTTCCGAGCCGGCTTCCGCGAGCGCGATCACCTGATCCGCGGTGGAGCGGGCATCGGCCGTGTCGGTGTTCGTCATCGATTGGACGACGATGGGGCGGCCGCCGCCCACGACGACACCACCCACCCGAACCGCGGTGGAACGGCGGCGCGGGCGCCCATCCGATTCCTGTAACGACATGGAAATCACGGCCATGCGTCGAGTCTACCGATTGCCCGCGGGGCGGTCAAACGATGCTCGCGGGCGTGGTATGCTCGTCGGCCATGAGCGCCACCGTCCGAACCATGTTCGCCTCCATCGCGAAGCGCTATGATCGCGCGAATCAAGTGTTGTCCTTCGGCCTCCACCATCGCTGGCGCCGCGTCGCGGTCGCGAAAAGCGGGGTGAGGGAGGGAGATCGGGTCCTCGATTGCGCCACCGGCACCGGCGATCTCGCGCTCGAGTTCCGGCGGGCGGTCGGCGCGGGCGGAGAAGTGATCGGGACCGATTTTTGCGAGGAGATGCTCGCCTTCGCCCCTGAAAAGGCCGCGCGGGCGGGCCTTCCGGTCCGTTTCGAGGTGGCCGACGTTCTCGCGCTTCCGTACGCGGGCGATTCGTTCGACGTCGCGTCGATCGCGTTCGGAATCCGTAACGTCGACGACCCGGCGCGCGGGGTTCGGGAACTCGCCCGCGTCGTCAAACCGGGCGGCCGGGTCGTGGTCCTCGAATTCGGCCAGCCGGGCGGTGCGCTTTTCGGCCCGCTCTATCGACTCTACTCCCATCGGATCCTCCCTCGTCTCGGCGGATGGCTGACGGGGGACCGCGCCGCCTACGAGTACCTCGATCGCACGTCGTCGCAATTCCCGGCGGGCGAAGCGTTCACCGCTCTGATGCTCGAGACGCGCGCCTTCTCCGATGTGCGCCTCCATTCGCTCACCGGCGGCGTCGCGTTCGTCTACGTCGGCACGGTGGCGGGACCATGAGCTTCACCTTCACGACGCCGGTTCGCTTCCAGGACGTCGACGGTGCGGGCGTGCTCTTCTTCGGGCGGATCTACGACTACCTACACCTCGCCTACGAGGAGTTCTGGGTCTCGGGGGGCGTCGATCGCGCCTACTTCTTCACGGGCGCTCCGTGGGTCGTGCCGATCGTGCACAGCGAAGCCGACTACAAGGTACCGATCCGGCACGGCGATACGATCACGGTGGCGATCGAGGTCGTGAAGGTGGGGAAGGCCTCGTTCGAACTTCGCTACGCGGTGACGGGAGGCGGAGGCGAGTCCGATCGGCGAGTCGTGGCGCGCACGGTGCATGCCTTCGCGCTGCGGGCCGGGGAGGGGCGTCTCAAGCCGACCTCCATCCCCGAAGATCTACGGATGTTTCTGCTTCGCCACCTCGTCGAGGAACCGGTCGCGCGCGACGCGTCGTAGCAGTTTTCCGCCGGCGCTTCGCGGCACGGCGGATCCGACCATGACGTGTCGCGGCAACTTGAAGGACGCGAGCGTCGCCGCGACGTGATCGCGAAGTCCCTCCAGCGTGATCGCCTTCCCAGGCTTGAGCGAAACCACCGCCGCCACTTCCTGCCCCCACTCCGTCGACGGAAGCCCCACGACGCAGACGTCGTCGATCGAGGGATGAGCGGCGATCGCCCTCTCCACCTCGGCGGGAGAGACGTTTTCGCCGCCCGTGACAATTCGGTCGGCGCGGCGGTCGAGAACGATCAGGCGTCCCGCCGCGTCCCACGTCCCCATGTCGCCGGTCCGGAGCCAGCGTCCCCGGAGCGTGGTGTCGGTGGCGTCGGGCTCACCGAGGTATCCCGCCATGACGGTCGGGCCGCGGACCACGATTTCCCCCTCCTCTCCCTCGCGCTTCGGCTCGCCGGCCTCGTTTCGGATTTCGACATGCGTGTAAGGGAGCGGGCGCCCCGCGGTCGCGAGCCCCACCGGCCAATCGCGCCGCGAGAGCGTGGTGACCTGCGACGTCGCCTCCGTGAGTCCGTACGTAGGGAGGGCCGTGAGGCGAAGGGACGCCGCCTCATCGAGGAGCGCCGCGTCGATTGGCCCGCCCCCGATGAGCGCCGCGCGAAGCCGCGCGGGGAAGAGCCGGCCGCCGCGCGCCTTCAAAAGTCTGGCGAGCATCGTCGGGACGAGCGAGAGAAGCGTGATGTCGTCGTGGTCGATCGCGTGGTTTACCGCGTCGGCGTCGAACTTCGCGTGGAGCACGACCGCGGTTCCGTAGGCGGCGGAGCGCGTCACGATCGAAAGCCCGCCGACATGGTGGAGCGGCAGACAGCAGAGCCAGCGATCGCCCGGGTGCACGCCGAGATTTCGCCCGGAGGCGACCGCGCTCCAGAGGAAGTTGCCGTGGGTCAAGACGACCGCGCGCGGGGAGGCCGCGGTGCCGGAGGTGAAGACGACGGCGGCCGGTGTGTCGAGGCGGCGAAGCGGCGGTTCGGCTTCCGGCACGAGTGGCCCAGCAGCCGCGGCGGCGGCGGGAGCGGCAATCCCCTCCGCGGTGAGTACGAAATCGGTCTGTGCTTTCGCGTGGAGCAATTCGCGCTCTGCCGCGGTGGCGTTCGCCGGGATGAGCACCGGGAGCAGGCCGAGACGATGCGCGGCGTGGAATGTCACGGTGAGTAGCGCGCCTTCCTCGGCGGGGAACTCGAGCGCCAAATGTTCGCCCATCCCGAGGCCGCGCGCGACCAGCGCTTCGGTCGTGGCGGCGACGGCGGCTTCCAACTCCGCGTAGGTCCACTCGTGCCGCTCGCTCTTCAGCGCGAGGCGTCCCGGCTGGAGCGCGCCCCAGAAGCGGACGGGATCGTGCGAGACGTTCATACGGATTCCTCGACGGAGTAGGGTTCGGTCCGGGAGACGACCGCCAGGCGGAGCGCCTCGCCCAGTCCGCTTTCGGCGGAAACGAGGAGTTCTCCCGGCCGGTCGGCGATTCCAGGGAGGAGATCCTCGGTCAGGGCGCTCCCCGTGGCAAGCCCGTGATCGCTCTCGCCGCCAAGCGAGGCGGCGAGGTGGAGCGCCGCCGTTCGTCCCACGGCGCTCTCGACGAGCGACGTCACGGTCACGCGGATGCCGGCGCCGGCCGCGATCTCGATAACCGCGCGTGAAGAAGCGATGCCGCCGAGCGCCATCGGCTTCACGATGAAGACGTCGGCCGCCCGCGCCGCGATGAGCCGCCGCGCGGATCGCAAGTCGGTCAGCGCCTCGTCGGCGGCGATCGGCACCCCGCACTCCGCGCGCACGCGAGCGAGCGTGCCGACCGCACCGGCCGCCACGGGCTGCTCGGCGTACTCGAGATCGAACGGTGCGAGCGCGCGGAGGGCTTCGATCGCCTCGGTCTCGCTCCAGGCTTGATTCGCGTCGATACGAAGCCGGACCGCGGGGCCGATCGCCTCGCGAACCGCGCGAACCAGTGCCACATCCTCCGCCAAAGGCCTGCGACCCACCTTGAGCTTCACGCAGCGCGCTCCCGCCGCGACGGCGGCGCAAGCGGCGGCAGCGGCCTCTGGTACGGCGAGCCGCGGAATCGCCGCGTTCGCGTGCACCGTCGTGACCGCGGCGGCACCGCCGAGGAGCGCGGCGAGCGGCACCCCCGCGCGTTGGGCGGCGAGATCATGAAGCGCGAAGTCGAGCGCCGCGCGCGCGCCGGGCGACGCGACGACCGGCGCCAATCGCGGCAAATCCTCCGCGGCGGCGAGGAAGTGCTCGGGCGGTAGCCCGGGGACGAATCGCGCCGCGAGCCGGAGCGCCGAGAGGCTCGAGGCGAGCGTTTCCATTCCGAAGCCGGGGAATGGCGCGCTCTCCCCGACACCGATCCGCCCTTCGTCGTCCTCCAACGCGAGCCAGATCCCCTCGCGCACCTCTTGCGGCCCCTCGACGGAGGGCCAGGGGGCGCGGAACGCGAATCGGTAACCTCCGAGTCGAAGCCGCGCGAGCGCCCCGGTGCCCATCGCTACCGGCCCGGGCCGGAGACGGCAACGCCGGCGGCGAAAAGGAGACCGAAAAGGCCGTGGAGACGAGCGGTGTCAAGGAGCGCGCCGTTCAGAGCGGGGCCGTCCTCGTGCTTCAGGACCGTTCCGAGAGTTCGCCACGCCAGCGAGGCTGTGGCGTAGGGAAGAAGTGTCGCGACGGAGAGCGAACCGCGAAGCCAGAGCGCGAGCGGCACGGCGAAGGCGAGCGCGAGGAGCGTTCCGTACTCGATCCGCGTTCCGCTTCGCCCCAGGCGGACGGCGAGCGTCAGTTTTCCGGCGGCGCGATCGGTGTCGAGGTCGCGCACGTTGTTCACCACGAGGATCGCGGTGCAGAGACTTCCCACCGGAATGGCGACGAGAAACGAGAGCGGCGTGACGAGCCGTGCCTGCACGTAGTAGGTGCCGGCGACGGCGACCAGGCCGAAGAAGACGAAGACCGCGAGATCGCCGAGCCCTCGATAGGCGAGCGCGAAGCGCCCTTTCGTGTAGCCGACGCCGGCCGCGATGGATGCGAGCCCGATCGCAACGACGGGCCAGCCCGCGGCCGAGACGAGATAGATTCCCGCGAGCGTGGCGGTCGAGAAGGCGGCGATCATGGCGCGGCTCACCGTGACGGGCGAGAGCCAGCCGAGCGGAAGGACGCGCGGAGGGCCGAGGCGCTCCGGGGAATCGGCTCCCTTTCGGAAATCGTAAAGATCGTTCGCGAAGTTCGTTCCGACTTGGATGGCGAGCGCGCCGAGGAGTGCGGCGACGGCGGGGCCGAGACGGAAGCGATAGTCGCGGTAGGCGAGGGCGCTTCCGACGGCCACCGGCACGAGCGCTGCGACGAGCGTCGGGAGACGAAGCGCCGCCAGCCAGACGCGAAGCGCTGACGGTCGCGCGGAAATCGAAGTCACGCTAGGGGAGGCGGGGGAATTTGGAGAAGTCGGGCTTCCGCCGCTCCACATAGGCGTCGCGCCCCTCCTGCGCCTCCGCGGACATGTAGTAGAGGAGCGTGGCGTTCCCCGCCAATTCTTGAAGGCCCGTCTGTCCGTCGCAATCGGCGTTCAGCGCGGCCTTGAGAACGCGGAGCGCGAGCGGGCTCATGGCGAGCATCTCCCGGCACCAGGCGACGGTCTCCTCCTCGAGCCGTTCGAGCGGAACCACCGTGTTGACGAGTCCCATATCGAGCGCCTGGTTGGCGTCGTACTGCCGGCAGAGGAACCAGATTTCCCGGGCCTTCTTCTGCCCGACGATTCGCGCAAGATAGGAGGAGCCGAATCCGCCGTCGAACGACCCCACCTTCGGGCCAGTCTGGCCGAAGCGCGCGTTGTCGGCCGCGATCGTGAGATCGCAGACGACATGAAGCACGTGCCCGCCGCC